>NZ_JAPEPB010000001.1:4807727-5117045 GCF_026340565.1 Kitasatospora sp. NBC_01287
AACGGCGACTTCGAGACCGGCACGCCGGCCGGCTGGACCTGTTCCGGCGGCCTCGGCAGCATCACCAGCACCGCTCCGCACGGCGGCAGTTACGCGCTGGCGGGTGCCGCGAGCGCGGGCGACACCGCGCAGTGCTCGCAGACCGTCGCGGTCACCCCGAGCACCGCCTACAGCTTCTCGGGCTGGCTCAAGGGCAACTACGCCTATCTCGGGGTCACCGGCACCGGCACCACCGACACCAGCACCTGGACCTCCAACACCAGCTGGAGCAACCTCAACACCACCTTCACCACCGGTGCCTCGACCACCTCGGTGACGGTCTGGGTGCACGGCTGGTACGGCCAGGGCACCTACAACGCGGACGACCTGGCGCTGACCGGGCCGAGCACCGGCACCAGCAGCGCCTCGCCCTCGAAGAGCGCCTCGCCGTCGCAGAGCGCGTCCCCGAGCCAGAGCGCCTCCAGCAGCCCCTCGCAGAGCGCCTCCCCCTCGCAGTCGGCCTCGCCGTCGCAGAGCGCCTCGCCGAGCCAGTCCGCCTCGCCCTCGCAGAGCGCCTCCCCCTCGCAGTCGGCCTCGCCGAGCCGGAGCGCGTCCCCGAGCCAGAGCGCCTCGCCCACCGCCTCGCCCAGCGGCAGCCCCGCGCCCGGCGGCGACGGCCTGGTCAGCACCCCGGCCGGGGTCAGCGCGAAGGTCAGCAACAACACCGTCACGCTGAACTGGACCGCCTCCACCGACGGCGGCCAGAACGGCAACGTGCCGGCGTACTACGTCTACTCGGGCGGCAACCTGGTCGCCACCTCGATGGGCACCTCGGTCACCGTCAGCTCGCTGCAGCCGAACACCGCCTACACCTTCACCGTGCAGGGCTACGACGTGGCCGGGCACAGCAGCGCCCAGTCCGCCCCGGTCGCCGCGACCACCGGCGCGCTGCCCACCGGCGCGGTGAAGTCGGCGTACTTCTCGCAGTGGGGCATCTACGGCAACGCCTACTACCCCAGCAGCGTGGCGGCCAGCGGCGCGGCCTCCGGCCTGAACGTGATGACCTACGCGTTCGAGAACATCGACCCGACCAACCAGACCTGCTTCGAGACCATCAAGGCCGCCGACACCAACGACAGCGACCCGAACGCGGGTGACGGCGCGGGCGACGCCTTCGCGGACTACCAGAAGTCGTACACCTCGGCGAACAGCGTCGACGGCACCAACGACGCCTGGAGCCAGCCGATCAAGGGCAACTTCAACCAGCTGCGCGAGCTCAAGGCGAAGAACCCGAACCTGCGCTTCACCCTGTCGATCGGCGGCTGGACCTACTCGAAGTTCTTCTCCGACGTGGCCGCCACCGACGCCTCGCGGAAGAAGTTCGTCTCCTCCTGCATCAACATGTTCATCAAGGGCAACCTGCCCACCGTCTCGGGTGACGCCTCCGGCGGCACCGGTTCGGCCGCGGGCATCTTCGACGGCATCGACATCGACTGGGAGTACCCGGCCTCCACCGGCGGCCACGCCGGCAACCACACCTCGCCCGCCGACACCGCCAACTACACCGCGCTGCTCGCCGAGTTCCGCAACGAGCTGGACGCCTACGGCAGCAGCATCGGCAAGCACTTCCTGCTGACCGCGGCGCTGCCGAGCGGCCAGGACAAGATCACCAACGTCCAGACCGACCAGATCGGCAAGTACCTGGACTACGGCAACATCATGAGCTACGACATGCACGGTGCCTGGGACGCGACCGGCCCCACCAACCTGCAGGACCCGCTCTACAACAGCCCGAGCGATCCGAGCACCCCGATCGCCCCCGGCACCGAGAAGTACACCGTGGACAACGCGGTCAACGCCTTCATCAACGGCGACCCGGCGTACGGGATCAAGGGTGGCTTCCCGGCCTCCAAGCTGGTGCTGGGCGTGCCGTTCTACTTCCGCGGCTGGACCGGCGTCCCGGCCGGCAGCACCAACGGCCTCTACCAGAGCGCGACCGGCCCGTCCGCCGCGCAGAGCACCAGCCAGGCGGCCGGCGTGGCCTTCTGGAAGGAGCTGGTGGCCACCGGCAAGACCGGTGCGGCCAACGTGCACTGGGACCCGACCACGCAGAGCTCGTGGATCTACGACGGCACCAACCTCTTCACCGGTGACACCCCGCAGGCCATCACCGCCCGCGGCGCGTACGCCACCAGCAAGGGCCTGGGCGGCATCTTCGCCTACTCGCTGGAGGCCGACGACCCGTCGGGCAGCCTGGTCAACGCGATGACCAGCAGCATGAAGTAGTCAGCGGGCAGCAAGCAGCACCACGGGCGGGAACGGCCCGTACGGCCCCCGGCGCGAGCTCTCGGCGCCGGGGGCCGCGGCTGTTCCGCCCGTCACTACCACCTGCTAATCTCAGCCGATTTCACCGCGGCGCACCGCCGCGGACCAGACGGGGCAAGAGGGAAAAACCATGGCAATTCGCCGGGCCAAGCAGAAGGCTCAGGTCATCGAGAAGCTCTCCCAGGTGGCACCGCCCGGGGAGACGTTCATCGCGTGCGTGCACGTGGAGACCGGCCCGAGCCCCTGGCTCAACGCGGTCTTCGACGAGGTCCCGCTGCTCGGTCTGATCGTCGCGCTGACCCGGCGGTTCTACTTCCTCACCCTCACCAACAGCTCGGTCGTGGTCAACGTCGCGAGCCGCTGGACCAACCGGCCCGGCGAGGTGGTCGGGGTCTACCCGCGCAACGCCTTCCCGGTCGAGCGGGTCAAGCGGGCCACCATCTGGAGCTCGATGTACCTGCAGCTCCCCGGTGACAGCAAGCCGCGCCGGCTGAACATCCACCGCTACTGGCGTGCCGAGATGGACCAGCTCTCCGCCGCCTTCCCGCCCGGGGCGATGGCGGACGGCTCGCTGCCGCCGGCCGTGGCCGGGCAGATGCTGCCGCCGCAGGGTCAGCCCTACCCGCAGCAGGGCCTGCCGCAGGGTCAGCCCTACCCGCAGCAGGGCCTGCCCCAGGGTCAGCCCTACCCGCAGCAGGGCCTGCCGCAGGGTCAGCCCTACCCGCAGCCGGCGCCGGGTCAGCCGTTCCCGCCGCAGGCCGCACCGCCCGCGCAGCCGTTCCCGCAGCAGGCCGCTCCCCAGCCCGCCCCGCCGGCCCAGCCGTTCCCGCAGCAGCAGCCGGCCCAGAACCCCTACGACGGGCAGAACCCGTACGGCGGCCAGCCGGGCCACCCGAGCTACGCGCCGCACCCCGACCAGCACTGACCGCCGGTCACCACCCGCGATCGCCCACCGCGCCGCTGTGCCCACTCCGCCCGTTCCGGTCCACCGGGGCGGGCGGAGTACGGTGACCGGTGTGAACGACCTCGCCATCCGCGAGCTGCGGATCCTTGTCGCCGTCGAGCGCGCGGGCAGCTTCACCGCCGCCGCCGAGGCGCTGGGGCTGACCCAGTCCGCCGTCTCCCACGCCGTCAGCGCCTGCGAGCGCAAGATCGGCACGGTCCTCTTCGACCGCGGCCGGCACGGCGCCCGCCCCACCGCGGCCGGGGTGCGCGCGGCGGCCCACGCCCGCCGGATCCTGCGGCTGCTGGACGCGCTGCCCGACGAGGCGCGCGGCGCGAGCACCCAGGTGCTCAGCGGTCCGCTGCGGATCGCCGCCTTCCGCACCGCCGCCGTCCACCTGCTGCCCACCGTGCTGAGCCGGATCAAGGCCGCCCACCCGGGCCTGGCCCCCGAGGTGCGGATCGTCCCCGAGGTCGGGCGCGGCACCGCCGGCGAGGTCCAGGACGGCCGGGCCGACCTCGGCATCGCCACCCTGAGCGGCAGTTACCGGCTGCCGGAGGGCCTGGTGGCCGGAGAGCTCTTCGAGGAGGCCTACTCGCTGGTCCACCCCGCAGGGCACACCGACCCGCGCACCCTGCCGCTGATCGACTGGACCGAGAACTGCTCCTCCTACACGCGGGAGTGGTGGGCGGTCCAGGACTGGCTGCCCGCCACCCGGCTGGACGCCGGCGAGGACAGCGTGGTGCTCTCCATGGTGGCGGGCGGGATGGGGATGGCGGTGATGCCCCGGCTCGCGCTGCTGGACGCGCCCGCCACGGTGGCGGTGACCGACCTGGGCGCGGAGCGGCCCACCCGGACGGTGGGTTACGTGACCACCCCGGAGCTGGCACGGACGCTGGGTGTGCGGGCGCTGATCCGCGAGCTGCGCGGCGCGGCGGCGGCGGGCGTGGCGGCATGACCGGACGCCCGGCCGGACGCTCGGGTGCCCGGCTGGACGCCTGACTGGACGCCTGACCTGCGCTTCGGCTCTACTCGACAGCGATCCCGCCCTCGGAGAGGACCCACGTGCCCGAGTCCACCGCCCTGACCGGCGACTGCGCCAACTGCTTCGGCCTGTGCTGCGTCGCGCTGCCCTTCACGGCCTCCGCGGACTTCGCGGTCACCAAGGAGGCGGGCAAGCCCTGCCGCAACCTGCAGGCCGACTTCCGCTGCGGGATCCACACCCGGCTGCGGCAGCAGGGCTTCGCCGGCTGCACGGTCTACGACTGCTTCGGCGCCGGGCAGCGGGTCTCCCAGGTCACCTTCGGCGGCGCCGACTGGCGCCAGGCACCGGGGACCGCGGGCCAGATGTTCGCGGTCTTCCCGGTGGTGCGCCAGCTGCACGAGTTGCTCTGGTACCTCGCCGAGGCGCTCACCCTCGCCCCGGCGGCCGAGCTGCGCCCCGAGCTGCGTGAGCTGCTGGCCGCCACCGAGGCGCTGGCCGCCGGCACCGACGCCGCCGCCCTGCTCGCACTGGACCTGCCCGCCCACCGCGGCCGGGTCAACACGCTGCTGCTGCGGGCAGGTGAGCTGGTGCGGGCCACCGTGCCGGGCAAGAAGCGCGACCGCCGCGGCGCCGACCTGATCGGCGCCAAGCTCGCCGGTGCCTCGCTGCGCGGCGCCGACCTGCGCGGCGCCTACCTGATCGCCGCCGACCTGACCCGGGCCGATCTGCGCACCGCGGACCTGATCGGCGCCGACCTGCGTGACACCAGGCTGCACGGCGCCGACCTCACCGGCGCCTTCTTCCTCACCCAGCCCCAGCTCAACGCCGCCAAGGGCGACGCGGCCACCAAGCTCCCGGCCGGCCTCACCCGCCCGTCGCACTGGTAGCCCAGTCCGGTCCAGCCCCGCCCCGCCCAGCCCCGCGGATCACGCTGTCGGACCTTCATGATCGAATCCAAGGCGCTACCTGTGGCACCAGTGCCTGACGATCGATCCGAAACCCGAGGTGACCGACCATGGCGGAGCGCGCCCCCGCACCGCAGATCCGGCTCGAACCCTGGGCGGACACGCCCGAGTTCCTCGAACTGCTGCACCGGACCAACGCCCCCGAGATGACCGAGCACCTCGGCGGCCCGGAGACGGCGGAGCAGGTGCTCGCGCGGCACCAGCGCTACGTCCGGCTCAGCGGCTCGGAGACCGCGCAGATGTTCGGGGTGGTGCTGGCGGAGACGGGGGAGGTGGCCGGCAGCATCGGGTACTGGGAGCACGAGTGGCGGGGCGAGCCCGGCTACGAGACCGGCTGGGGCGTGCTGCCCGCGTTCCAGGGCCGGGGGATCGCCGCCGCCGCCGTGGCCGCCGCCGCCGTGGCCGCCGCGGCAGCCGCCGCGCGGGCGGAGCGCGGGCACCGCTGGCTGCACGCCTTCCCGTCGGTCGACAACCTCGCGTCCAACGCGCTCTGCCGCCGCGCCGGGTTCACCCTGGTCGAGGCCTGCGACTTCGAGTACCCGCCCGGCAACCTCATGCGCTGCAACGACTGGCGCCTCGACCTGGCACCTCGACCTGGCGAAATGCCGGTGCGGCAGGGATGACCGACGCGAACGGAGCGGCGGCGACGGAGTACGACGCCCCACCGCGCACGCCTGGTCCGCGCTCGGGGCGCCCCGGAGCTGCTCGCGGGTGTGGCGTACCGGCGGGCGCCGGGGGTGCCGGCCGCGCGGCTGCCGGTGCGGGAGCTGGCCCGGGCCCTGGTCGGTCCGGTGCCGCGCATACGCTCCGACCATGACGGAGACCACCGGCGCCCTTCGCGTCGTCACCACCGAGCGCCTCGAACTGCGCGCCGTGAGCCTGGACGACCTGGAGCCGCTCTACGCGATCAACTCGGACCCCGAGGCGTGGCGGCACCTGCCCCAGGGCCGGCACACCGACATCGAGCAGACCCGGGACTGGATCGAGCGGGCGGCGGAGCGCTGGGCGGACGGTCTCAGCTACTGGACGGTACGGCTGCGCGGCGACGGTGACGGCGGTGGCGCCGGCCCGGTGATCGGGATCGGCGGGGTGCAGGCCCAGCAGGGGCGCGGCCACTGGAACCTCTTCTACCGGCTGGCGACCGCCCACTGGGGCCGTGGCTACGCGACCGAGCTGAGCCGGGCGGGGCTCGCCGCTGCCCGGGAGCACAACGCCGAGCTCCCGGTCTTCGCCTGGATCTACGCGCACAACGCCGGGTCGCGCGCGGTGGCCGAGCGGCTCGGGCTGATCGACCACGGACTGCGGCTCGATCCGATCTACCGCGACCTGCTCCACCTCTACGCGGACCGCCCGCAGCCGGCCTGGCGGGACGGGACACCGCTGGTGACAGGTGATCAGACCTGACGGTGCCACAGGTGACGGTTTGCTGGGGATGTGCTGGGTGAATGCTGGGGATGTGGAGATTCCGTGCCGGGCTGGGCGCTCCGGATGCCCCGTGCTTGACCTGCGGACACCTGGGCGAGGGGCGTAGGACCGCAGGCCGAACGGCAGGCGTGGGATCTGCGTGCGGTGCGGAGATTTTGCGATGGGCCGTGAACCGTGGTCCTACGGATATGAGTTCGTCCGATATTCTCCGTCGAACTTCTCCCGTCGGCCCAGGGGCGTCTCTCCATGGGCGCGGATCCTGATGATGAGGTGCTCACACCCATGCGTCGTTCTCTCGCCCTGGCCGCGGCCGGCACGCTGGCATGCTCGGTGGTGCTGACCGGCGGCGCCGCGGCCTTCGCGGCACCGCTCGCCGCTTCGGTGACGACCAGCCCCGCGGCCTCGGTGCCGCCCGCGGCGGTGCCGGCCTCGGCCGAGCCGAAGCTGCAGGTCGAGGGGCTGAAGCACACGGTCACGGCGGGTGACCAGCCCACGGAGTTCACCGTGCAGCTGACCAACACCTCCGGCAGCGACCTGGTCTTCTACCCGGCGGTCCAGGTGAACGACCAGGCGCTGGACTTCGACAACACCCAGCTCCTCCTGGACTACAAGAAGGCCCGCCAGGACTGGCAGGAGAGCACCATCCCGGCCTTCCTGGACACCGTCCGGCTGCTCGGCCCGCTGGACGACAGCGGGGAGCCGTCGCCGGACGCGCTGATCTTCGTCAAGGCGGGCAAGTCGGTCTCGATCAAGGTGCGACTCGGGCTGCCGGACGACAACCCGACCGGGCCCGCCTTCGCGCAGTTCGTCGCCTACTGGGCGCCGGTCGACGCCGACAAGGTGCCCACCCAGGCCGGCGAGCTGTCCACCAGCAAGCCCGCCTTCTTCTGCGTGCTGCCGCCGCACGGCGGGCACCCGACCGGGAGCCCGTCGTCCAGCCCGTCGGCGAGCGCCTCGGCCTCGGCGAGCGCCTCGGCCTCGGCCTCGGCGAGCGCCTCCGCTTCGGCGTCCTCCTCGCCCTCCAGCTCGGCCAGCGCGTCCAGCTCGCCGTCCTCCTCGCCGTCCGCCTCCGCTTCGGCGTCCTCTTCGCCGTCGTCCTCGCCGAGCGCCTCGGCCTCGGAGTCGTCCTCGCCGTCGTCCTCGCCGTCGGCCTCCGCCTCGGCCAGCCAGTCCGCGAGCGCCTCGCCGAGCCACTCGACGAGCCCGTCCAGCTCTTCCCCGGCGGCGGTCGCCACCCCGTCCGCCTCGTCCACCGACATCACGGTCACCCCCTTCCCGGTGCAGCCGCCGAAGGCTGTGGTGGTGCCGATCCCGGCCGCCGCCGTGCAGCAGGCGCAGGCCTCCGAGGCCGCGGACGAGAAGAGCCTGGCCTTCACCGGCGGTGGCAGCGATGCCACGCCGATCGCGATCGCCGGCGCCGGTGTGCTCGCGGCCGGCGTGGGCACCCTGGTCCTGCTCCGTCGTCGCAAGGGCGGCGCGCGGCACGCCTGACCCGCGCCTGACCTGCGCCGTCCGTTGAGCGGACCGGCGATCCACCTGTCCTGGGTCCGGGGCGAGCACTGCTCGGCCGGGCCCAGGGCACATGTGCGCCACGCCACAGCCGGTGGGCTGTTCCAACTGATCGCATAGGATGTCCGGCCGGGGGGGCCGGTGCGGGGAAGAGGAACAGAGGTGCGCGGAGCCAGCGCGGACAGCAGTGCAACCGATTACGGGTCGAACACCGGCCGGATCGCCAGCCTGCCTGTCCGCAGACACCACGTCCTCCTGGTCGCCTGGACCATCCTCTGGTTCCTGATCGTCTTGCCCAGCGGCGGCGTCTCCTGGCACTACCTGCGCGAGGGCGAGCAACTGCTCTTCGCCAACCAGCAGGGCGGCGGACTCTCGCTCTACGCGCACCACCCGGAGTTGCAGATCGGGCCGGTCAGCCTGGCCGCGGCCAGGCTCTTCGCCCCGTTCCCCGAGTCCGTCGGGCAGGTGCTGGCCGAGGGCACGATGTCGGCGCTCGGGCTGGTGATGCTGGTCCTGGTCGGGCGCACCGCCGCCTGGTACTACCGCGGCACCGGCACCAACCACCGCCGTCTGCAGCAGCGGATCCTGATCGCCGGGCTGGCCTTCATCCCGATGTGGGTCGAGGTCTCGGTGCGCTTCGCGCACCTGGACGACGTGCTGGCGCTCTTCTTCACGATGCTCGCGGTGCACGCGCTGGTGCGGAACAAGCCGGCCGCGGTGGGCATCTTCCTGGCCCTGGCGGTGGACTCCAAACCCTGGGCGATCTCCTTCCTGCCGCTCATCCTGGCGCTGCCCCGGTCGAGTTGGAAGCGCTCCTTCCTGTGGTGCGCGGGGCTGGTGGCCGTCGCCTGGCTGCCGTTCTACCTGGGCAACCTGGGATCGATGGCGGCCGCCAAGTTCACCATCCCCAACCAGCCGGCCTCCTCGCTGCGCTGGCTGGGCGTCTCCGACCCCTCCACCCCTTGGTGGGACCGGCCCGCGCAGTTCGCGGTCGGGATGGGCCTGGGCACCCTGGCGGTGCGGCGCGGGCGCTGGCCGGCGGTGGTGCTGGTCGGCGCGAACGCCCGGATCCTGCTGGACCCGAGCGTCTACACGTACTACACGGCGTCCATCCTGCTCGGCACGCTGCTCTGGGACGCGGTCGGCCAGCGCCGCCTGGTGCCCTGGTGGAGCTGGATCGCGCTGGCCTCGCTCTACGGCGGCACGCTGCTGATCCCGAGCGACTCGACCCGCGGCCTGATCCGGCTGGCCTTCGTGGTGGTCTCCACGGCCTACGTGCTGCTCTGGCCCACCAAGAAGCCGCGCCGCGGCCGCGGCCGCGGCAGCGCCGAGGGCGGGGGCGGCCGAGGGGCCGGCGGGCGTCGGGGCAAGGGCCGGGGCACGATCCCGCGCCCGAGTGGCGAGGCGCGCACCCCGGCCGCCATGGGGGCCGAGGCCGGCTGAGGCGGTGCCCGCCGCACCCGGCTACGCGTGGCTGAACAGGGCCGCCGGCTCGTCGGCCCCGCCCGCGGGACGGGCGCCGGCGCCGGGCGCGCTCCCGCCGTCCGGACCGGCGCCGTGCGGCCGGTCCGGGCCGAAGAGCAGCCGCACCAGCGCGAGCCCGATCACCGAGCCGAGCAGCTGGGCCAGCAGGAACCCGGGCACCGAGCCAGGCGCGATGCCGGTGTACCCCGCGTTCAGCGAGCGCCCCACGGTCAGCGCCGGATTGGCGAAGCAGCCCGAGGCGGTGGCCCAGATCCCGGCCGCGATCCAGCCGGCCACCGCCGCCGGGGCGTAGCGCTGTCGGCCGGACCTGGCCAACCCGAAAGCCACCAGCAGCAGCACCGCCGTCGCCACCACCTCACCGGTCCACTGCGCGGGCCCGCTGCGCGCCTGGTGCGCGAGCCCTATGGTGCTCCGGTCGAACATCAGCCCGGCGAGCAGCGCCCCGCCGCTTGCCCCGGCGAGCTGGGCGAGCGCGTAGCCGGCCACCTCGCGCACCCGCAGGGCCTGCGCCGTGCCGCGGCTGGTCCACCAGACGCCGGCCGTGACCAGCGGGTTCAGGTGGGCTCCGGAGACCGGCCCGAGCAGCGCGATCAGCACACCGAGCGCGCAGACCGAGGCGAGCGTGTTGGTCAGCAGCTGGACCCCGCCGTCCTGGCTGAGCGCCACGGACTGGATGCCGGACCCGATCACGGTGAGCGAGAGAATGCCGGTACCCACGGCCTCGGCGGCTGCCCTGCGGCCGAGGGAGGGAGTGCTGAGGATCATCGGACCATCGTCCAGTCAGGGCACGCGGGGTCACAATGCCCGTCCGGATAGCGGTACCTCCAAGGCCCGGGTCACGCGTCCGAGCCATGGTCGGAGACTCGTACACGGCGTGCGTTTGACCCTCACGCAACGTCAGGCCCCACGGTGGAGACCAGTTGGCGGGATCTTGGTGGTCGTAGTCGTTGCCGCCACTGTCGGCGGTAGGGGTCGGCGGCGGAGGATCGACTCACCGCCCCGAGCCCCGACCGCCCAGGAGCCGACCGTGACCGCCGCCCCCACCGCCCCCACCGCCCCCGCCGCCCCTGCCCCCGCGCCCACCGCCTCGCCCGTCACCGCGATCCCGGCCCTCGCACCCGAGCGGGCCTTCGCCTTCTTCGCCGAGCGCCTCGGCTGCCAGGCCGACCCGGCCGACGTCTGGTACGCGCTGCGCGACGGCCGGCAGGACTTCACCATCGTCGACGTCCGGATCGAGGGCGCCCACCGCAGGACGCACCTGCCCGGTGCGATCAGTCTGCCGCTGGCCGAGATCACCCCGGAGAAGGTCGCCGACCTGCCGCCGGGCCTGCTGCTCGTCCACTGCTGGGGCCCGGCCTGCAACGGCTCGACCAAGGGGGCGATGAAGCTGGCCGCGCTCGGCCGCGAGGTCAAGGAGATGATCGGCGGCCTGGAGTACTGGATCCGGGAGGGCTGGCCCACCGAGGGCCGCCGCCCGGTGGACCCGGCCACCGCCACCCCGGCCGACCTGGGCCTGGTCTGCTGAGGCGAGGTCGCGGGGCCGGACGGACCTGACCGAGCGCTACTGGGCCACCCCGGTGCCGAAGGAGCGCCGGTAGGCGGTCGGCGAGGTGCGCATGGTCCGGCCGAAGTGGTGCCGGTAGGTCGCCGCGCTCTCGAAGCCGACCGCCGCGGCGATCTCCTCCACCGTCCCGTCCAGCGACTCCAGCAGCGGCAGGCTGGCCGCGATGCGCTGGGTGACCACCCAGCGCATCGGGCTGGTCCCGTTGCGCGCGGTGAAGTGGCGCAGGTACGAACGGTCGGACATCCGGGCCGCCCGGGCCAGCAGCGAGAGCGTCAGCGGTGAGCCGAGGTGCTCCAGTGCCCACCGCATGCTGGCCGCGATCCCGTCCTCCTCCTCGGCCACCGGTGCCACCGCGGCCTCGATGAACTGCGCCTGCCCGCCGTCCCGGTGCGGCGGCACCACGAAGCGGCGGGCCACCGTGTTGGCCACCTTGGCGCCGTGGTCACGGCGCACCAGGTGCAGGCAGAGGTCGATGCCGGCCGCGCTGCCGGCGCTGGTCAGCAGGTCGCCGTGGTCCACGTAGAGCACGTCCGGGTTGACCCGGACCGCCGGGTAGCGCTGCCGCAGCAGCTCGGCGTACCGCCAGTGCGTGGTGGCCTCCCGGCCGTCCAGCAGTCCGGTGGCGGCCAGGGCGAAGGCGCCCGAGCAGATCGACACGATCCGGGCCCCGCGCTCGTGGGCCGTGCGCAGCGCGGCGACCAGCCCGGCCGGCACCTCCCCGCTGAAGGTGTTGGCCACCCCGACCACGATCACGGTGTCGGCGGCCGCCAGTTCGTCCAGCCCGTGGCGCGCCGTCAGGGCGAAACCGCCGAGCGCGTTCAGTGGCCGGCCCGGCTCGTCCGCGCAGACCTTCAGCCCGTACCAGGGGGACGCCAGCAGCCCCGCCAGCTCCGGCCGGGCCAGCCCGAAGACCTCCACCACCACGCCGAGTTCGAACGGTGCCATGCCCTCGTAGGCGTACACCCCCACCGTGTGCACCGGCTCGGGCCGCCGCCCGATCACCACGTCCACCGCTCGCGACGCACTCCGCTCGGTCATCGATCCCCCTGTTCACCGTGGCGGAACTGCTGGCGAGTGTAGTGCGCGGTGCCCTGCCGGCGGTCCGTCAACCGGTCCGGGAGCGGCACGGACCGATGGTGATCGAAGCTGCCGGGAACCGTTCCGAAGTCACCCTGCGACGCCCCCGAGTGCGACACCCCGAGGGGATGGACGCCCCGAGAGGATGGACGTCCCGCCCCGAAGACCGGTGCCCGGCCCCGCACGAGCGGGGCCGGGCACCGGCGGTGGCTGCGGCCGGGCCTCAGCCGGTCAGCTCCGCCATCCACGCCTCGACCGCGTCCGCCGTGCGCGGCAGCGCGGCGGAGAGGTTCTCGTTGCCCTCGGCGGTCACCAGGATGTCGTCCTCGATCCGCACCCCGATGCCGCGGTACTCCTCGGGGACCGTCAGGTCGTCCTGCTGGAAGTAGAGACCGGGCTCCACGGTCAGGCACATGCCCGGCTCCAGCACGGCGTCCACGTACTGCTCGCGGCGGGCGTGGGCGCAGTCGTGCACGTCCAGGCCGAGCATGTGGCCGGTGCCGTGCAGGGTCCAGCGGCGCTGCAGGCCCAGCTCCAGCACCTTCTCCACGTCGTAGACCGAGGCGTCCAGCAGGCCCCAGGCGAGCAGGTGCCCGGCCAGCACGCGCTGGGCGGCGTCGTGGAAGTCGCGGAACCGGCCGCCGGGCTCGACGGCCGCGATGCCGGCCTCCTGGGCCTCGTACACGGCGTCGTAGATCTTGCGCTGCAGCGGGGAGAAGGTGCCGCTGATCGGCAGCGTCCGGGTGATGTCGGCGGTGTAGAGGCTGGCGGTCTCCACTCCGGCGTCCAGCAGCAGCAGCTCGCCGGGGCGGACCTCGCCGTCGTTGCGGACCCAGTGCAGGGTGGTGGCGTGCGGGCCGGCGGCGGCGATCGAGCCGTAGCCGACGTCGTTGCCCTCGACCCGGGCGCGGCGCCAGAAGGTGCCCTCGATCCAGCGCTCGGAGGTGGCCCGGGCCTGCGCCAGCTCCCGCACCACATCGGTGAAGCCGTTGGCGGTGGCCGCGCAGGCGGCGCGCAGCTGCCCGACCTCCCACTCGTCCTTGACCAGGCGCAGGCCGCTGAGGAAGACCTTCAGCTCGTCGTCGCCCTCCTCGGTGCTGGTGACCGCGGCCTCCAGGGCGGCGTCGTAGCCGCGCACGATCCGGGTGGGCACCGCGGTGTCGGCGGCGGCCAGCTCCTCGGCGGCCTTGCGCACGTCCCGGGTGGGCAGGCCGAGCAACTGCTCGGCCTCGGCCAGGCTGTTGCGGCGGCCGACCCAGAGCTCGCCCTGGCCGTCCAGCCAGAACTCGCCGTTCTCCCGGTCGGAGCGCGGCAGCAGGTAGACCGCCTGCTCGTGGCCGCCCTCGGCGCGCGGTTCGAGCACCAGCACGGCGTCCTGGGTCTGGTCGCCGGTCAGGTGCGCGTACTCGCTGGCGGTGCGGAAGGCGTACTCGGTGTCGTTGGCCCGGGTGCGCAGGTTGCCGGCCGGGACCACCAGGCGCTCGCCGGGGAAGGCGGCCGAGAGCGCGGCCCGCCGGGCGGCGGTGTGCGTGGCCTGCTCGATCGGGGCCAGCCCGCGCAGCTCGGTGTCGGCCCAGCCGGACTTCATGGACGCGGCCAGCTCGTCGGAGACCTCGCCGTACAGGCCGTTCTTGCGGCTCTTGATCGGCTGCTCGGCCGACTCCTCGTCGGTGCCGGCCCCCTCGGGGTTCTCCGCCGTTGCCGGGGTGCGGTCCTCGGTCACGTTCGTCGCCTCCTTGCGAGTCACGCCGCCCCGGGCGCGTCGGGTCGCGACACGTGACGGGCGGCTTCGGCTCCCATGGTACGGATGACCTGCCGATCAACCGTTCGGGAGGGGCGGGGCCCGTCCCGGCGCCGGTGGGGCTACTCGAAGCGCGCCGCGAGCAGCACCAGATCGTCGGTCAGCCCGGTGACGTCGGGCACGCAGACCTCCAGCAGGTGCGCGCAGAGCCGGTCCGGGTCGTGGCGCACCTCGCGCGGGGCATCGGCGGCGGCCTTGCGCAGCCGGGCCTGGCCGGCGTGCAGGGTGGGGCCGCAGTGGCGGGCCAGGCCCTCGGTGTAGAGCACCAGCAGGTCGCCGCGCTCGACACCCAGCTCCACGCCCGGAGCCTCCCAGCAGCTGAGCATGCCCAGCGGGGCGGAGAGCGAGGTCTCGACGAAGTTGGCGCCGTACCGGGTGACCAGCAGCGGGGGGCAGTGGCCCGCGCCGGCCAGGGTGATCCGGCGCTCCTCGGGGTCCAGGCAGGCGTAGACGGCGGTGGCGGTGCGGGCCGGCTCGCAGGACTTGAGCAGCAGCTCCAGGTCGCCGAGCACGGCCACCGGGTCTTCGCCCTCCAGCACCGCGTAGGCGCGCAGCGCGGCCCGCAACCGGCCCATCGCGCTGGCCGCGGCGGTGGCGGAGGCGGGCCCGGCGCCCGGGCCGTCGCCGGAGACCGAGCCGACGGTCAGCCCGATCGAGCCGTCCGGCAGCGCGATCGCGTCGTACCAGTCGCTGCCCGCCGAGTTGTCCAGGCCGGCCGGCACCCAGCGGGCCGCCAGCCGCAGCCCGGGCAGGTAGGGCAGGTGGTCGGGCAGCAGGCCGCGGCGCAGCGCCTCGGTGGCCCGCAGACCCCGCTCGGCGGCCAGCCGGCCGGCCAGCAGGGGAGCCGCGAAGGCCAGGTAGTCGCGCGCCAACTCCTGCTGCAGCTCGGTGGGTTGACCGGGGTTCGGGTAGAACCAGACGGCGGCGGCCAGCGGGCCGTCCTCCTTGGTGGCCAGCGGCAGCGCGAAGCAGGCGCCCAGGCCGAGGCCGGCGGCCACCTCGCGGAACCGCGGGGCCACCTCGGCGACGGCGGCCAGATCGCGGTGGAGCAGCTGGCGCGGGCGCCCGGTGCCGCGCAGCAGCCCGGCGAACGGTCCGTGGTCGACCGGCACCGTCTCCAAGGCGCCGATCGCGGCGTGGTCCAGGGCCAGGCCCACCATCGGGCCGTGACCCGTGTGGTCCTGCCAGCAGCCCCCGGCCGGACCCCGCAGGGCGGCGGTCGCCGGCTCGCCGGCCCCGGTGGTGGCCGCGCGGCCCTCGCCGCTCTCCCGGGCGATGGGGACGAGCAACGCGCGTCCGGCGCCGAGCAGTTCGCCGCCGGAGCTGAGCAGGGTGGTCAGCGTGGCGGCCAGGCCGCGGGCCCGGGCCAGCCGCTCGGTGTGCCGGTGCAGCCGGTCCAGCGCCGCGAGGCGCTCCAGCGGGGGCAACTGGTCCAGCACGCCGGCTGGTTCGGCTGGTTCGGCCGGTTCGGCCGGTTCGACCGGCGGCTCGGCGCCCCGCCCCGGTGGCACCGCGGGTGGGGCGGTGGGCTGTGGGAGGTCCAGCAGGGTGGCCAGGCGTCCGGCCACCGGGGGCGGACCCTCCCCGCAGCCGGGGCTCTCGGCCGGTTCGGGCGAAGCACCGCTCGTGCCGGCCGCGCCGGACGGACGCTTGTCACTCATGCCGCGACTCCCAGCGCTGTGGCCGTACCGTACAAAGGGTTGCCAAACCACTCCAATGCCCCACTTCTACACAGGACGGTCGGCGCGTGTCCAGGATCGGGACCCCGCCGGATGGCTGGTTCTGCGTCGTGCGTGGAGGGCGCCGGGAGCGGGCAGAAGCTGTCCAGAGGTTGCCGGACCCTGCCCGGAGCGTAGGGATCCCCCCGCCCGGCAACCGTGCTGACCAGACGTCACTCACTCGTACGGTGGAACCAGAGGCCGCAGAAGGGCGTCCATCTGGTCGCATGAGGGATTCTCGTTCCAGGGACGCGCCCGAGGCCTGCCCGGGTCGGCGTCCCGTCGCGCATGACGCCGAGCACATCCCGCGGCTCCCCGGCCGCACCAGCAGTTGAACCAGTCGGTAACTGCCCAGCCAGTCGGTTGTGAGCCGGTCCGCCGGCCGCCCCTTCGGTCTTGATCCATTCGGTCTTGATCCATCCGGTCGCGGAGAGGAAGCGAGTGCCCATGCGTGAATCGCGGGAGTCCAGCAGGCACCGCAAGGCCCGGCAAGCGCTGCTCCAGGCGGCGCTGACCTGTGCGCAGCACTGGAACTGGCCGGTGGTGCCCGGCGCGGTGCTGGTCGAGCGGGTCGGTGGTCCGGGCGAGTCGGCCGCCGGCCCGCAGGTGGTCTGCTCCTGCGACGACCCGCGCTGCCCGGTGCCCGCCGCGCACCCGCACGACCAGTCGCTGCTGGCGGCCACCACCGATCCCCGGATGGTGCGCTGGTGGTGGGAGCGGCACAGCCCGCAGGCGCCGGTGATCGTGGCGACCGGACGGGCGGTGGCGGCGGTCAGCGTGCCGGCCGCGGTGGGCGGGGCGCTGCTGGGCTACCTGGACGCGCTGCGGCTGACCCCGGGCCCGGTGCTGGCCGGCCCGACCCGCTGGGCGCTGCTCGTCGCGCCCTACTCCTACCAGGAGTTGGCCGAGTCGCTGGTGGATCAGGAGCGGACCCTCGGCCCCGGCGGCGGGCCGGGAGTGGTGCCCAGTTCGGTGCGCTACCACGGGCCCGGCGGCTTCCTGGTGCTGCCGCCCTCGCGGGTCGGCGACGGGGGCGCCCCCGGCCGCAGGCCGGGGGAGGGCGCGGGGGTTCGCTGGGTGCGCCGGCCGGTGCCGGGGCCGGCCGGCGGGGTGTGGCTGCCGCCGGTGGCGAGTCTGCTGGAGGCGCTGGTGGCGGCGGGTTCGGCGGCGCCGGACGGCAGCCGGCTGGCCCACTGAGGGCCGACGCTGATGGTCCCGCGCCGATGGTCCTCAGGGGGCTTGCCGAGGGTCGGCTGACGACTTCCGGAAGGGCTGCCGTGATGTGCTGAAAGGCCGTCGGGATTGTCACGACGCCTTCTCGGCAGCCCACATGGAAGATCCGGCCGCTGGCGACGGGGGATGCACCAGCGGCCGGACTGTTTTGAACAGTAACAAGGATTCGCGCCGTCGCCAATTTCCCTGCGCGGCTCGGCCCCGGGTTTTCCGGGTTTCCGGGGTCGGATGTGACCGGACTCACGCTCACATGATCAGATTTGATCACAGTGCGCCATGTTCGGTCAGTTCAGGGTGACCTGACGGCTCACCAGGTTGGCCCGGGCCCGGCGCTCCTCGCCCGTCAGGGGCGCGGCGGCGGCCAGTGCGCCGGTCAGCCGCTCGGCGAAGGCCGCGGCCGGCTTCTCGCAGTCGGCCGCCGACATCGCCACCGGCAGGTCCCAGACCGGCACGGTCAGGCCGTGCGCGCGGAACGAGCCGACCAGCCGGGTGCCCTCGCCGACCGAGGCCTCGCCGAGGGCGGCGAGCCGGGCCAGCGCGTCCAGCAGCTGCTCCTCCGGCACGGTCATCACCCAGCGCAGGTGGTTCTTGTCCGGGGTGCCGCACCAGTAGGCGCTGTCCACCGAGGAGAGCTTCTCGGTCGGGATCGCCGAGGCGTTGGCCCGCTCCAGCGAGGCCGCGACCTCGCCGGAGGCGGCCTCGGCGTCCTCCAGCCAGAACTCGAAGCCGGTGTGCACCGCGGGGACGAACGGCGCGGCCGGGTCGAGCAGGTCCTGCAGCCGGGGGCCGTCGGCGGCGGCCCGGCGGGTCGGCACCGGGTTGCCCGGCTCGGTGACCAGGGCCTCGGCCAGCGCGTCCGCCAGGTCGCGGCTCAGGTCGCCGGAGGAGGACTGGGTCTGCAGGCCGAGCAGGATCGAGCCGTCCGGGCGGCGCAGGGCCGGCCAGGCCAGCGGCAGCACGGTGGCCAGGGTGACCGAGGGCACCTCGCCCGACGCCCCGTCGGCCACGCCGGCGGCCAGCGTCAGCGGCACCGTCGCGGCGGGCACCAGCTCGCGCAGCGCCACCCAGTCGGCCTCACCCGCCAGTCCCTCGAACGGGCGGTGCACCAGCTCCTGGACCGCGTGCGCGGCCTGCCGGCCGTGGCAGGCCTTGTACCGGCGGCCCGAGCCGCAGGGGCAGTCCTCGCGGGCGCCGACGACGGGGACGGCGCCGTCCGGCGCGGCGGCGCGGCTCGGCTGGGACGACTTCTTGGCGGCCTTCTTGGCCATGGTGCGGCTCTCCCGGGGATGGTGGGCACTGTCTCCGGGCAGCCTACTGAGAATCGGCGCGCTCCCTTTCCGGCCGCCGCTCAGGCCGAGCGGCGGGCCGGCCTGGCCGGCCAGGCCGGCAGCACCGCCCAGACGGTCACCTCGCCCGGCGCGTCCCGCACCCCCCAGTCGACGGCCAGTTGGCCCACGATGCTCAGGCCGCGCCCGCCCTTCGCGGTGAGCGAGGGGCTGGCCGGCAGCGGCCGGGTGCTCGCGCCGCCGTCGGTGACCTCCAGGCTCAGCAGGCCGTCGGTGTGCATCTGCCAGCGCACCAGCACCCCGCCGGGCTGCTCGGGACACGGTGTCCCGGCCGCCTCGTGCGCCGCCGCCGGGTGGCGGTGCACCCCGGCGCCGACCAGCAGCTCGTCGAGCGTGGCGGCCTCCTCCACCTCGGCGGACCCCGCCGAGGCGACGGCCGCCGCCTCGGCGGTAGGCCTGCCGGGCCGGGATTCCGCCCGCTCCTGGGGCTTCGCCAAATCAGTGGGATGCAGTGGGAATTCGTCGGGCGCCCCCCCGGCGAGATCCAGCAATGGAGCCAGCGGCCGCGCATAGCGGCAGGAATTGCTGAGCAGTTCGGAAAGGATCAGAACCGCGTCATCGATGACGGTATCGGGCACCTCGCGATCGCCCAGATCACGCCGCAGCCGGCGCCGGGCGGCCCCGACACTGGCCGGGCCGTGCGGCACCGCCATGGTTGATGAAGTCGGCACTTCACGCGCCACCATCAACGCCACCCCCGGACCTCCTTCAGCGTTTGCCGAGGGATGGATGCCCCGGGGGAATGCGCCGGAAACGGGTTGACTCGCTCGTGGTCCGTCAATTGTGAAGTCGCCGAGGTTGGCGCAACACGCTGTGCGCAAAAGGTGATTAGCTGCTTACGCTGCGTCAATCGAGGGGGCGGATTCCGTCCGCGTCGGCCAGTGCGCCACCCGGTTTCGCGCCCGCGTACGCCAAATCGGCGCAGTGGGCGCGGGCGCGGACGGCGGCCGCACGAGGTGATGCGGTGGCCGTGCGGTGGACGGTCCGGGTGTGGCGGGTGTGGCGGGTGTGTCCGATGGGACGGTCGATCAGCGGCCCAGCTGGTCCAGCACGTCCCGGGGGCGGTTGGTGATGATCGCCTCGACACCGAGCTCCAGGCAGAGCGCGACGTCCTCGGGGCGGTCCACCGTCCAGACGTGCACCCGGTGCCCGGCGGCCCGCAACCGGGTCACCAACTCCGGCTTGCGGCGGACCAGTTCGATGCCCGGTCCGGCGATCACCGCGCCGGCCGGCAGCCCGGCGCCGGGCCACAGGCGCAGCAGCGAGGGGTGCTCGAAGAGGAAGACCCGGGGAAACTCCGGTGCCGAGTCCCGCAGCCGGCCGAGCGCCAGCCCGGAGAAGCTCATCAGCCTGGCGTGCGGCCGCGCCGGGTCGCCCTCGCCGGCCGGCGCGCCCTGGATCCCGAAGCGGCGCAGCATCCGCACCAGCTCGGCCTCCACCGCGCCCCGGTAGCGCACCGGGTGCTTGGTCTCGATCGCCAGGTCCACCCGGCGTCCGCAGTCGGCGACCAGCTCCAGCAGCGACTCCAGCCTCAGCACCGAGTGCCGCTCCGGATCCGCCGCGCCGCCGTCACCGGTGGGGCGGCCGGGGCCCGCTGGTGCTTCGTCGGCGACCGGCTTCCAGGAGCCGAAGTCGTGCGCCGCCAGTTCCGCCAGGGTGAGCGTGGAGACCACCTTGCGCCCGCCGTCCGAGACCCGGGCGATGGTCCGGTCGTGCACGCAGACGAGCTGCCGGTCCCTGGTCAGCCGGACGTCGCACTCGACCGCGTCGGCCCCCTCGGTCAGCGCCCGCCGGTAGGCCGCCAGGGTGTGCTCGGGCAGCGCGGCCGAGGAGCCGCGGTGGGCGACCACCTGGACCCCCGGTGCGGTGCGGGCGGGGTCGGCGGCGGAGAGGTCGGGAGTCGTCACGGCACCACCCTAAGCGGCCCGGGTGACCCGGACGCGACGAGCACCCCAACGCCGGGTTCCGCAGGTCAGGCGGTGTCCGAGAGCCGGTTCAGCCCCAGCGTCAGCAGGCCCGCGACCAGGAAGGAGAAGAGCGAGGCGGAGGTCCACTCCTGCGGGGTGAAGTGCGCCCAGGACTGGGTGTCCGTCCAGAAGCGCGTCCAGGGTCCGGCGTGCTGGGTCGGCGCCAGGAACTGGTAGGTGCACAGGCCCAACGCCCACGGCAGCAGCATCAGTGGCCGGGCCGGTGCCTGCTGCGACATGTCCCAGCCGCGCCGGCCGCGGCCCAGGAAGTAGTCGGCGGCCAGCACCGCGAGCAGCGGCACGAAGACCGAGCCGATCAGCCCGAGGAAGGCGTAGTAGGAGTTGGTGAACTCGGTGATCCGCAGCGCCAGCACGGTGACCAGCAGGCCGATCCCGCCGGTCAGCAGCCGCCGGTCGACCCTCGGGAAGAGGTTGTGCACCGACATGGCGGTCGAGTAGACGTTGGCGAAGGACTGGTCCGCCTCGCGCAGCACCAGGACCAGCAGGAAGGCCCAGCCGGCCGTCACCCCGGTGAAGGAGTCCAGCAGGTTGTCGGCGTTGCCGTGCGACTGGAGCAGCGCGATCAGGCCGAGCAGGTAGCACCAGACCTGGGCCACGGTGTAGCCGGAGAAGGTCCCCCAGAAGGAGGCCCGCCCGGTGCGCGAGTGCCGGGTGTAGTCGGCGGCCAGCGGCACGAAGGAGATCGAGACGGCGATGATCGCGTCGGTCGCGCCGAGGAAGCCGTGCCAGTTGCCGGCTCCCGGGTCGGGCCAGCCCTGCCGCCCCAGCTGGACGGTGTAGTAGACCATCGCCACGCCCACCGCGATCGCCACGTACTTGCGCAGCGCCGCGATCGACCCCAGCGGCCAGATCGTCAGCACGGTGGTCAGCAGGCCGGCCAGCACCACGAAGAGCCAGCGCCAGCCCTGGGTACCGGCCACCGTCTGGGCACCCCAGGCGATCACGATCAGCTCGTAGACGCCCCAGCCCACGCACTGCGCGATGTTCAGCACGGTCGGCACGTAGGAGAGCCGGGTGCCGAAGAGCCCGCGCAGCACGGCCATGGCCGGCGCGCCGGTGCGGGCGCCGATCAGCGCGGCCACGCCCAGCATCGCGGTGCCGATCACGGTGCCCGCCACGATCGCGGTCAGCGCCGCGGTGAAGGAGAGCTCGCTGCCGGGCTGGCCCAGCACGGTGGCGGCGCTGGTGAAGCCGATCAGGCTGATCCCCAGGTTGGCCCAGAGCGCGAACTGGTCCTTGAAGCCCAGGGTGCGCGGCGGCGCGGTGTCCAGCACCAGCGGTGCCTCGGCGTGGCCGGCCGCGGCCCGCGGTTCGAGCACCGCCGTCGACGAGGACGACGAGGACGACGAGGGCGACGAGGGCGAGGAGGGCGAGGAGGACGAGGAGGGTGACGACGGGGAAGGCGAAGATGGGGAAGGCGAAGCAGCCGTCATGGCCAGGACTCCCTACGCCGGCATTACCCGGACAGGTTCCGGCGGTCAGCACTCCCTCGACCGCACCGGCGTCACCGCCATGGCGTACGGTCGATCAGCGCACTCTCAGCCTGGTGGGTCCAAGCTCCCGCGTGTCGATCAGGAAGCGACAGGGTAGCCCGGCGCTTGGATTACGCCAAGGCACGGCAGTGCGCCGTCCGGATCGCGGAACGCCTCGGGGAGGCCGTTCGGGTGTCGCGAGCAGGGCGAACGGGGGCCTGTTCGGTCCGTCTAAGGATTCTTACCAGTTCTTCAGGCGGCCCCTTACGGCAACCAGATCGGGCATAGGAAAAACTAGGGGCCAAGGTCCCTGTCAGCTATGGAGGTCGTCCGTGAGCACCGAGCACGAGAGTGGTTCCACCGGTCCGCAGGGGGAGCAGCTCTCCAGCGGGCACGGCGAGCCGGGGGGCACTTCGGCGGTCGGTGACCCCCGGGCGGGCACCGAGCCCGCGGCGAGCGAGCCGACGATGGTCCTGCCCGCGGCGGACCCGGGCGTGGCGGACGCGAGCGCGCCCGAGCGGCCCGTGGCACCGCAGCCGACCCTGGCCCTGACCAAGGTGCCCGCCCCGGAGCCGACCCCGGCCGCGCCGCCCGCCGAGCCCGCCAGGACCTACCTGGACGCGCCGCCGCCGGCCGCGCCCGGCTACCTGGACGCCCCGCCGCCGGTCCCGTCGGCGCCCGCCGTCGAGCCGCCCGCCAACCCGTACGCGGCCCCCGCGGCCCCGCTCGCCGCCCCGCCCGTGGGCGGCGCCCCGATCACCCCCGGCCTGCCGGCCGCCGGGGCCCCGCAGGGCGAGCAGCACCACCCGTTCGGCGCCGGCACCCCGATCGGCGATGCCTGGTCGACCCCGCAGCAGGGCCTGCCCGGCTACCCGGAGGGGACGGAGTTCGCCGGCCACCCGCAGGGCGGCGTCCCCGGTTACCCCGGCGGACCGGAGTTCCCCGGCGAGTACCCGGGCGGCTTCGCCCCGCCGCCCGCGCCGCGCAAGAAGGGCAAGGGCTCGCTGATCGCGCTGATCGCCGCGGTCGCCCTGGTGGCCGGTGTCGCGGGCGGGGTGGCCGGCGCGGCGCTCAAGGGCAACGGCAGCTCCGGCTCGTCCGCCCTGACCGGCAACAGTCGCTCCAGCACCACGACCACCAGCGCCAACAACCAGGTCGCGCTCAACCGGGCACCCGACTCGGTGGCCGGCATCGCGGGCACCGCGTTGCCCAGCACCGTCACCATCAAGGCGGAGGGCAGCTCGGAGTCCGGCACCGGCACCGGCTTCATCTTCGACACCCAGGGCCACATCCTGACCAACAACCACGTGGTCGCCCCGGCGGACAACGGCGGCAAGCTGAGCGTCAAGTTCTCCGACGGCAACACCTACCCCGCCTCGGTGGTCGGCAAGGCCAAGGGCTACGACCTCGCGGTGGTCAAGCTGGACGCGCAGCCGAGCGAGAAGCTCACCCCGCTCCCGCTGGGCGACTCCGACCAGGTCGCGGTCGGCGACGTGTCGATCGCCATCGGCGCGCCGTACGACCTGGAGAGCACCGTCACCTCCGGCATCATCAGCGCCAAGAACCGCCCGGTCGCCTCCGGTGACCAGGCCAGCACCCAGACCTCGTACATGAACGCGCTGCAGACCGACGCCTCGATCAACCCGGGCAACTCCGGCGGCCCGCTGCTCAACGCGAGCGGCCAGGTGATCGGGATCAACTCGGCGATCCAGTCCAACTCCAGCGGCAGCGGCCAGGCCGGCAGCATCGGCCTCGGCTTCGCGATCCCGATCAACCAGGCCAAGCGGGTCGCCCAGATGCTGATCACCACCGGCACCCCGGTCTACGCGACCCTCGGCGTGCTGCGCAACGACGACTACAGCGGGGACGGCGCGCAGATCATGACCTCCCCGGTCGGCGGCACCCCGGCCGTCACCCCCGGCGGCCCTGCCGACCAGGCCGGCCTGAAGCCGGGCGACGTGATCACCAAGCTCGGCGGCGAGATCATCGACAACGGTCCCGCCCTGGTCAGCGCCATCTGGACGCACGCCCCCGGCGACAAGGTGGACGTCGACTACACCCGCAACGGCACCTCCGGCCACACCAGCGTCACCCTGGGCAGCCGCTCCGGCGACCAGTAACCCCCGTCCCGCCCAGCCGCAAACCGGTGCACCGAACCCCCGCGGACCCGTTAGGCTGACCTCCGCCTGGAGAGCTGCCCGAGCGGCCTAAGGGAACAGTCTTGAAAACTGTCGTGCGGTGACCCCGTACCGTGGGTTCGAATCCCACGCTCTCCGCCGCGGACCGGCCCCTGACCAGCGACAACGGTCAGGGGCCGGGGTCTTTTCGGATCTTCAGCTCTCCTTCAGGCGGGCCTGGCAGGGTAGGGCTCATGACGACTGCTCAACTGCGGCCGAGCGAGCCGGCCGCCGCCGCGGAGCGCCTGCTGAGCAAGGTGCCCGAGGTCACGGCGCTGTTCTGGATCACCAAGGTGCTCACCACCGGGATGGGTGAGGACGCCTCGGACTTCCTGGTGCGCACGCTCGATCCGGTGCCCGCGGTCGGGCTGGGCGGGGTGCTGCTGGTGGCGGCACTGGCGCTGCAGTTCCGGGTGAAGCGGTACATCCCGTGGGTGTACTGGCTGGCGGTCACCATGGTGAGCGTCTTCGGGACGATGGCGGCGGACGTGCTGCACGTGGGGTTCGGGGTGCCGTACACCGTTTCGGCGCCGGGGTTCCTGGTGGTGCTGCTGGCGGTCTTCGCCTGGTGGCGGATCAGTGAGGGGACGCTGTCGATCCACAGCGTGCGCACCCCGAAGCGGGAGTTCTGCTACTGGGCGGCCGTGCTGGCCACCTTCGCGCTGGGCACGGCGGTGGGCGACATGACGGCCACCACGGTGGGCCTGGGCTACTTCTCCTCCGGGGTGGCCTTCACCGTCGCGATCGCGCTGCCCGCGCTCGCGCACTGGAAGCTGCGACTGAACGCGGTGCTCGCCTTCTGGCTGGCCTACATCCTGACCCGCCCGCTGGGTGCCTCGTTCGCCGACTGGATGGGCGCGGACCGCGACCACCACGGCCTGGGCTGGGGCTTCGGGCCGGTCAGCCTGGTGCTCGCGGTGCTGATCGCGGCGCTGGTCGGTGTGCTGACGGTGCGTGGTGGCGCTGCCGCGGGGCGGCGCCGGGCGGGCTGAAACCGGGGCCGGCGGCCGGCGGGACCAGGACGGGGAAGGGATGACGCCCAATCGGCTGAACTTCCCGTATGACGGTGCTACCTTCGTCCCGCAGCCGCCACCGGGTGCGCACAGGCCTTGGTCGAGGGGGAGACCGACATGTCCGACGAGCAGCCGTATCCGCCGCCGGGCGGGCCTTCGGGGCCGCCGCCGTACCTGCCCCCGGCTCCGGGCCCGGCCCCGTCAGCCGCTTACCCACCCCCTGCCTACCCGCCGCCCGGCGGGCCGCTGCCCCCCGGCTACCCGGCAGCACCCGGCTACGCCGTGCCGCCCGGGTACCCGCCGCCACCGCCGCGGACGCCCCGGAAGGGGCTGTGGACGGCGGTGGCCGTCGTCGCCGGGATCGCGGTGCTGAGCGGTGTGGTGCTCGCGGTCTCCTCCTCCACCAGGCCGGACCCGGTGGACATCGCGCTGCCGCACTCGGTCGAGGGCAAGGCGATGGCCGACGGCTCGGACGGCCGTGACTCGCTCATCGACCAGTCCAATGCCTCCCGGGCGGGCCTGGCAGATCTGAGGCAGGCCGGCTACGGAGCCGCCGCCGCTTCCTCCGACGAGGCCGCCTGGAGCGTGGCGATCGGCCGTAACGCCGACCACACTTTCGCGGGCTGGCTCGCCGGCAACCGGGGGGACATCGCCGATCGGGCCAAGGTCACCCATCCTGACCTGGGGATCGGCGGCACGACGGAGTGCTACCAGGCGAACAGCGGGAGCGGCGGGAGCGGTGACAGCGGTGACAGCGGTGACAGCGGTGACAGCGGCAGCGGTGACAGCAGTGACAGCAGTGACAGCGACAGCGATTTCGGCTCACTGTGCATCTGGTACGACGACAACTACGTGCTGATCGTGGTGGGCAACGCCGCCTCCGCCGGGGAGGTCGGCGCGGTGGTGCGCGGGGTCTACCAGGGCACCGAGCGCTGAGAGCGCCGGGCCGCGACCACCGCTCCGGCGGGGAACGCTCCGCCGGGCCCGCCCCCGCGGACACCCACCCCCGCCTCCGCGGGCTTCCGTCACACTGGGCTCCTCGGACGACGAGAGGGGCCTGTGATGAGCGAGCTGATGGAGCGTCTGCTGGCGGGGCTGCCCGCGGCGGCGGTGGTCGTCGATCCGGCGGTGACCGCCGCCTACCGGCACGACATGGCGGGGTTCTGCGAGGCCGGTGAGCCGGCCGTGCTCGTCTTCCCGACCACGGTCGAGGAGGTGCGGCACGTGCTGCGCACCGCGAGCGAACTGCGGGTGCCGGTGGTGCCGCAGGGCGCCAGGACGGGCCTGTCCGGCGGGGCGAACGCGGTGGCCGGCTGTGTCCTGCTCTCGCTGGTGAAGATGGACCGGATCCTGGAGCTGGACCCGGTGAACCGGATCGCCGTGGTGGAGCCCGGGGTGGTCAACGCCCAGCTCTCCCGGGCCGCCGAGGCACGCGGCCTGGCCTATCCGCCGGACCCGTCCAGCTGGGAGTCGTGCACCATCGGCGGCAACATCGGCACCGGCGCGGGCGGCCTGTGCTGCGTCAAGTACGGGGTGACCGGCGAGTACGTGCTCGGCCTCGACGTGGTGCTGGCCGACGGGCGGCTGCTGCGCACCGGGCGGCGCACCGCCAAGGGCGTGGCCGGCTACGACCTGACCCGGCTCTTCGTCGGCTCCGAGGGCACCTTGGGCGTGGTGGTCGGCGCGGTGCTCGCCCTGCGGCCCGCGCCCGCGCCGCAGCTCGCGCTGGCGGCCGAGTTCGCCAGTGCGACGGCGGCCTGCGCGGCGGTCAACGCGGTGATCGAGGCCGGCTTCACCCCCTCGTTGATGGAGCTGATGGACTCGGTGGTCGTCAAGGCGGTCAACCGGTTCGGGCGGATGGGGCTGCCGGAGAGCACCGAGGCGCTGCTGCTGGTGGCCTTCGACGGGCCCGAGCGGCTCCAGGAGCTGGCCGCGGTCGCCGAGCTGTGCCGGGCGGCGGGGGCCACCGAGGTGGTGCCCGCCGATGACCAGGCCGAGTCGGAACTGCTGCTGCAGGCCCGGCGCCTGGCGCTGACCGCGATGGACACCCTGGGCACCACGATGGTGGACGACGTCGCGGTACCGCGCTCGCGGATGGCCGAGATGCTGAACGGCGTGGCCGAGATCGGTGAGCGCTGCGGACTGACCATCGGCGTCTGCTGCCACGCGGGGGACGGCAACACCCACCCGATCGTCGCCTTCGACGCGAAGGACCCGGACCAGGTGGCCCGGGCCAAGGACTCCTTCGACGCGATCATGGCGCTCGGTCTGGAGCTGGGCGGCACGATCACCGGCGAGCACGGGGTGGGGCTGCTCAAGCGGGAGTGGCTGGCCCGGGAGCTGGGGCCGGTCGGCTGGGAGCTGCAAAAGCAGATGAAAGGATTGTTCGACCCGCTGGGAATCCTCAATCCGGGCAAGCTGTTCTGAGCCATTCCGGGGTGGCGCGAGGGGGTGGCGCGGCGCCGGCGGGCGCTGGGCCCGGGGTGGCCGGGCGCTGCGATGGCCGAAGAACGACCTGTGGATATCGGCTCTTCCGGGGTCCGGGTTTAGCTTTCCGACGTCACGCGATCGAGCGAATTGCCTGGTGGGGGCTGGCGGAGTGCCCCGCGGCGGTTGAATCCTGATCTCGGCGTCGCAGCCCGCAGGGGTTCGTCTGGCCGCGAACTCCCGCAGCAATTAACCCACTTCCGGATTTCTGGAGGATCTCATGGCTCGCTTCCGCACTGCACGGGTGGCCGTCGCGCTGGCCGCAGCCCCGCTCGCCGCAGGCCTGCTGCTGGCTGGTGCCGGCGCCGCGTTCGCCGACAACGTGGCCGGCGCCGATCAGGGTGCCAACAGCAGCGTCGTCTCCAACGTCGGCAGCGGCAACATCTTCGGCTCGGTGGACGGCAACTACAACTGGACCCAGCAGACCGCGACCGGCAGCGGCGCCTCGAACCAGAACAACACCCTCGGGGTGAAGGACAACTCGGGCTGGGTCTACGCGGACCAGTCGAACAAGGACGTGAAGATCGACTTCGCACCGATCATCAAGTGAGTCGGTGACGGGCGGCGGAAAGGGTCACCGCGGCTCAGGGTCCGTGGGCGGTGCCGGCGACGGCGCCGCCCACCGGCGCGTCCGGCCCCGGGCGTCCGGCCCCGGGTGGGTGGCCGGGCTGCTCCGTCCGGGTGGAGCAGTGGTGCGCACCCGGCGCGTCCGCCCCCGGTTGACCCGGTACGGCGTCAGCCGCGGCCAGGATCGAGGGATGGTCCGCTATCTGCGTCCGGCGGCGCTCTCGGCCGCCGCCCTGGTTCTGCTGCTGGCCACCGACGGGAGCGCGGTGCGGGGACTGCCGCTCGCGTACGCGGAGACGGCCAACCGGACACTTGCGGCCCGGCACGCGGTGCCCGTGGCCGTCTCCGTGGCCGCGCCGCCCGGTGCCGCCTCACCTGATCCGGCAGCACCGGCAGCACCGGGAGCACCGGCTGATCCCGCCGCGCCCGCCGCGCCTGCTGCCCCCGCCGCGCCACCCGCGCCCCCCACGGTGCTGCCCGACCCCGGGGCGGCCGCGCTGGCCGCCGGTCCGCGCACCGTCTTCGCCGGCGGCGCCTTCGACGCCTGCAGCGCCCCGCCCCTGGAGGCCATGCGCGCCTGGCGCGGGACCTCCCCGTACGGTGCGGTCGGCATCTACATCAGCGGCCGCCAACGCGCCTGCGGCCAGAGCCGGTTGACCGCGGACTGGGTGCGCCAGGTCCGGGCGCTCGGCTGGCGGCTGATCCCCACCCACGTCGGGTTGCAGGCGCCGTGCAGCAAGGCGTCCAACAAGCCGCAGCGGATCGACCCGGCGCACGCCGTGGAGCAGGGGCGCCAGGAGGCGGCCGAGGCGGTGCTGGGCGCCGAGCGGCTGGGCATCGGCGTGGGCAGTCCGGTCTACCTGGACATGGAGGCCTACCAGCCCGGGGATGCCGACTGCGCCCGGGCGGTGATCGACTTCACCCTCGGCTGGACCCAGGGCCTGCACGGCGCGGGCTACTTTTCGGGTTTCTACTCCAGCCTCGAATCCGGGGTCGGCGATCTGGCCGCCGCGGCCCGGGCCGGCGCCGCCCCGCTGCCGGACTCCGTCTGGTACGCCCGCTGGGACGGCCGGGCCGCCCTGGACGGCGGCGGCGTGCTGGCCGACGACCAGTGGAGCGGCCACCGTCGGGCCCACCAGCTGGTCGGCAACGTGGCGGAGTCCTATGGAGGTGTCCAACTGGTCATCGATCGAGACCAGTTGGACACACTCGTGGCCCGCTGAGGCGTCACGCCTCGGGGAAGAGCACCTTCGCCACGTGCTGCGTGTCGGTGTACTCGCGCACCGAGGCGATCCGGCCGTCGCGCACCGTGAAGACGCCCAGGCACAGGTTGTCGTAGATCGCGCCGGCCTTGGCGACACCCTCCGAGCGCCACTCGGCGACCACCTGGGCGCCGTCGGCGATGACGTTGGTCAGCGTCACCTTGGGGGTCCCGCCCGGGGCGAAGAGCACGCCGCCGCTGCCCAGGAAGTCGTTGATGATCGCGTCGCGGCCGCTCCAGACCCGGGTCAGCGGGACGTCGCCCGGGTAGGTCCAGGTGGCGTCCTCGGCGAAGCTGTCCGTGATGACCGCCAGGTCGCCCTCGGCGACGGCGTTGACGTAGCGGACCACGACGTCCTTGGGGGTGAGCTCGTTCGACATGGTGAAGCCTCTCTCAGCAGTGGTTGTTCGGGCAAGGATGATTGAACAGAAGACAGATTTGATGGTCAATCAACTATTGGCATCGACTCAGCTGACGGTC
Organism: Kitasatospora sp. NBC_01287; assembly: GCF_026340565.1. NCBI lineage: Bacteria > Bacillati > Actinomycetota > Actinomycetes > Kitasatosporales > Streptomycetaceae > Kitasatospora > Kitasatospora sp. NBC_01287. Next base: position 4,837,528 of record NZ_JAPEPB010000001.1, read on the forward strand.
AGCACGGCGTTGCCCCGGATCCGGCGCTCGCGCAGCTCGTCCAGCACCTCGGCGGTCCGCGTCCAGTCGCGGACGGTGCCGAGCTCCGGGTGCAGCTGCCCGTCCGCGGTCAGCCGCACCAGGGTGGCCAGGTCGGGCCCGTCCGGTCCGTCCACGTCGGCGTAGCTGAACTGCTGGATCGTCGCGCTGACCGGCCCGTTGAGGATGCTGAAGAAGTCCAGCGTCACCGGCTGACGGCTGGCCTGCCCGAACCAGAGCAGCAGCCCGCGCGGCGCCAGCCGGTCGAGCGCGAGCGGCAGGTTCGCGCCGCCGGTGGACTCCAGCACCAGGTCGAACGGCCCCTCGGCCGCCGCGACCGTCGGCACTACCTGGTCGGCACCCAGTTCGAGCAGCCGCGCCCCGCGCTCCGCCGAGGCGCTGACGGCGGTCAGCCGTGCCCCGGCCGCGGCGGCCAGCTCGGTGACGTAGTGACCGACCCCGCCGGAGGCCCCGGTGAGCAGGATCCGTCGCCCCGCGAGGTGGCCGGTGTGCCGGGCGGCGGCGCGCAGCAGGCGCAGCGCGGTCAGGCCGGCCAGCGGCAGCGCGGCGGCGGTGGCGGCCGTCAGGTGGTCGGGGATCGGGGCCAGCGCGGTGGTCGGCACCGCGACGTACTCGGCCCAGCCCAGCGCCGGCGGGTGGGCCACCACCCGGCAGCCGACCGCCGGCCCCGAGCCGTCCGGCGCCGCCTGCACCACCAGTCCGGCCACGTCCTTGCCGGGGCGCCAGCCGACCGGCGGGCGCTCCAGCACGAAGGTCTCACCGCGGTTCACCGAGTACGCCTCGACCTTGATCAGGGCCTGGTCGGACTGCTGCACCGGTTCCGCGACCTCGGCCAGTCGGACCGCGGGACCGGTCGTCCGGGGGCTGTCGGTGGGGATGAACGCCTTCATCTGCTCTGCTCCTTCGGGCTCTTCGCTGCGGTGCCCTCAGCTAACCGCCGGGCCCACCGGGGCGGCCAACAACCGCCCCGGTGCTCCGACAACCGGCGGTTGTCGGCGAAGATGGCGGGCGTGGACCTCGACCTCGCCCAGGTGCGCGCCTTCCTCGCGGTCACCGAGCACCGCCACTTCCGGCACGCCGCCGAGGAGTTGTCGATCACGCAGCAGGCGCTCTCCAAGCGGGTCGCGCGGCTGGAGGAGGCGCTGGGCGAGCGGCTGCTGGAGCGCGACGGGCGCGGCGTGACGCTGACCGCGGCCGGCGAGCGCCTCCTCGCCCCGGCCCGGGCGCTGCTGGCGGCCGGCGCGGTGGCGGTGGAGGCCGTCCGCGGGACGGTGCGGCCGCTGCGGCTGGACGTCTGGGGGCACTTGTTCGCGCCGCTGCGGACGGTGGGTCAGGTGGTGCACGCGGAGCTGCCGTTGAGGGTCGAGATCGGGCACGGGCGCGACCTGCCGGCCGTGGTCGGCGCGCTGCTGCGAGAGGAGGTCGACGCGGGGTTCGGCCGCTACCACGCGCTGGGGGACCGGCGGGACGAGGCGCTGGCGCACCGCCTGGTCCGGCTCGAACCGGTGGACGCGGTGCTCGGTCCGGGCCACCGGCTGGCGGCGGCCGAGGCGCTGCGGCCCACCGAGCTGCGTGGCGGGCGACTGCTGCTGCCGGCCGCGCTGGAGCGGCTGGACTTCCTGCAGCGCCTCGCCGAGCGGTTCGAGTGGGGCGAGGCGGTGGTGCCGGAGGCCAACCTCGGGGCCGAGCACTTCCTGACCCAGCTGCGCGAGGAGCCGGACGCGTTCACCGTGCTCCCGGCCGACCTGCCGCTGCCCGAGGGTGCGGCGGCCGCGGGTCTGCGCTCGGTGCCGCTGGTCGAGCCGACCCCGCTCTACGCCTGGTCGCTGGTCTGGCCCCGCCGCACCGGCCACCCGGGCGTCCCCGCCCTGCTGCGCGGCTTCGCCGAGGCCGGTCGGCGCAACCGCTGGCTGGAGTACCACCCGGAGCGTGACTGGCTCCCCGAGTCCGAGCGCGCGGAGCTGAGCGGGCGGAGCTGAGCGGGCGGAGCTGAGCGCGCGAGGCCGGGAGTTCTGGTCCGGGGGCGGGCGCTACGCCGTCGGCGCCCTCAACAGCGCGTCCAGGTACCGGCCCGCCTCCGCCCGAAGCTCGGCCGGCTCGGGGGTGCGGGCCTGCCCGGCGCCGGCCACCGCGTGGAACAGCACGCCCTCGCACCAGCGGACCAGGCTCAGCGCGTGGCGGTGCGGGTCGGGCGAGCCGGCGAAGGCCAGCAACTGGGCGAGTTGGGTGGTGAAGCGCGCACCCAGGCGGTCGTAGGTGGCGCGCAGCTCCGGGCGGCGGGTGGCCTCCAGCGCGAGCTCGAAGCGGGCCAGGGTGAGGGGCCGGCCCACGGTGAGCGCCTGGTGCACGCCGAGGGCGAGCAGTTCGGCCAGCAGCTCCCGGGGCGAGGAGCCGCCGACCCTCCCGTCCGCCGTCCCGGGCCCGTCCACCGTCCCGGGCCCGGCCACCGCCCCGGATCCGGCCGTGCTCTCGGCCGTCAGCAGTGTGGCCGCCTCCAGTTCGGCGATTCGGTCCAGCGCGGTCGCGAGGAGCGCGGCCCGGGTGCGGGCGTGGTTGGAGGTGGTGCCGGGCGGCAGGTCGGCGGTCTCGTCGACGGCCCGGTGGGTCAGGCCGCGCAGGCCCCGCTCGGCGATCAGGGCGATGGCGGTGTCGGCGATCAGGGCGGCGCGCGGCGAACTCATGCCACCGATCATCCCGCCTCCACTGGCCCTACTACGGATGTAGTGACTTGTCACTATGGACGTAGTACGGTGCTGTCATGAAGCAGCCTGAGAAGCACGCCACCGTCATCGGCGCCGGAATCGGCGGCCTCACCGCCGCGCTGGCCCTGCACCGGCGCGGTTGGCGGGTCACCGTGCACGAGCGGGCCGGCTCGCTCGACCCGATCGGCTCCGGCCTGAGCATCGCGCCCAACGCGCTGCGCGCCCTGGACCTGCTCGGGGTCGGCGACGCGATCCGGGCCCGCGCGGCCGCCCAGGGCGAGGCGGCGCTGCGGCGCCCGTCCGGGCGGCGGCTGGCCCGCACCAGCACCGAGGGCTTCGCCCGTGCCTACGGCGACCCGATCGTCGTGCTGCACCGCGCGGACGTGGTGGCCGCGTTGGCGGACCGCCTCCCGCCGGGCGTGATCCGCACCGGCAGCGAGGCCCGGCTGACGGACCCCGGCGACCCGGCGGACCCGGACCGCCCCGCCCTCCTGCGGCTCACGCCGGTCGGCGGGCCGCCGCCCGGCACCGGCGATCACCGCCCCACCCGCGAGCCCCGCCCCACCCGCGACCCCCGCCCCACCGGCGAGGGCGAGCAGCGGGCCGACCTCGTGGTGGCCGCCGACGGCCTGCGCTCACCCAGCCGCGCGCTGCTCTTCCCCGATCACCCCGGCCCCCGCTACGCCGGCTGCACCACCTGGCGCACCGTGGTGTCCCGCCCGGCGGGCCTGTCGATCCCGATCGGCGAGACGTGGGGCCGTGGCGCGCTGGTCGGCGCCGTCCCGCTCGCCGAGGACCGGGTCTACCTGTACGCCGCCGCCTGGACCCCGCCCGGAGGCCGGGCCGCCGACGGTGACGAGCGCGCGGAGCTGCTGCGCCGCTTCGGCGGCTGGTTCGCCCCGCTGCCCGCCCTGCTGTCCGCCGCCGACCCGGCCCGGGTGCTGCGCCACGACGTCTGGGAACTGGTCGACCCGCTGCCCGCCTTCCACCTCGGCCGCACCGCGCTGCTCGGCGACGCGGCCCACGCGATGACGCCGTTCCAGGGTCAGGGTGCCTGCCAGGCGATCGAGGACGCCGTGGTGCTGGCGCAGCATGCCGGCGCCGACCACGCCGACCACGCCGACCACGCCGACCACGCCGACCACGCCGACGGCGACGCCGGCCTGGCCGCCTACTCAGCCGCCCGGCTGCCCCGCACCACCCAGGTCGCCGCCCGCTCCCGCCAGGTGTCCCGGCTGGTCGCGCTGCGCGCCCCGCTCGCCGTCGCCGCCCGCGACACCGTGCTCGCGCTGGCCGGCCGACTGCCCGAGCGCGCCGTGGTCCGGGGCGCCGCGCCGATGCTCGACTGGCACCCGCCGACCTCCGCCGTGCCGAGCCTGGCGGGGGCGCGGCCCGTGCCGACCACCGGTCGTTGAGCTGATCGTCTCAATCGGGGGTGACCTACTGACATCCGTTCGTCCGGCGGGCCAGAATCGGCAGCGGACCATCCGGCTACTTGCCGGTAGCAACCCGCAGCGAGCAGGGTGGACCGCAGGCAGGCAGCCCGGTCAAGGAGGACCCGCGTGTTCAGCACCATGCAGGACGTACCGCTCACCGTCGCCCGGATCCTGGGGCACGGTGCGACCATCCACGGCCGGGCGACCGTGACCACCTGGACCGAGCAGGGCCCCGAGGTGCGCACCTTCGCCGAGGTCGGCGCCCGCGCCGCCCAGCTCGCCCACGCGCTCCGCGACGAGCTGGGCGCCACGCCCGACACCGTGATCGGGACCCTGATGTGGAACAACGCCGACCACTTGGAGGCGTACCTCGCGGTGCCCTCGATGGGCTCGGTGCTGCACACCCTCAACCTGCGGCTGCCTGCCGCGCAGTTGGCGTTCATCATCGACCACGCGGCCGACCACGCGATCATCGTCAGCGGCAGCGTGCTCCCGCTGCTCGCCGGGGTGCTGCCCCACCTCGCGCCGACCCTCCAGCACATCGTGGTCAGCGGGCAGGGCGACCGGACGCTGCTGGCAGGGTTCGCGGGCACCGTGCACGACTACGACGAGCTGATCGCCGGTCGCCCCACCGACTACCCGTGGCAGGAGGAGCTGGACGAGCGCAGCCCGGCGATGATCTGCTACACCTCCGGCACCACCGGCGACCCCAAGGGCGTGGTCTACAGCCACCGCTCGGTCTACCTGCACTGCCTGCAGGTCAATTCGGCCGCCACCTTCGGTCTCGCCCCGCAGGACATCGCGCTGCCGGTGGTCCCGATGTTCCACGTCGGCGCCTGGGGCATCCCGCACGCCGCGTTCATGTCCGGGGCGAGCCTGCTGATGCCCGACCGCTTCCTGCAGCCGCAGCCGCTGGCCGCCATGATCGAACGGGTCCGGCCCACCGTCAGCGCGGCGGTGCCGACCATCTGGAACGGCCTGCTGGACGAGCTCGACCACCCGACGGACCGTCAGGAACCCTATGACACCTCCTCGTTGCGTCAGGTGGTGATCGGCGGCTCGGCCTGCCCGCCGGCGCTGATGCGGGGCTTCGAGGAGCGCCACGGCATCCGGGTGGTGCACGCCTGGGGCATGACCGAGACCTCGCCGCTGGGCACCTTCGGCCTGCCCCCGGCCGGCCTGCCCGCCGACGAGGAGTGGGCCTACCGGGTCACCCAGGGCGTCTTCCCGGCCTCCGTGCAGGCCCGGCTGATCGGCCCCGGCGGCGAGCGGGTGCCGCACGACGGCGTGTCGGCCGGTGAGCTGGAGGTGCGCGGCCCGTGGATCGCCGGCGCCTACTACGGCGGGGCCGGCCGCGAACCGGAGCGCCCCGAGGACAAGTTCTCCGAGGACGGTTGGCTGCGCACCGGTGACGTGGGCACCATCACCGCCGACGGCTTCCTCACCCTCACCGACCGGGCCAAGGACGTGATCAAGTCCGGCGGTGAGTGGATCTCCTCGGTCGAGTTGGAGAACCACCTGATGGCCCACCCTGAGGTGGCCGAGGCGGCCGTGGTCGCGGTCCCCGACGAGAAGTGGGGCGAGCGGCCGCTGGCCACCGTGGTGCTGCGGCCCGGCGCCACCGTCGACCTGCGCGGCCTGCGGGGCTTCCTGGCCGGGCGGATCGCCTCCTGGCAGCTGCCGGAGCGCTGGGTGCTGGTGCCCTCGGTGCCCAAGACCTCGGTCGGCAAGTTCGACAAGAAGGTGATCCGCGCCTCCTACGCCGCCGAGGAGCTGGACGTCACGGTGCTCGGCAAGGACTGAGGCGCCGCGCCGTGCCGGGGCCGCCACCGGGGCCGGCTCCGCGGCCACGGCCGGTCGGCGGATGCCCGCCGGCCGTGGCCGTCAACCGGCCGTCAACCGGCCGTCGCCACCTCGCCCAGCGAGCCGATCCGGCCCAGCAGGTCGACGATCCGCGCCTGCACGTCGGCACTGGTGGAGCGCTCGGCGAGGAAGAGCACCGTCTCGCCGGTGCGCAGCCGCGGCAGCTCGGCCGGGTCCAGGTCGACCGAGGTGTAGACGACCAGCGGGGTGCGGTGCAGGCGGTCGTTGCTCCGCAGCCAGTCCAGCAGGCCCAACCGGCGGCGGCGGATCTGCAGCAGGTCCATCACCACCAGGTTGGGCTGCACGCTGCTCGCCTTGGAGACCGCGTCGTTCTCGGAGACGGCGTGCTCCACGTGCATGCCGCGCCGCTCCAGGCTGCTGGTCAGCGCGGCGGCGATGTCCGGGTCACCCTCCACCAGCAGCACGCGCGCGGCGTGGTTCTCGCTGTCGCGCGGGGCCAGCGCGCGCAGCAGCACCGCCGGGTCGGCCCCGTACGCGGCGTCCCGGGTGGCCTGGCCGAGCCCCGCGGTGACCAGCACCGGGACCCGGCTGTTGAGCGCGGCGGTGCGCAGCGACTGCAGCGCGGTGCGGGTGATCGGGCCGGTCAGCGGGTCGACGAAGAGCGCGGCGGGATAGGCGGCGACCTGGGCGTCCACCTCCTCGCGGGAGCGGACTATCACCGGGCGGTAGCCGCGCTCCTGGAGCGCCTGCTTGGTCGACGGGTCGGGCTCGGGCCAGACCAGCAGGCGGCGCGGGCGGCCGTCGGCGGTCGGGTTGACCATCGTCGGGTAGTCCGGGTACTCGGGCACCCGCGGCGCGGTGTCGGCACCCGGCACCGCCGGATCGTCCTCGCCGGAGAGCCGGGGCAGCCCGCTCTCGGTGTCCCCGGAACCGGACCCGGACCCGGAGCCGGAGCCCGGGTGGGTCCCCACGCCAGGGCCGGTGCCGGTTCCGGCGCCGAAGGCGAAGCCGGGGCCGCTGCCTGACGGCCCGTCGACCGCCGCGGGGGGCAGTTCGGCGATCGGCCGCGGCGGTGTGCGCGACTCGGCGGGCCCGGGTGCCGCGGGAGCGGCGGCGCCGGCCTGCGGGGTCGGGAAGGCGGCCGGGAAAGCGCTCGCGAAGCCGGACGGCCGCGGCGGGGCCAGCTCGCCCAGCCCGCTGCCCACCGGCACCTGCTGCGGCAGCGGCGGCACGATCGGCGGTGCCGCGGGCACCGGTGGTGCCGACTCGGTGAGGGCGAGCGCCGCCGAGGGGCCGGCCGCCGCCGGGTCCTCGCCGGCCCGGGCCGACTCCAGTGCGGGCTGCGCGGCCCCCGGGATGCCCAGGCGGCGGCGCCGCCCGGTCGGCTGCTGCTGCTCGGCGGCCGGACCGGGCGCGGGCAGTGGCGGTGCGGCGGGCAGCGGCGGCAGCGCGTGCTCCAGACCGGGGTAGCGCGGGGTGTCGAGGTCGGGCACGCCGGGCAGCGCGAGCGCGCCGGCGGGCGGTACCGCAGGGCCCGGCTGCGCGGGCAGCGCCCGCCGGCGGCGTGAGGGCTGGGCGGGCGGCTGCTCCTCGGCGCTCGGCCCGGGGCCGAGCGCGAACGGGCCGCGGGCCGCTTCGGCCGCCGGCGGGGCCCCTTCAGCAGCGTGCCCCTGGCTGCTCTGGCTCCCCGGAACGCCCGGTTCGACGGGGCCGGGGCCCAGGGCCAGTGGGCCGCGCCCGGTGCCGCCGTCGGCGCCGGCCTTGCGCGGGCTCGCGGCCCGGTCCGCCCCGGTGCTCCCGGGGTGCGCTCCGTCGGGCTCCGCGGCGCTGCCGGGCTCGTCCGTCAGGCCCGGCATCTCGGGCAGCACCGCCGTGTCGGTCTCGCGCGGCACCTGCCGCCCGCCGTTCGCCGCCGACCGCGCGGCCGCGGCGCTGGCCGCCGCCGGGTCGAGCGGCAGCTCCACCACGTAGGTGGTGCCCGCGTGGTTGGGCAGTTCGTGGGGCTGTAGCACGCCGCCGTGCCGCTCCACCAGTCCGCGCGCGATCGGCACGTGCACCCGGCTGCCGCCCCGCCCGGGGCCGCGCACCTCGATCCGGGCCACCTCGCCGCGCTGAGCCGCGGCCAGCACCACCATCGGCGCCTGGCCGCCGCCGGTGCCGGGGCCGCCGGACAGCTCGGTGCCGCTGACGTCGGCCACCAGGTGGGCGAGCGCCTCGGCCAGCTTCTCGTGGTCGGCGCTCACCTCGACGGCGGCGGCGTGCACCGAGAAGCGCAGCCGGCCGGGGCCGACCAACTGCCCGGCGAACTCGACCGCGCGCGCGATCAGCTTGTCCAGCGAGGTCTGCGCGCGGTCGAGCGAGTCGCCGTCCTCGCGGCCCTCGCCGGTGCCGGTCTCCTGCTCGTGGCGCTGGTGGGCCAGCACGCCGTCGACCAGCAGGCCGAACCGGCGGCAGTCGTCGGCCAACGCGCGCAGCGTCCAGTTCGCCTCCGGCCACAGCTGCCCGGCCGGGTCGCCGGCCAGCGCGTCGATCCGCTGCCGCAGTGCCTCCAGGGCGCCGCTGACCTCGGTCTCCAGCACCGCCGTCAGGTGGTCGGCGCGGGCGGTCAGGGCCAGCTCCCTGGTCCGGTCGGTGAAGGTCATCACCGCGCCGACCAGCTGGTCGCCGTCGCGCACCGGAGCCGTCGTCAGGTCGACCGTGACCGCCCGGCCGTCCTTGCGCCAGAGGGTGGCGCCGCGCACCCGGTGCTTGCGGCCCGAGGTGAGGGTGTCGAGCAGTGCGGACTCGTCGGCGGCCAGCGGGGTGCCGTCGGCGCGGGAGTGCTGGACCAGCGGGTGCAGCTCACGGCCGCCCAGCTCGCTGGCCCTGAAGTCCAGGATGTGCGCGGCGGCCGGGTTGACCAGCACCACCCGCCCCTCCAGGTCGACCCCGAGCACGCCTTCGGCCGCCGCCCGCAGGATCATCTCGGTCTGCTTGTGCTGGCGGCGCAGTTCCGCCTCGACGCCCAGCCGGCTGGAGAGGTCGCGGACCAGGAGCAGCAGCAGGTCGCCGGGGCCGGAGGCGCGCGGGCCGCCGTCCCGGTAGGGGTCGTACGGGACGAGCGGGGGGAGCGCGTAGCCGCGGCCCTCGCTGCTGTTCTCGTCGGCGAAGTCGTTGCCGGAGACCTCGACCGGGAAGGTGCTGCCGTCGGTGCGGCGGGCGGTCATCCGCACCGGCCGGTCGGCCTCCTCGCGGTCGCGCGGGGCCGGGCGCATCGAGCCGGGGATCCGGCTGGGGTCGAAGTCGGGGAGCAGGTCGAGCACGCCCATCCCCACCAGGGAGGTGCCGGGGGTCTGCAGGCTGCGGACGGCGGCCTGGTTGGCGTCCACCACGGTGCCGTTGCTGTTCACCAGCAGCAGCGCGTCGGGCAACGCGTCGAGTATCGCGGCGAGGCGAGCAGCGCCTCGGATCGGCCTGCTGCTCACGTCGACAGGTCTCCTCACGACTTACGACTTGCGGTTCGCGCTCGCGGACCGGGCTGCCTCCGGGGGTTGGAGTATCCCATTGTTTTTGCCGAGAGGACGACCCGCCTAGTAACGTAAGCGGTGGTTGGTGCCGGAGCCCCGAGCTGTGGCATCATCTCCTGCACGCGGAGCACACCGGAGACGGTGCTGGTCCGAGTGGATGGAGGCTTCGCCTAGTCCGGTCTATGGCGCCGCACTGCTAATGCGGTTTCGGGGTTATTCCTGATCGAGGGTTCAAATCCCTCAGCCTCCGCCCGATGGGAGCCCCGTCGACTTCGGTCGACGGGGCTCTCGGCGTCTGTGCGCCCGATCGGTGCTGACCCGCCCGGAACTTATCGATTTCACCCCAGGTCGACGGTCATGTAATGTTGTCCCCGCAACGCCCCGGAGGCCCAGCCGCCGGGGCGAGCGCTCATAGCTCAACGGATAGAGCACTTGACTACGGATCAAGAGGTTGCAGGTTCGAATCCTGCTGAGCGCACAGTTCCACCGCTCGCGGCTCCCCCTCGGAGCCGTCCGAGCGCTCATAGCTCAACGGATAGAGCACTTGACTACGGATCAAGAGGTTGCAGGTTCGAATCCTGCTGAGCGCACCACCTGATCGAAGGCCCCTCCCGCGAGGGGCCTTCGGCGTTTTCCGAGGCCGGTTCAGGCCGCTCGGGCCGGCACGGTGGCCGGTGCGGCCGGCGCCGTCGGCCAGCGCGCGGTCCACAGGGCCCGGCCGGCGGTCGAGGGCAGCAGGCCGAGGGCGAGCAGGGCGGCGAAGACGACCAGCGCACTGCCGGGCGACAGCAGGTCGAGCAGCAGGCCGGCCAGCATGCTGCCGAGCGGTACGCCGAGCATCACGGTCGTCAGGGTGATCGCGATCACCCTGCCGCGCAGCCCGTCCGGCACCTGCTGGAAGATCAGCACGTCGATCATCACCCGCAGTGCGGGCAGTGCCAGGTTCATCGCGGCGAGCGCGAGGAAGACCACCACCGGGCCGCCGGGCAGCAACAGGACGAGCAGCAGCGGGACGCAGAGCCAGGCCGCGCCCAGCAGGAGTCGGCCGGGGCCGGCCAGTCGGTGCAGTCGCCCCACCAGGAAGGCGCCGCCGATCGCGCCGGCGGCCTCGCCGGCCAGGGTGAGCCCGACGGTGGTGCCGTCGGCGCCGCGCGAGCGGAGCAGCACCAGGACCACCAGCGTCATGCCCGAGCCGACCAGGTTCAGCGGGATGGCCGCGCCGAGGGTGGCGCGCAGCAGCGGGCTGCCGAAGAGCAGCCGCAGCGGGGTGGTGGCCGGGGGGAGCGGTCCGGGCTGATGGCCGGGGTCGGCGTCCGGGTCCGGTGCGGCGGGGGCCGCCGCCCGGGCGGCGGGGGTGCGGGGGAGCGCGGCCCGGACGGCGGCGAGGGAGAGCAGCGAGCCCAGCGCGGTGCCGAGGATCGGCAGGGGCCGCCCGGCGGCGAAGAGCAGCCCGGCCAGCGGCGGCCCGAGCAGCGAGGTGCTGCTGCCGCGCAGTTCCTCCTGGGCCAGCGCCTGCCGGAGTTGGGCAGCGGGGACCACCGAGCGGACCGCGAGCATCCGGGACGGTCCGGCGTAGGCGCTCGCGGCGCCGGTCGCCGCGGCGACCAGCACCGCCTGCCCGAAGGTGAAGTGACCCAGTGCCAGCGCGACCACCACCCCCGCCGCCGCCAGCAGCCGCACGGTCTCGGCGAGGAGCAGGATCCGGCGCCGGTCGTACCGGTCGGCGACCGCGCCCGCGTGCGGCCCGCAGAGCAGTGCGGCGGTGAACTCCACGCTCGCGAAGGCTCCGGCGAGCACCGGTGAGCCGGTCGTGGCGAGCAGCAGCAGGGGATAGGCGGTGTCGGCGATCCGGGTGCCGAGCAGGGCGGCGGCGGAGCCGGCCCAGAGCAGCTGGAAGCGGCGATTTCGCCGAAGGGGAATGTTCACCATGTTGTGAATGGTTTCCTATGAGTGAGCGATCGCACAAGCCCTGAACGCCTGCCAGAATGGCCGGATGCTGGAAAGCGCGAAGGAACGCCTGGTCAATGACGCCGCGACGCTCAAGGTGCTCGCCGACCCGCTGCGCCTGGCGATCCTCGGCGCGCTGGCCAGGCATCAGCCGCGGCCGATGACGGTCAAGGAGCTGGCCGCCGAACTGGAGGAGCCGCCGACCAAGCTCTACCGGCACATCAAGCAGCTCGAAGGGGCCGAGCTGATCGCGGTCGCCGGCACCCGCCTGGTCTCCGGGATCGTGGAGAGCCGCTACCAGGTGCGCCAGTCGCAGATCCAGCTCTCGCCCGAGATCTTCGCCACCGACTCGGGGCACCGCCCGGAGGGGCTGGCGGCCGTGCTCGCTGTGCTGGACCTGGTGCGGCGCGATGCCGAGCGGGACTTCCTCGGCGACCGGATCGACTTCGGCTCCGCGTCGGAGGAGGAGCCAGGGGTGCCAGGGGTGGGCGGGGCGTTCCGGCAGAGCACCTTCCGGCTGCGGCCGGAGCAGGCCGTGCGGCTGCGGGACCGGCTGCTGGCGGTGCTGGACGAGGCGGCGCGGGCGGAGGAGGAGGTCGCGGTGCTGCCGGAGGCGGAGTGCGTCGAGGTGAAGGCCTTCACCATGCTGTACAAGGTCCGGACGGACGCTCCGTAGCCGTTGCGGCCGTCCGGGTGGTTGCGGGGGGCCCTGCCGAGTGGCATCCATGACAGAGCGTTAGATCGTGATTCCTTCTTGTCACATCGTGTGCACAGGAGGGTGTCATGCCCGCGAGATCGCCACGGAACGGCAGTCCGACCCGCCCCCGCCCCTGCCCCCGGCCCCGGCCTCGCGGCGCTACCCGCCTGCGGCGGCCGGTGGCGGTGGCGGCCGCACTGGCCGTCGCGGTCACCATCGGCTGGCTGCCGGCCGTCTCACAGGCGCAGCAGTCGCCGGACGGATGGTCCCAGGACCAGCGCGCGGTGCTGCGTTCCGGCCTGGCGGTCGACCTCGACTTCGCCGCCGAGCCCGGGGTCACCGCGTGGCCCGCCGCCGGGACACTGGCCGACGGCGCCTCGACCCCCTTCACGGACGGGATCCGCCCCGGAGCGCCCGCCGAGACCCTGCGGATCGACACCGACCGCCCGCAGCCGGACGGCAGCTGGCGCACCCTCGGCACCCTGCGGCTCAGCTTCTCCCGACCGGTGCGCGATCCCCGACTGCACGTCAGCGGCCTGGCCGGGGCGGCGTACGGCCCGGGCGGCCGCACCAGCTCGGCCCTGCGGCTGAGCGTCACCGGCGGCACCCCGGGCGCCCCCGCGCTGACCGCCCGCTCGCCGTGGCGGGGCTGGACGGCGGCCGGTGGCGCGCTCGCCCCCGCCGGCGTCGACGGCTCCGCCGACGCGGCCCTCGATCCGGCCGGCACCCTCGAACTCGACGGCACCTTCGACACCGCGACGTTCCGGGTCGAGCGCCGCGACACCGCCGCCCCCGGCAGTGCCACCGCGTTGCCCGACCTGCTCCAGGCGTTCACCGTCACGCTGGACGAGACGCTGGGCAGCGCGCCGGTCGGCTACGGGAACGCCTCGCACGTGATCTCCGACCTCTTCCTCGGCAGTGACGCCGCGGGCGCGGTGCCGACCGCCGGGCTCAGCCACCGCGGCGCCGGGCCCCAGCCGCCGCCGCAACTGCAGCCGGGCCGGGTCGAGCACACCACCAACGACCCCACCGTGGTCTTCCCGCCCGATGCGGCGATCGGCGGCTACTACGACGTCACGGTGCCGGTGAACCCCGGCCAGAGCGCGGCGACGCTGGCCGGCTGGATCGACTTCGACCGCGACGGACGCTTCGACCCCACCGAGCGGGCCCAGGTGGACATCCCCGCCGGGGCGAGCAGCGCGACGCTGGAGTGGATCGTGCCGCCGAACGTCGCCGCCGGGGACACCTGGGCGCGGCTGCGGATCGCCCGCGACCCCGCCCAGGTGGTGGCCGCCGACGGGTTCGCGGACGCCGGCGAGGTGGAGGACCAGGCGATCCGGCTCGGCGTCGGCGCGGCCAAGCCGGAACTCACCAACCCCCTGGCGGGCGCGGAGGTCGGCGATCAGCGGCCGGAGTTCTCCGGCGACAGCGGCGTGCCGGGCGCGACGGTGGCAGTCGAGGAGGGTCAGGTGACGCTCTGCCGGGCGACGGTGCGGGGCGACGGCGGCTGGAGCTGCCGGCCCGACGCGGCGCTCGCCGACGGGGACCAGACGCTCCAGTTGGCCGAGACGACGAGCGGGGGCGCGGAGCTGGCCGGGGACCCGGTGCGGATCACGGTCAGCACCACGCCGCCGGCGGCGCCGCTCTTCACGCTGCCCGCGTACACCAACGACCCCGGGCTGCTGCTGACCGGCACCGGCGGCGCCGGGAGCACGGTCTCGGTGGCGGAGGGCGACCCGAGCGGGGGCGGGGGTGGGAACGAGCTGTGCAGCACGGCCGTGCCGGCGGACCGCTCCTGGGCCTGCCTGCCGGTGGAGGAGCTCGCGGAGGGGCCGCACCTGCTGACGGCGACGGCGGTGGACGCGGCCGGCCACCACGCGGTCGGGCGGCCGACCGCGCTGGTGGTGGACACGGTGCCGCCCGCGAAGCCGGTGCTCACCGCGCCCGGTCCGGGCGAGGAACTGCACGTGGTGCGCCCTGGCCTGGCGGGCCGGGGCGAGCCCGGGGCCACCATCACGGTGCTGGCCGGCGGGGACGGGGCGCTGTGCGCGGCGGTCGCGGCGGTGGACGGCAGCTGGCGGTGCAACGCGCTGCGGGATCTGGGGGTGGGGGAGCAACTGCTCACCCCGACGGCGACCGACCGGGCCGGCAACGCGACGGCGGGGGACCCGGTGCGGGTGCGGGTGGCGGCGGCGAGCGCGAGTGTGGGCGTGAGTCCTACGCCGAGCGCGAGTGTGGGCGTGAGTCCTACGCCGAGCGCGAGTGTGGGCGTGAGTCCTACGCCGAGCGCGAGTGTGGGCGTGAGCCCTACGCCGAGCGCGAGTGTGAGCGTGAGCCCTACGCCGAGCGCGAGTGTGGGCGTGAGTCCTACGCCGAGCGCGAGTGTGGGCGTGAGCCCTACGCCGAGCGCGAGTGTGAGCGTGAGCCCTACGCCGAGCGCGAGTGTGGGCGTGAGTCCTACGCCGAGCGCGAGTGTGGGCGTGAGTCCTACGCCGAGCGCGAGTGTGGGCGTGAGTCCTACGCCGAGCGCGAGTGTGGGCGTGAGTCCCACCTCCGGTGCGAGTCCCACTCCCACCCGAACCGCGAGCCCTGCCTCCGGCGCGAGTCCGAGCGTGAGTCCCACGCCTGGCGCGAGTCCGAGCCCGAGCGCGAGCCCGAGTCCCAGCCCCACCCCCACTCCCAGCCCCACCTTCTCCGCCGCGTCCAGCTCGAACGGCGGTACCGCCTCGTCCCAGAAGTCGGTCATGCCGACTTCTCCCGCCGCTTCCCCGCAGCCCCTGGGCCCGCCGCCGGTCGCGGACAGCGCCTCGGTGCGGCGGGTCAGGTTCGGGGGGTGGCGGGCGGTGAGTTGCGGGGTGCTGCTGATCCTGGCGGGCACCGCCCTGATCACCCGGCGGCTGCTCGCCCGGGGCCCGGGCAGCCGGCGGAGGTGACCACGACACACTGTCAGCCAAATGTCGCATTTGCTGGGTTATGTACTTAATCTGACTGCGCGTAATACATCGACTCGGAGGATCCCCATATGGATGGCCCCCGCGACCTCGCCCATCGCACCCTTGCCGGGGCGACCCCGCTCCCGAAGAGGCCGGCGGCTGCCGCCGAGACTCAGCCGCTCCCGCTGCCGGCCCCGGCGGCCGCGCCCCGTCCGCAGCTTGTGGACACGCGGGCGGTGGTGGCCGCCCGCCGCCCGCCGAAGGTGGTTCCGGAGCTGCGTGAGCGGGGGGCGTTCGCGCTTCCCGGGTGGCTCGCGCTCTTCGCGCTGCTGCTCGCGGCGGCCTCGGTGGCCCTGGTGCTGGCCCGGGTCGGAGCGGTGCCGAGGCTGGCCCATCCGCTCCCCGATCTGCGCGGTGCCGCGGCCCGGGCGGCGGGTGGTCCGGTGGTCACCGGCTGGGCGCTGCTCGCGGCGGGTATCGGCTGTGCGGTCGGCCTGCTCCTGCTGGCGGGGCTGCTCGCGAACGCGGGTGGTGAGACCCGGGTGCTCAGCCGCTGGGGCCGCTACCGGGGGACGGTGCGCCGGACCGGGCTGCTCTGGGTCAACCCGCTGCTGCGTCGCCGCCGGGTGGACATCAGGCTGCGGCACTGGCGCAGCGATCCGGTGCAGGTCATCGACCGGAGCGGGACGCCCATCGTGGTCCGGCTGCTGGTGGTGTGGCGGATCAAGGACACGGCCCGCGCGGTCTTCGCGGTCGGGGACCACGAGGACTACCTGCGCGAGCAGATCCACGCGGTGCTCACCCGGGTCGCCAGCACCCTGCCCTGTGACAGCAACGCGGCGCCCGGCCCCGCGTTGCGCGACGGTCAGTGGTTCGCCGACGAGCTGACCCGGGGGGTGGCCGCCGAAGCGGCGCCGGCCGGTCTGGAGGTGTTCTCGGTGCAGCCGCTGGCCCTGGACTACGCGCCCGAGGTGGCCGACTCGATGCGCCGCCGGCGGCTGGCCGAGCTGGACGCGGGGCTGCGCACCGTGCTGGTGGACGACGCGGTGGAGGCGGCGGCGCTGGCGGTCCGCCGGCTGGAGCGGGCGACCGCCCATGAACTGGACAGGGCGGCCCGCAGCGCGCTGATGGAGCAACTGCTGGTCGCCTTCGTCGCGCCCGCCGGGGTGCCGAGCGCGCTGCCGGGCACCGTCCCGGCGCCGGCCGCCGGCCGCACCGCCGGGGCCACCGGGCAGAGCGCCAGGAAGAAGGAAGGGAATCGAGCATGAGGATAGCCACCGGTCCCGCCCTGATCGGCTTCGAGGAGCGGAGCGGCGAGCTGCCGGCGCCGCAGGTGTGCGGGTGCCCGCACTGCGTGGCGCGGACGGCGTCACTGGCCGGGCTCGCTCGGCGGCGCGCGCGAATACCGCGTGTGGGCCGTTCCCTGCGGGGGGCCTGCCTGGCCACCACCGTGCTCGCGGGCGCCGGCGTGGTCGGCCTCGGCTTCGGTGCCGGAACGGCCGCCGCCGACCCGGTCCCGAGCGGACTGGGGTGGGACGGGTCGAGGTACTGGTTCCAGAACGCGGCGGGCGAGTGGCGGTACACCAGCCATTACGACGTGTACGTGAGCCGGACGAGCCAGTCCGCTCAGTCCGCTCAGTCCGCTCAGCCCGTCCAGTCCGCTCAGCCGGTGGACGGCGGTGGCGACGGGATGCGGCAGGGCTGGGACGGGTCGAGGTACTGGTTCCAGAACGCGGCGGGCGAGTGGCGGTACACCAGTCACTACGACGTGTACGTGAGCCGGACGAGCCAGCCCGCTCAGCCCGCTCAGCCCGCTCAGCCGGTGGACGGCGGTGGCGAGGGGATGCGGCAGGGCTGGGACGGGTCCAAGTACTGGTTCCAGAACGACAGTGGTGAGTGGCGTTACACCACGCACTACGACGTCTACCTCAGCCGCACCGGCTCCGGTGCCGCCGCCACCGGCACGGCCGGCACCGCGAGCTCCTCCGCCACCGAGTCGGCCATCGCCTACGCCCTCGCCCAACTCGGCAAGCCCTACGTCTGGGGCGGTGACGGACCGTCCGGCTACGACTGCTCGGGCCTGGTGCAGCAGGCGTACCGCCGGGGCGGGATAGACCTGCCCCGGGTGGCCGACGACCAGTACGCGGCGACCACGCCGATCAGCGCCGGTCAGCTGCGCCGCGGCGACCTGATGTTCTGGTCGGACAGCGACCGCGCCTCCGGCATCCACCACGTGGCCATCTACCTGGGTGGCAACCAGTACGTCGAGGCCCCGCGCCCAGGGCGGAACGTGCGGATCGCGACGCTGAATGCCGGCTATTTCCCGAGCTACCTCGGCCGGCCGTAACGGGTCGCGGCGAGAGCTCGGCGCGGTGCGCGACCGGCCCCTGTCCACAGCCTGTGGACAGGGGCCGGTCGCCGTGTCACGCGGAGGCGGTGTCCAGCAGGGCCAGCTCCTCCGGGGTGAGCCGCAGGGTGGTGGCGGCCAGTAGCGGGGCGAGCTGCTCGACGGTGCGGGCGCTGGCGATGGGGGCGGCGACCGTCGGCTGGGCGGTCAGCCAGGCCAGCGCCACCGAGGCGGGCTCGACCTGGTGGGCGGCGGCGACGGTGTCCAGCGCGGCGAGCACCCGCGGGCCGCGCGGGTCGGCCAGGTAGCGGCGCGCGCCCTCGGCGCGGGCGCTCTCCACGCTCGGGCCGTCCGTACGGTACTTGCCGGTCAGGAAGCCGGCCGCGAGCGCGAAGTAGGGGACGGCGGCGAGGCCGTGCGCGGCCACCGTGTCGGCCAGTTCGCCCTCGTAGGTGGCGCGGGAGACCAGGTTGTAGTGCGGCTGCAGGGCTATGTACTTGGCCGTGCCCTCCCGGTCGGAGAAGTCGAGCGACTCGGCCAGCCGCTCGGCGCTGATGTTGGAGGCGGCGATCTCGCGGACCTTGCCCTCCTTCACCAGGCCGTTCAGCGCGCCGATGATCTCGGCCACCGGGACCTCGGGGTCGTCGAAGTGGGTGTAGAGCAGGTCGATCATCTCGATGCCGAGCCGGCGCAGCGAGGCCTCGGTGGCTGTGCGGATGTTCGCCGCACCCAGGCCCTTGGCCTGCGGGTGCTGGCCGATCTTGGTGGCCACCACGATCCGGTCGCGGTTGCCGCGGGTGCGCAGCCAGTTGCCCAGGACGGTCTCCGACTCACCGCCCTGGTTGCCGGGGGCCCAGGACGAGTAGACGTCGGCGGTGTCGACGAAGTTGCCGCCGGCCGCCGCGTAGGCGTCCAGCACGGCGAAGGACTGCGCCTCGTCGGCGGTCCAGCCGAAGACGTTGCCGCCGAGCGAGAACGGGAAGACGGACAGCTCGGAGGGGCCGAGCGGGACGGCGGGGGCAAGGGTGTCGGTCATGCTGCTGAACAACCCGCGCCGTGCGGCGGTCATTCCGGGGCGGGCGCTCACTCCGGGTCGGGCGCTCACTCCGGGGAGGGGTCGGACTGTCCCGGGCGGGCCAGGATTGGTTAGAGTCCCATGCCATGGCTGAGAACTATGAAGACCCCGCCGGCAGCACCCAGATGTTCCGGGCCTTTGTGGAGACGCCGGCGGCCCAGGCCCCGAGCAATGTCTCCGTGCACCGCAGTGGCGGCGGCAACAGCCGCACCGGCCTGATCGCGGCCGGTGCGGTCGTCGCGCTGCTCGTCGTCGTGGCGGTGGTCTGGCTCGCCGTCAAGTAGTACCTGGTCGGCCGGTATCTGGTCAGCCGATACCCGGTCGGCGCTGGTCCAGGCGGGCGCGGGCGGTGCTCAGCACGGCTCGCGCCACGCGTCCAGGTTGAGGTGCTTCTCCATCGAGCTGAGCTGGAGCTGCTTGGACTGCGCGCAGTACTGGCTGTTCGGCACGTTGTACTCGACGTGCAGCACCGCCTTGCCCTGCTTGATGAAGGGCGTCAACCCGTCGCACTCCTGGAACTCCGCGCACTGCTCGTCGACGGAGAAGTCGAAGTAGTCGACCAGCTGCGGGACCTGGTCCACGTCGTTCTTGAGTGCGACGGCCAGGCCGCGCTGATGGGCCAGTTGGGCGATCATCTTGTTGTAGGCGAGCTGGTCGTCGGCGGTGACCGGGAAGCCGGAGTTGTTGGAGTAGGCCTCCAGCAGGTCGGGTTCGACCGCGTCGAAGCCCTTCTCCTTGCACATGTCGAAGCGCTTGGCCAGCAGTGGCTGCAGCACGCTGATCTGCCGGATGTCGAACCACTTCTCGCCCTTCCAGCCGTCGCTGGAGCCGAGCACGGAGCTGGGGAAGGACGAGGCGTCGGGGCGGAAGCTCTCCCAGGCACCGACGTTGATGTAGCAGATCACCTTGCGGCCCTTGGCGTGCAACGAGGCGACCACCGAGGCGTCGTTCTCGAAGCCGTCGATGTCGTAGACCGGCGCGTCCACGGACTGGTCGACGGTGCCGCTGAGTTGCCACTGCCAGCTGGTGCCGGGGGCGGGGTGCCACAGGGCCTGGCCCGGGCCGCCCGGCGAGGCGGGCCCGGTGGCCGGCGCGGACGCGGGGTTCGACGCAGGTGCCGGTGAGGCCGACCCCGACGGCGCGGGCGGCGCGGACGGCGAGTGGGTACCGGCGCCCGGGGCGGAGGCGCTCGGGGCCGCGCTGGGTGAGCTGCTCGGCGACCCGGCGTCCGACGGGCCGGCGGAGGGACTCGGCTGCGCGGTGGGCGAGTTCGGCGCGCTGGTGGCCGGCGCAGGCGCGGGCGACTGCGAGTCGTCATCGCCTCCGCCGCTGGAGCAGGCGCTCGCGAACAGGCCGGTGGTCAGGGTCAGGGCCGCCAGCAGGGCAGCGGTACGACGGGTCACTGCGGGCACTCCAGGTGCGTCGGCTTCGATGGTGGAGTGGCGGGGTTTCCCGTGGCGGCGGGTGGCGGCACCACCAGCGCGAGCTGTGCCGGTGGTGTCTGTGGTGCGGGTGGTGCGGGTGGTGCGTCGGCGGTGCCGAGGCCGTAGGGCAGCTCGCTCCAGGGGTTGGTGCCCGACCCGGGGACCGCGCAGCCCACGCCGGCCCGGCGGGAGGCGAGCAGCGCGCCCGCCGCCTCGGCCCGCTCGGCCGGGACCCCGTAGACCAGGTGGCAGAACCGCTCGGCCGGGTGGTGACCCGTCCAGAGCGGCAGCACCAGGGCATCGTACTCGCTCCAGCTGCCCTCGAAGGTCACCAGGACGTCACCCAACTCGTGCCCGGCGAAGGATGGTTCGGGGTGCACGCCGTGGCCGAGCACGACCAGCTCGCAGCCGGCCGCGCGGGCCGCGGTGGTCAGCCGGCGATAGTGCGCCAGCGCGGCCTGGTGGGCCGCGGCCTGGTCGAAGTACACCCCCGTGGTGCCGTACCACTGGCGGTGGTTCAGCACCTCGGCGACGACCTCGGCGTGCGGGCGGCGGCCGTAGCCGGTGTCCACGTAGCCCAGCAGCGGGATGCCGGCCCCGGCGAGCTCGGCGGCGGCCTGGACGAAGGCCTGGTCGGGCTCGGGGCCCGGGCCGTTGGCGACGTTGAGCACCACGGCCCGGACCCGCTCGGGGCCGGCGGCCGCGACCGCCTGCCAGGCCGCCGGGTCCACCGCGGGGTGGACGTACAGCGGCACCAGCAGGCGGGCCGCGGAAGTGCTGTTCATCGGTGGTCGGCCGCCGGTGGCTCGGCGGACACACTGGCCCAGAGGTCGCGCAGACTCTGCTCCAGCGGGATCAGGGGCTGCCAGCCGAGCGTCCGCCCGGCCAGCGAGATGTCCCCCTGGTGCCAGGAGACGGAGGCCGAGCGGTCCGAACCGGCTCCCGTCTCCTCGATCCGGCCGGTGAACCCGGCCGCCGCCACCAGGCCCTCGGCGATCGCCCGGACGGGCTGCGCCCGGCCGCCGGCGACGTTGAGGATGCGCGGCAGCGGCTCCGTGGACAGCGCGGCGGCGACCACCGCCGAGGCGACGTCGCGGGCGTCCACGAAGTCGCGGTAGGCGGACAGGTCACCGACCGTGACCACCCCGCCGGGGTGGGCGGCCAGCTCGGCCGCCAGCCGCCCGGGCAGCGAGGCCGCCGAGGCGCCCGGGCCGACCGGGTTGAAGACCCGCAGCGAGACCGCGTCCAGTGCGGACTCGGCCACCGCCAGGGTCCCGGCCAGCTTGGTCGCCCCGTAGATGCCGGTCGGGCGCGGCAGGTCCCGCTCGCTCAGCGAGCTGCCGTACTCGGCCGGGCCGTACTCGCCGGCCGAGCCCAGATGGATCAACCGGGCCTTGGGCAGCCCGAGTTCCAGCGCCTCGACGAGCATCGCCGGACCCCGGGCGTTGACCTCGCTCTGGTGCCGGGCGCCACCGGCCACCGCACCCGCGCAGTTGACCACGAGCTGGGGCCCCAGGCGCCCCAGCTCGGCGGCCAGTGGCTCGACCTGATCGATCGTCAGGTCGAGGCGCAGGTCGTGGGACGGACGGCGGCCCGCGGTCGCCAGTTCGGCGTCCGGCAGCTCCCGCAGGGCGGCGGCGATGTGCTGCCCGAGGAAGCCGTCCGCACCCAGCAGCAGGATCCTCACGCGGCCCGCCCGTCCGCCGCGCCGACCGGGGCGGCTTCGGTCGGGTCCAGCTCGATGGCCTCCTCCGCCACGCCGGTGGCCGCCCGGGAGAGCTCGTTCAGCGAGCGCTCGGTGCGGTCGTCCCGCAGTAGCAGCGAACGGCGCGCGGCGAACTCGGCGTTGGCCCGGTCGTAGTCGTCGGGCCGGCCGATGTCCAGCCAGTAGCCGTTGAACTCGTAGGCCGACGGCGGGGTCCGGGCCGCGAGCAGGTCCAGGACCAGCTCGTCGAAGCCCAGCGGCAGCCCGGGCGTGTAGCTGGTCAGCGCGGCCCGCGAGACGCCGTAGACGCCCATCGAGACGCGGTAGTCCATGCTCGGCTTCTCCCGGAAGCCGGTGATGGTGCCCGCCTCGGTGGTCAGCACCCCGAAGTCGATCTTGACCTCGCGCGCGTAGGTCGCGATGGTCAGCGGCGCCTTGGACGCCTCGTGGTGCTTCAGCACCCCGGCGAAGTCCAGGTCGGTGAGGATGTCGCCGTTCATCACCAGGAAGTGCTCGGGCAGCCGGTCGAGCATGGTCAGCAGCGGGCCCATCGTGCCCAGCGGCGTGTCCTCGACGGCGTAGCCGACCCGCAGCCCCCACTGCGAACCGTTGCCGACGTAGGCGCGGATGATGTGGCCCAGGTGCCCGATGGCGAGCGTGACGGTCTTGAAGCCGGCCGCGGCCAGCTGACGCATCACGATCTCCAGGATGGCGTGCTGGTCGCCGATCGGGACCAGCGGCTTGGGCAGGGCGGTGGTGTAGGGCCGGAGCCGGACGCCCTTGCCCCCGGCCAGAATCACTGCGTGCATGGTGGTCTCCCCCACGATTTGAGGTGGACGTGCTCAGACGAAGTTGATGTTGGACGGGCTCACACGTTGTACAGGTCGGTCTTGTAGCGTGCCAGGTTGGCCGGGTCGCGGAAGAAGGCGATGGTCTTCTCCAGGCCCGCCTCCAGCGAGTGCGCCGGCGCCCAGTCGGTGGCCGCGCGCAGCCGGCTGGCGTCGGCGACCAGGCGCATCACCTCGGAGTTGGCCGGCCGCAGGCGCTGGGTGTCCTCGCGGACGCTCAGCTCGACCTCCATCAGCTTGCCGACCAGGGTGACCAGGTCGCCGACCGAGATCTCGCCGCCGGTACCGGCGTTGAAGGTGCGGCCGACCACGGTCTCGGCCGGCGCGGTGCCCACCGCGTGGAAGGCCGCGGCGGTGTCCTTGACGAACATGAAGTCGCGGGTGGGCCGCAGGTCGCCCAGGGTGATCTCCCGCGTCCCGGCGGCGATCTGCGCGATCACGGTCGGGATCACGGCCCGCATCGACTGGCGCGGGCCGAAGGTGTTGAACGGCCGCAGGGTGACCACCTGGGTCTCGAAGCTGGCGTGGTAGGAGTCCGCCAGCCGGTCCCCGCCCGCCTTGGAAGCGGCGTACGGGGACTGGGTGTTGATCGGGTGGTCCTCGGTGATCGGTACGGTCTGCGCGGTGCCGTAGGTCTCACTGGTCGAGGTGTGCACCAGCCGCGGGACGTCCAGGTGGCGCACCGCCTCCAGCACGTTGAGGGTGCCGCTGACGTTGGTGTCGATGTAGGAGTGCGGGGCCTGGTAGGAGTACGGGATGGCGATCAGCGCGGCCAGGTGGTAGACGGCCTCGGTGCCCTTGACCAGGCCGTTCACCGATCCGGGGTCGCGCACGTCGCCGAGGACGATCTCCACCGAGTCGAGCGTGTCCGAGTCAAGCGTCTCCAGCCAGCCGAAGCTGGAGAACGAGTTGTACTGGACCATGGCGCGCACCCGGTGCCCGTGGGCGACCAGGTGCTCGGTCAGGTGGGAGCCGATGAATCCCTCGGCGCCGGTGACTGCGACAGTGCTCATGTCGGGGAACTGCCTTCTCTGTGTGGTGTGGTGGCAGGGAATCAGTGCGGGTGCGGTCAGTGTGCGGTCAGTGGTGCGGGTGCGCTGTGGTGCGCTGTGGCGCTCGTGCTCAGCGGTGCCGGGTGGTGCGGCCGAGGACGATCACGGCCAGGGGGACCAGCAGCGCGGCGGCTGCTCCACAGCCGTACAGCTGGACTCTGGTCGGATCGCCGCCGATCAGCAGAACGGTGCTCTCGAACCCGGCCGCCGCGAGGCAGAGGCCGGCGGTACGCCAGGCGACCGACAGCGCCTGCAGCAGCAGTGCCGTCCACAGGGTGGCGGCGAGCAGCAGGAGTGCGGCCAACTGGGTCGGACCGATCAAGGGGGCGTGTGCCCAGAGGGCGGTGCCCGCGTAGTCCAGCGCGGCCACCGCGAGCAGGTA
This sequence comes from Kitasatospora sp. NBC_01287, assembly GCF_026340565.1. Classification (NCBI taxonomy): domain Bacteria; kingdom Bacillati; phylum Actinomycetota; class Actinomycetes; order Kitasatosporales; family Streptomycetaceae; genus Kitasatospora; species Kitasatospora sp. NBC_01287. The sequence continues at coordinate 4,861,445 of NZ_JAPEPB010000001.1, forward strand.
GCCGAGCAGGCAGCCGAGCAGCACCAGGGCGGTGCGGCGGCGGAAGTCGCCCGGACTGGTGCTGATCCGCAGCGCCGTGGTGGCCAGGCTCCGGTAGCGGTAGAGCAGCCACTCGGCCAGGCCCAGGCTCAGGGTGAGCGCGACCAGGGCAGGCCCGGTGGCGTTCGCGCCCGGCGAGGGCGGCGCGTCCGGGTGCACGGCGTGGTGCAGGGTCGGGCCGAGACCGGCGATCATGGTCAGCGTGCCGACCGCGAGCCCGAACAGCCCGGAGGCGGCGGTGGCCGACCAGGCGGGCCCGGCCGGACCGGAGCCGTCGCCACTGAGGCAGCGGTGGAGCTGCTGAGCGGCCAGGCCCACCGCGGCGGCCAGGGTGGCCAGCAGGATCGCCGCCTTCGCCCAGCCGGGCAGCGGGACCAGGCGCACCAGCACCGCGCCCGCCGCGGACGGCGTCAGCGCCGCCAGCAGCAGCTTCTCCTGGCCGAGCACCAGCAGCACGGTGGCCGCGCCCAGGTAGGCGGACTGCCCGATGGTGAACAGTAAAGCCGCCAGCGGGCCGCCGATCAGCCAGCCGGCGCCCGCCGCCAGCAGCGCGCCCAGCGGCGCGCCCACCGCCAGGGTGCGGGCCGCCGAGCGGCGGTCGGCCAGGCTCAGCCAGCCGTACGCCCGGTGCGCCAGGGCCTGGTTGAAGGCCCAGCTCAGCAGGGTCGCGGCGGCCAGCGCGGCCATCCCCGAGGGCAGGCCGAAGCGCGTCCGGTTCGCGGCGAAGAGGCCGGCGCCCAGCAGGTAGCCGAGCCCGGGCAGGGCGAAGACCAGCCCGCGCAGCACGCAGCGCCACGGGTCCGCCCGCCAGGGGTCGGTGGCGGCCGGGGGCGGGCCCGGGTAGCGGCGGGCGACCTTGGCGAACAGGTCCTCGGCCAGCGTGAAGGCGTCGGCCCGGCCGTAGACCAGCGCGGCCTGCTCGTCGGTCAGGCCGTCCGACTCCAGGAACGCGGCGATCTCGTAGGGGTGCACCGCGTCGGCGCACAACTCGGCGAGCCGCTCTGCCAGGTCGTCCAAGGGGTCCGGGGAGAGCTCGGGCAGGGCAGGGGTCGAGGCAGGCCGGGGACGGCGGCGCGGCAGGGTGCGCAGGAGCATCGTCTCCTCCGCCCAGCCGGGGGTCCCCTCGTCGGGGACCAGGCGCAGCGGCCCGCTCATGCGGCCCCCTCGGCCGCGGGCTGCAGCACCGTCAGACCGGTGTTCTCGTCGTTCTTCTCACCCAGCAGTTCGGCGTAGATGCCGCGGAAGGCGTCGATGGTCTGGCGCAGCGTGAACTGCTCGACCACCCGGATCCGGGCGCCGGCGCCCATCACCGCCCGGCGCTCGGGATCGCGCAGCAGTTCGAGGGCGGCCCGCGCCATCGGCTCGGGCTCGCGCGGCGGCACCACCAGTCCGGTGTCGCCCACCGCTTCGCGCACCCCGCCGACATCGGTGGAGACGGTGGCCCGCCCCGAGCTCATCGCCTCGATCAGGGTGAACGGGAAGCCCTCGCTGATGCTGCTGAGCATCACGATGCTGCCGGCCGCGTACGCGTCCTTGATCTCCTCGACCCGGCCCTCGAAGACCACCGAGTCGGCCAGGCCCAGCTCGGCCGCGAGCGCGATGCAGCCGTCGCGGTAGCCCTCGGCACCGCGCGCGGTGCCGCCGAACAGGCGCAGCCTGGCCTCGGGCAGCTCGGCCTTGACGATCGCGAAGGCGCGGATCAGGGTCTCCAGGTCCTTGATCGGGTCGACCCGGCCCGCCCAGCTCATGGTGGGCAGCTCGGGCTCGGGCCCGGCGGCCGGGAAGAGTTCGGGGTCGACCCCGTTGTAGACGGTGCGGATGTTCTCGGAGGGCGTGCCACCGCGCTCCTCCCAGCGCCGGTTGTACCGGTTGCCGGGGGTGACCAGGGCGGCGCGCGCGTAGCTCTCCTCGGCGAGCATCCGGTAGAAGCCGAGCAGCAGCGCCTTGACCGGCCAGCGGTAGGGCCCGGTGCGGTAGCCGAGGTAGCGCTCGCGCAGGTAGATGCCGTGCTCGGTGAGCAGGAACGGCACGTTGTGCTGCTGGGCCGCTATCAGCCCGGGCAGCGCGGCCAGGCCGCCGCTGACCGCGTGCGTCACCCCGTCGCTCGGCACCTCGACCACCAGCGGGCGCAGCGCGTGCTCCAGCAGGTCGGTGGCGTGCAGGGCGTCGTGCAGGGTGGGCTCGGCGGCGGCGGTGGACAGGTAGGGGCGGTGCCAGACCTGCTGCAGGGTGCGCAGCGCCCCCTCGCTGCGCAGCGCCGGGGCGAGCAGGCCGCGCCGGGCGAAGTCGGCGAAGCCGTACAGCTCGGTGCCGAAGTGGGTGGCGTAGACCGGGTCGAGGACGGAGTGCAGGAAGCGCTCGTAGGCGTCCAGGAAGCGGCGGAGCTCGCGGCCGCGCGGCGGCTTGCCGGGCAGCGGCGGCCCCCACAGCGGTGCGGTGGTGACCGTGCGGACCTGGCGGGGCAGCTCCCAGGCCAGCGGCTCGCTGCCGGTGCCGGTCACCGCGATGATGTCGAACTCGACGTCGGGCATGCCCTGGACGAGTTGGTCGCACCACACACTGACGCCGCCATGCGCGTGCGGGTACGTCCCCTCGGTGAGCAAGGTGACTCGCATCTTGCTTCCCTTCCCCCCAAATCGGCTGCGCCCGGTGGCGGCCGGGCGCAGCGCCGGTACGGGCCGCGCGGGGTCGCCGCGCGGCCCGTACCGCCGCGTTGTGGTGCCGGTGGTACGCGTGGAGCTAGTTGGTACTGGACTTGCTTGCCTTGCGGTGGTGCGTGGTGCCTCAGGTGGCGCCTTGCTTGCTGACCTACTTGGTGCCGGCCGGCACCAGGGACTTGCCCTTGGTGCGCTGGGTGTCACCGGGACCGACCGGGACGGCCTTGGCGGTGCCGGCCGGGACGGTGGTCTTCGGCGCCTTGGCGGTCTTCTGGGCCGCGGTGGCGGCCGCGTTGACCGTGGCGGCCGGAGCCTTGACCGAGCTCGGCGCCGCCGCGGCGGCCAGCTGCAGGGTCACCGAGCCCTGGAAGGTCCCGGGGGAGACCCAGCCGGAGAGCGAACCGGCGTAGGCGGTGCCGAAGGCCGAGCTGCCGAGCAGCTGCTGCTGGGTGGTGCCGGTCGGCATGGTGGCCTCGACCTGCACCCCGGAGGGCGCCTGCACGGTGACCGTGTTGCCGATCCGGTACGCGGTGACCTGGCCGGCCGCGACAGCCGCGTTCCAGGCGGAACGCTTCTGCAGCTCGGTGCCGATCGCGCTCTCGCGCAGGTTCACGATCGGGGTGTTCGCCGCGTAGAGGCTCTTGTACGTGCCGAGGATCGAGTTGAGCACCGGGTAGGCGATCTGGTCCTCGGCGAAGTTGGACTGGTGGATGAAGTTCGGCCGCGGGTCGTTGTTCATCACGTAGCCGAGGTCGATCTTGGTCTGCATCGGCACGATGTACGAGGCGTACCCGGTGGTGGTGTCCAGCGCGGCCGGCAGGCAGGTGGAGTTGCCCGAGGTCTCGCAGATCCCACTGCCGCCGTTGGCCTTGCTGGTGTAGATCCAGTTGTACTCGTCCACCTCCTCGTTGGTGTGGCCCGCGTTGTAGAACACGTTCATCGGGTAGCGCGGCACGGTCAGCGTGGAGCTGCCGACGGCGCGCTGGTTCGGCTCGCGGGAGGCGTCCGAGCCGGTCCACTTGATCCCGTTGGCGGCCAGCGCGGGCGCCAGGTTCGGGTTGTCGGTGGGCTGCTGCGGCAGCGTCACCAGGCCCGAGTGCTCACCGGTGATCAGCTCGCTCGGGTCGGTCGGCAGACCCTGCTGCTTGGCCCAGGCGGTGTTCTCGGAGATCTCGGTCTGGATGGTGTTCTCGTCCACCCACTGGGTGTTGCCGCTCGTGTCGGTGGAGCAGACCCACGGCACCACGGTGACGTTCTGGACGCAGCCCAGGAACGGGTGGTCCCAGGTGTGGTTGATGAACCGGAACGAGCTGGAGTTCGCCTTGAAGGCGGTCAGCAGCGGGTCGGTGGTGGTGTTGTTGTCCGACTCCCAGTCGGCGCTGCCGCCGCCGTTGAAGGCGAAGTCGAGGGTGAAGTTGTTGGCCTTCTCCCACGCCACCACGGTGTTGACGTCCGACGGGGTCATCCGGATCGGGTCGTTGTCGGTGTTGTTGCTCCCCGGCGGGCAGGTGACGTCACCGGGGGTGCACTTGAGCGTGGTGTCCCAGCGGTCGTCGGAGAGGAACAGGTCGTCCACGTGGACCGCGAAGTAGTTGCGGTCGTAGCCGAGGTGGATGCCCTGGGTCAGCCAGTCCACGAAGCCGCGGGCCAGCAGGCGGTACTGCTGCTGGTACTGGTTGTAGACGAAGGTGACCACCAGCTCCTTGCGGCTGTCGTGGTCGTACTCGCCGACCAGCGAGCCGCGCGAGCCGGTGCCCGGGATCGGCGCGTCCACCAGGGGGGTGAACGAGGCGCCGGTGGGCAGTGCGGCCGAGGCCAGCGGGGTGGCCAGGTACCCGTAGCTGGTGGAGACCCCGGGCTCCGGCTGCTCGAACGGCACGTTGCCGCTGAGGTAGCCGAACGGCCCGGACAGGCCGGCCGTGGTGACGGCGCCCTGGGTGCCGTCCAGCGAGCCGATGTAGCCCGGGTTCTGCGCCCAGTTGAGGCCCACGTTGGGGTTGGCGTAGGTGTAGGCGTCGATCTGGCGGATGCCGAAGGTGGCCTCGTAGGAGGCGAGCGCGGTCATCTCGGCGGAGCCGGTGCCGAACGGGTTCTCGTTGGGCAGCACGACGCCCTGGAACTTCGCCCGGGGGGCGCCGTTCACGGTGTCGCTGAGGTAGCCGGCGGTGATCGTCGGACGGTTCGGGTCCGACAGCTTCACCACGGTGTACGGGGTGCCCTCACTGGCGAGTTCGGCGGTGATCGCGGCGGTGGCGGGACCGCCGTCGTCGACCACCAGCACGGTGAGGTCGATTCGGTTCTGTACCGCCGCGAAGGCGGTCGAGGTCTGCAGTCCGGCAGCCAGCAGACCGGCTGCCGCGCAGGCGGCAGCACGACGGGTCGCTCGACCCATGTTCGGTGTTCCTCCCCATGAAAAGGACGGACTGCCCCCGCGTCCGACCTTTGATGTTTCTGTGTCTCCCCCGCGTCGCACGGCCCGCCGTGCGAGGCACTGCGGAACATGGTGGGGCAGAACTACCTGGTTTATCGGCCGAATGGGTGAGAGTGCAGCGAATCTGTCATAGACGTTCACTTGTGGGCCATGTTCGTCACCCTGCGGTCGTTAAGGCGCCCTTAAGGAGGCAGAAACCGGTCGGATCATGACAAGTTTCGCTTTATGAAAGCGTCTCACCTGCCGAAACACGTCGTACACGGTCGCCGCCCGGGTGCGTGGCGCGCCGGATCCGGTTCGTACCCTGGTCGGACCGGATGACCCGAGCGATGACCACGAGCACACCATGGAGGCCCCAGTGACCGAGCAGCCCGTCGCGGCAAGCGCCGCCGCAGTCGAGGAGCTGGCCGCCCGCAGCCTTGGCCTGGCGGGCGCGGTCAACGCCCGTGACCTGGGTGGTTACCGGACGGCCGACGGCCGGGTGCTGCGCAGCGGCGTGGCGCTGCGCAGCGACGGCCTCAACCGGTTGGTCGAGGCCGACCTGCCGCTCTTCACCGCCCTCGGGGTGCGCCACGTGGTCGACCTGCGCAGCCTGGACGAGGTCCGCGAGGCCGGTCCCGACCGGGTGCCCGGGCTCCCGGTGGCCGAGATCTCGGCCGTGGAGCTCTCCGACCGCCCACTGAGCGTCAGCGCCGCCGGGCCGGACGGGATCACCCTGCACCATCTGCCGGTCTTCGCCGCCGACTACGACATCTACGTGGCGCTGCGCGACGCGCTGGCCGACCGTGACCCCGCCAAGCAGGAGGCGCTGCTCGGCGAGGGCCGGGCCGCGCAGATGATGATCGGCCTGTACCGCTGGTTCGTCACCGACGCGCTGGCCCGCGAGCGCTTCGCCACCGTGCTGCGCCTGCTGGCGGCGCCCGACGGCCCGCCGGTGCTCTTCCACTGCACCGCGGGCAAGGACCGCACCGGCTGGACCGCCGCGCTGCTGCTCACCGCGCTCGGGGTGGACCAGGAGACGGTCTACGAGGACTACCTGCTGACCAACGTGCGCTCGGCCGCGATCGTCGAGCACATCGTGGACAGCTTCGGCACCCGCGGCCTGATGGCGGACCCCTCGCTGCTGCTGCCGCTCTTCCGCGCCGACCGCGACTACCTGGCCGCGGCCTTCGCCGAGGTCGAGACCGGCTGGGGCGACTTCCAGGCCTTCTGGCGGGACGGCCTGGGCCTGGAGGAGGCGGTGCTGGCCGGTCTGCGCAAGAACCTGCTCGGCGACGCCGGCCACTGAGCCGCGCCGAGCCCACCGGACCCCGCACCCGGCCCGACCCCGCGCCGACCGCGCCCGACCCCGCCCCGGGCTGCCGGCCCGGGGCGCGGCCGGGCGCGGCTCAGCTCTCGCTGGTCAGGCCCTCGCGCAGCTGGGTGAGGGTGCGGGTGAGCAGCCGGGAGACGTGCATCTGGGAGATGCCGATCTCGTCGCCGATCTGGGACTGGGTCAGGTTGCCGAAGAAGCGCAGCATGATGATCCGCCGCTCCCTGGGCGGCAGCTTGGCCAGCAGCGGCTTGAGCGACTCGCGGTACTCCACGCCCTCCAGCGCCAGGTCCTCGTAGCCCAGGCGCTCGGCCAGGGGTCCGTCGCCGTCCTCGTCGCCGGGCGTCGAGTCCAGCGAGCTCGCGGTGTAGGCGTTGCCGACGGCCAGGCCCTCGACCACGTCCTCCTCGCTGACCCCCAGGCAGACCGCCAGCTCCGCCACGGTGGGGGAGCGGTCCAGCCGCTGGGCGAGCTCGTCGCCGGCCTTGGTGAGGGCCAGCCGCAGCTCCTGGAGCCGCCGGGGCACCCGGACCGACCAACTGGTGTCCCGGAAGAAGCGCTTGACCTCGCCGACCACGGTGGGCATCGCGAAGGTCGGGAACTCCACCCCGCGGTCCGGGTCGAACCGGTCGATCGCCTTGATCAGGCCGATCGTGCCGACCTGGACGATGTCCTCCATCGGCTCGTTGCGGCTGCGGAACCGGGCCGAGGCGTAGCGCACCAGCGGCAGGTTCAGCTCGATCAGGGTGTCCCGGACGTAGGTGTGCTCGGGGGTGCCGGCCTGCAGCGTGGCCAGCCGGCGGAAGAGCGAGCGGGAGAGCGTGCGGGTGTCCAGGCCCGGCGCCGCGGTCGGCTCGGGGACGGGCGGCGGCGGGACGGCGGGCGCCACGGCCGCCGCCTGCTCCGGAGCGTGCTCGGCCACCGCCGTACCACCGTGGATCTCTGCGCTGCCCAGCTCTGCGGACATGCACCCACCCCCTTGTGACTGGTCCAACGGGAGCCTCCGCTCGGCGGTTCCCCGGTGCGCGCCGAGTGATCGGCGTCCCCCAACCGCTTGCTTACCGGAACCGCGAGCACGGCAAACCCGAACATCGCGAGTTGTCACGTGGCAGTAACGCGCAGCGATGCCCGGGTCCTGCTCACTCGTCCCAGTTGTTGCCGGTGCGCAGCCTGGTGAGGATGCGCGTGAGGAGGCGGGAGACGTGCATCTGGGACATGCCGAGCTCGTTGGAGATCTGGGACTGCGTCAGGTTGGCGAAGAAGCGCAGCATCACGATCCGCCGCTCGCGCTCGGGCAACTGCACCAGCAGGTGCCGGACCATGTCGCGGTGCTCCACGTCGGTCAGCGCGGAGTCCTCGTAGCCGAGCCGGTCGAGCAGCGCCAGGCCGCCCTCGTGCTCCTGGGCGGCCTCCAGGGAGGCGGCGTTGTAGGCGCGCCCGGCGTCCAGGCAGGCGCGCACGTCCTCCTCGGGGATGCGCAGGTTGGCGGCGATCTCGGGGACCTTGGGGGTGCGCCCGTGCAGCACCGTCAGCTCCTCCATCGCGCCGCTCACCTGCACCCAGAGCTCCTGCAGCCGGCGCGGGACGTGCATGGTGCGGACGTTGTCCCGGAAGTAGCGCTTGATCTCCCCCAGGATGGTGGGCAGCGCGTAGGTGGGGAACTGCACGCCGCGGCTGGGGTCGAACCGGTCGATCGCGTTGATCAGGCCGATGGTGCCGACCTGGACCACGTCCTCCATCGGCTCGTTGCGGCTGCGGAACCGGGTGGCGGCGTAGCGCACCAGCGGGATGTTGACCTCGATCAGCGCGGCCCGCACCTGCTCGCGTTCGGGGGCCTGGGCGGGCAGCTCGGCCAGCCGCTCGAAGAGCACCCGGGTCAGCGTGCGCACGTCGATCGGGCCCGGGGCGCCGTGCTCCTCGGTGCGCGCCTCCTCGGCCCGCGGGCCGGGGGTGGGGGTGGGAGCGGCGCCGGTCACCGCGGTGGTGGTCGCGGCGCCCGGGTCGGGCCCGGCCTCGGGACCGCCCGTGCCGGTGTCCGGCGTATCGTCCTGGATCCGCACGGACGCGTCACCCTCCCTAGTTCACCACCTTGTCCTGCCCGGCGAAATCGGTCATAGCATCACAAGACGGACGCCATTCGTTCAAGTACCGGCCAGAGGCGTGTTGCTGACCTGGCGTCAACAAGGCGACGGCCCCCCGGGTCCGGCGCGGACTCCTCGGGAGTCGTCGCGGGGCGGGGGGCCGTTGGGTCGTTCGAGTGCGATCGACCTGCTGGGCGCTGGTCAGACCTCGAAGTCGGCGACCACCAGGGTGGCGATCTCCCGCCACTGCTGAGCACCAACGACATGCGCCGGATGGGTGGCATAGGCCTGCAGCGCGTCCTGGTCGGCGACCAGGCTGTTGATCGCGTAGTCGTAGGCGATGTCACGCGGGCTGACGTTGAAGCCGTGCTGCCACTCCAGCAGCTCGGGGATCTGCTGGTCGAGCCCCTCGAAGGCCTCGGCGGCGGCGAGCGCGCGCTCGTCGTCCTTCGCGATGCCTTCGTTGAGCTTGAACAGGACCAGGTGGCGGATCACGGGGTGCTCCTTGCGGGGCCGAGGGTGGACCCGGACACGGTAACCCGCCCGCTTCGGGCGCCGGGGCAGGGTCCTATTTGATGAGACCCGTCATGAAGGCCCCCACCGAGTTGGCCGCGTCCGAGATCCCGACGAAGCCCGATTGGACCAGCTCCGCCGCGCGTGCGGGCGAGTGGATGATCGTGTACACCACGAAGATCAGCAGCAGATACATGCCGATCCGCCTTGCCTGTGCCATCGGAAACGCCCGCCTCCGCCTCGTCCGCTCCAGCCCCGCGCCCGCGTCCGGGCCCGGTCGGGTGCCGGTCCCAGCGAGCAGCTTATCCACCGGATGGCCGAATCAGGTGTGCAACGCGTTCACTCCGCGGGACGAAGGTCCCCGGGAGACGGGTCCTTGTACGCCTGCCGCCCGGCGGGGCCCGGCGGCAGGATGGGTGTTGTACCGAGGATCTGGCAGGAATCGGCGGTACGTGGATCCGGAGTTCCCCGCTGTGGGACCCGACGCCGTGAGTACCCCCTGACGCGGCGTCCGGTTGTGGGAGCTCCGCCGGGGGAGCGGTCCGTTCCCCCGGGACCGCTCCCCCCACTCTCCTTCTCGCAGCTGCCGGCCTGCTCAGGGCTGCTGGATGAAGCGGACCTCGGCCTCGGGGCAGAGCCCCAGCTCCTCACCGGTCACCGGCTCCCCGGTGCAGATCAGGATGTTGTAGTGGTTGGGGAAGTGGCAGGCGTCGAAACCGAGCACGGTGCCCACCGGCCGCCCGCCGATCCAGACCGTGTCGCCCCGGTCGATCACCCCGGCGCGGGAGATCTCGGTGAAGCCCAGGAACCCCACCCGGTCCACCCTGGTCCCCGGCGTGCCGTCGGCGACGTCCGTGGTCACCAGCTCGTGCAGCTCGCCGGCCCGCACGCACCGGCTCGCGTACGGCTCCACGGTCATGCCGCGGTCCTCGCGGCGGTGGATCAGCACCTTCACCAGCTCCCCGGCGACCGCCCGCTTGGCGCCGTCCTCCCGCACCGCGCTCATCGTGCCTCCGCGGCGGTGGGACGGAACACGTGGGTGGCGTCGTCTCGGTCGAGCCGGTAGGCCGCCGCCACCAGGTCCAGGGCGGCCAGGCCGCCGTCGCGGCGGCCGGCGGGGCGCTCGATCGTGGCGCCGAAGGCGGTCAGGATGCCCCGGTACTCGTGCCAGAGCGAGGCCTTGAACCCCTGGTGCCCGGCCAGCAGGTCGGACCGCAGCACCCGGCCGTCGGCCAGGGTGACCTCGACGTCCTTCAACTCGCCCGGATAGGACCAGTCCAGCTCGACCCTGGCCCGGCGCGGGGCGGGGCCCGCGGTGACCAGGTCGAGCGCCGCCTGCCGGTCCAGGCCCGCCGCGTCGCGGGTGATCGCGGCCCGCACCACGCTCAGCTCGGACTCGCCGAAGAGCAGCCGGACCAGGTCGAAGGCGTTCGGGCCGTTGTCGGCGACGCAGCCACCGCCGCAGCGCGCCGGGTCCAGGTACCAGGCGTCCTGGCCGATGTGGTCCTCGATCCGCTCGAAGTAGCGGACCTTGACCTTGGCGACCGGGGTGCCGGCGCAGGCGGCCGCCAACTCCAGCACCTGGCTGTTGTAGCGGCGGTGGAAGGCGGTGAAGAGCACCAGCGAGCGCTCGGCGGCGATCGCGGTCAGCGCCCGGGCGTCGGAGAGCTCGGTCGCCAGCGGCTTCTCCACGCAGACCGGCAGCCCGGCGGCCAGCAGGTCGCGGCAGAGCGCGGCGTGCGCGTCGTTGGGCACGGTGACGATCGCGCCGTCCAGGTCGCGGTGGGCCGCGAGCAGCTCGCGGTGGCCGAGGTGGCCGGGGATGCCGGCGGCCCGCGGGGCGGCCAGCGCGGCCTCGTCGAGGTCGCAGACGGCGGCCAGGGTGAAGGCCGGGTCGGCCTCGATCGCGGCCAGGTAGAACTTGGCGATCACACCGAGGCCGATCACGGCCAGTTTGCGGGGGGCGGTCACGGCGTGCCTCCGATCGGCTTGGGGGCGCTCAGGCCGGTGGCCAGGGCCAGTTCGGTCAGCTCGGCGAACCGGGCGGGTGACAGCTCGACCCCGTCGCGCAACTGACGCCGCGCCAATTCGCCTTCGGGGAAGCCGGGGTAGCGCACCGGGTGGGCCAGGTCCAGCGGTGGGCAGTCCAGCAGCGCGCCGAAGAGCGAGCCGGCCTGCCGGGCGAAGTCCGCGCCGTCCCGCAGCGCGCCGGGGTCGATCGCCAGTGCCAGGTAGCCGATGTCGTCGTCCCGGCCGGCGGGGCCGCCGTCCCCGGCCAGCGCGGCCGGCTCCGGTCCCAGGCCCGCGCCGGCCAGCAGCGCGCCCAGCACCTCGACCACCAGGCCCAGGCCGTAACCCTTGAACGCGCCGGTCTCCGGGCGGCTGCCCAGCCAGAGCAGGTGTGCCTCGCCCCGGTCGAAGGCCGCCGGGTCGGTGACCGGCGCGCCGTCCTGGTCGGCCAGCCAGCCGCTCGGCACCGCCTGTCCGGCCCGGGCGGCGGCCCGCACCCGCCCGGTGGGCACCGCCGTGGTGCTCATGTCCAGCACGAACGGGTGCCGGTCGCCGGCCGGCGCGGCCACGCTCAGCGGATTGGTGCCGAGCATCGCCAGCCGCCCGCCCGGCGGTCTGGCGATCTTCTGGTGCCCGCAGTTGGCGGCCAGCAGGCCGATCAGGCCCCGGCGGGCGGCGCGCAGCGTGTGGAAGCCGGCGCAGCCCAGATGGGTGGCGCCGCGCACCGAGACCAGCCCGATGCCGAAGCTCGCGGCCCGCTCGATCGCCAGGTCCATCGCGGCCGGGGCCGCCCACAGGCCCAGCGCCCGGCGGTCGTCGAGCAGCACGGCGGCGCCGCGGTCGGCCAGCGTCTCGGGCTCGGCCGCCGGATCGGCCCGGCCCTCGTCCAGCAGCGGCAGGTAGAGCCGGGTGAGGTTGACCAGGCCGTGCGAGGTCAGGCCGGTCAGATCGCCGTAGCAGAGCGCCTCGGCGGCGGTGGTGGCCCGGGCCGCGGGCAGGCCGCGGGCGGTGAAGACCTCGGTGGTGAAGCGGAGCAGCTCGGGGTAGCGGACCAGGACGGCGGGGCGGGTGGTGCGCGGGGCGCCGATCCGGGCGCCGTCGCCCTCGGCCTCGGCGGCGCGCTCGGCGGCGGACCCGGCGGCCTCGGCGGAGGCGAGGGCGGCGGATGTGGTCTCCACCTCGGCGGCGGACCCGGTTCCAGGCCCGGCGAGCGGGGTGGCGAGGGGCGTCAGCGGCATGCGGGGTTGGCCTCCTGGGTGGGGTGGGGCAGCCGGGGGGAGGGCGGCGAGGCAGGGCGCTCGGCGTCGAAGGCGAGCAGCAGGTCGGCGACGGAGCGGGCGAACGCGGCGAGCTCGTGGACGTGGACGAACTCGCCGTCCGCGTGGGCGTTGTTGTCCTCCAGCGAGCCGGGGCCGAGCACCACGGTGGCGGTGTCGGGTCGGTCGGCCAGCCAGATCGCGTCGCAGGTGAAGCCGGGCTCCTCGGCGGGCCAGCGCGGGATCCGGGCGGCGGCCAGCAGCCGGGGCAGCCAGGGCTGTTCGGCGGCCGGGTCGGTGAGCGCGGGCAGGCCGCGCTTGAGCCAGCGCAGCCGGGTGATCGCGGCCGCGTCCACCGCGGTGCGGGCCAGCAGCGGGTTGGCGGCGAAGCGCTCGGCGAAGGCGGCCAGGCCCGCCGCCAGGCCCTCGACCACCGCCCGCTCCAGCCGCTCGGCGGTGGCCGGGTCGGGGTAGGCGAGGTTGAGCAGCAACTCGCCCTGCCCGTAAACCCGGTTGTGCAGGTGGCCGGTGTGCAGGCCGGCCACGCAGAGCCGGCCGGGGCCGGGGTTGATCGAGCCGGCCAGGTGCTGGGCCAGGAAGCCGAGCAGCACGGTGGCGTTGTGTCCGGCGGCGGGCCGGTCGTCCACCGCGTCCTGGCCCGCCACCTCGATCCGCGCGGTCATGGCGGCGGTCGAGCGGGTCAGCGCGCGGTTGCCGGTGGGTTCGCAGAAGACGTTCAACCGGCCGTAGTGCCCGGCGGCCACCAGCGGGCGGGTGCCGATGGTGCCGAGCGCGCCGCCCTCCTCGCCGGCCACCGCCTGCACCAGCACACGGGTCCGGTCGGCCAGGCCGGGCCGCTCGGCGCGGGCCGCCCGGATCCCGGCCAGCAGGGCGACGGCCGGGCCCTTGGCGTCCACCGCGCCGCGCCCGTAGTAGGTGCCACCGGTGCGGTGCACCGGCTGCTGCCCCGCCACGGTGTCGAGGTGGACGTTGAACATCACGGTCCGCTCGCGCGCGGACGCGGGCCCCGACTGCAGCACCAGGCTCGGCTGCTCGGCCAGGAAGGCGGGGTCGGCGGCGGCCGCGCGCACCGGCAGCGGCACGTCGGGCAGTTCGGCCCAGGCGCGCTGGGGGGCGGCGTGGTGCAGCACGGTGAAGCCCGACTCGGCGGCGGCCTCGGCGTAGCGCCGCTGCGCCGCCCAGAGCCGGGGGGTGCCCGCGGGCTCCTCCAGCGGGCCGGCGGTGGGCAGCGCGAGCAGGTCGAGCAGCAGTCGGTGGTCCGCCGCGGTCAACATGCGGCCAGACCGGCCGCGGTGGGGTGCCACACCGTCCCGTCGGCCGCCGCCAACTGCTCGGCCAGGGTGCGCAGCGCCTCGCCGCAGGCGGCGAACGCGGCGCGGCAGCGGGCCGGTTCGGCGCGGTAGTGCTCGTGCGGGCGCACCGCCAGGTGCGGTTCGATCGACCAGTGGCCCTGGTAGCCGGTGTCGAGCAGCAGCCGCAGGCAGTCGGCGACGGCCGCCTCGCCCGCGCCCGGCAGGGTGTAGGTCACCCCGGCCGGGCCGCCGGTCGCGTCCTTGACCTGGACGTGCTTCACATAGGGTGCCAGCGTGCGCAGTTGGTCGAGCGAACGGTAGCCGTAGGCGGCGCCGTTGCCGGTGTCGAAGAGGAAGCCGAAGGCCTCGGGGCCTGCGGCCTCCAGCAGTCGCAGCGCGCGCCCGGCGTCCGCGCCGGCCCAGCCGGAGCAGTTCTCGTGCAGCAGGACCAGGCCCCGGTCGGCCGCGTGCTTGGCCAGCACCCGGGTGCGGCGCAGCACTTCGCGCTCCCAGGCGACCTCGGTCAGGCCGTCGTTGGGGTAGGACATGATCCGCAGGTAGCGGGTGCCGAGCACCGCGCAGCGGTCGGCGAGCACCGTGAGATCGGCCAGCTCCTGGTCCAGGTCGCAGCTGATCGGGCGGGACCAGCCGCCGATCCGGGAGGCGACCACCGGCACGGCCAGGCCGGCCTCGGCGATCCGGGCGGCGGCGCGGGCGAAGGCCGGGCCGTTCAGCAGCTCCAGCGGCTGGCCGTCGATGGTGCGCAACTCGATGGACTGCCAGCCGAGTTCGCGGGTCGCGGCGAGCTGTCCCGCGAGGTCGACGGCGGCCTCGTCGGCGATCCCGCAGTAGTCGATCCGGCGCCGGGTCCCGCGCTCGACGCCGGGGGGCGAGTGGCCGGTGGAGGGCAGCCGGGACAGTTCGGTGGTGGCCGGTCGGGACAGTTCGGTGGACGGCCGGGACAGTTCAGTGGACACAGGACAACTCCCGTTCGGTCGAGCTCTCGCGGTTCAGCAGCAGGTCGGCGCCGCTGAGGCGCTTGGCCTCGCTCAGCAGGCGCACCGCCCGGACGTGTCCGTCGAACTCGGCCTCGGGCGGCAGCGGGCCGAGCAGGAAGCGGCGGTAGGCGCGGGTCAGGTAGCTGCCGAGCGCGTCGTCCGGGAAGACCTCCCGGCTGTTCAGCCGCCGTCCGGTCAGGCGCAGTTGGGCGTACTCGTCGTCGGAGCTGCCGGGGAAGTGGCCGGTCGCGGTGCCGCGCGCGAAGCGCAGCGTGATCCGGCGCTCGCGGACCGGCGAGGTCAGGTCGGAGACGATCTCGGTGCGCGCCCCGCCCCGGTGGGCCAGTTCGAGCCGGGCGCCGCCGAGCATCGGGCGGACCTCGGAGCCGACCCGCAGATCGTGCCAGTGGGCCGCGGTGACCTCCGCGTCGCCGCCCAGCAGCAGGGCCACGCCGAGCGCGTGCGGGATCTCGATGTCGAAGGCGGTGGGGTGGCCGTGGGTGATCAGCGAGCGCCGGAACCGGGGCTTGTGCTGGCGCACCGCGATCCGCCGCAGCTCGCCCAACTCGCCCTCCCGGACCAGCTGGACCAGCCGGTCGGTGAGCGTGCTGGCCAGCCACGGGGCGACCACCGAGACGTCCAACCGCTCGCGGTGCACCACTTCGGCGAGCGCGGCCAGATCGGCGGGGTGGGCGGCCAGCGGCTTCTCGATGATCAGCTTGCGGAAGCCGAGACCGGCCAACTCCTCGACCAGTCCGGCGCGGTGCCGCGGCGGGGTGCAGATGTGCACCACGGTGTGCCGAGGGTCCAGCCGGTCGCGGGCGGCGGCCAGCGAGGGGAGCAGCTCGACCTGGTCCGGGTCGGGGCAGGCGGTGGGCGCGGGGTCCACGGCGAGCGGCGGGGTGTCGGCGAACGGGCGGCCGATCTCGCGCCGCAGCCGGCGCAGTACGGGCAGGTGCAGTCCGGCGCCGGCGCGGCCGAGGCCGACGATGAGCGTGCGGAGCATCGCGCGGTGTCCTCCTTGCTCGCGCAGCTGCGGCCGGCGGGCCGGCGGTCTGCGGTCCATGGTCAGCGGTCCGTGAGAAGTCCGGGGTCGGCGCCAGAGTGCCGATCATGCTGACGGCAAGTCAATTCGTTCTGGGTGGTTCCTTCACGAAAGAGTGGTTTACGACCAATCAGCACTCTTTTGACGGTATGGGGCTCGACAGTTGACATAATCTCGGGCCCCCGAACCCGCCCCGAACCTGTCAGGGGGAGCTTTGCAGAGTCCTGTCACGGCCGCCGGAGGCCTGCCCCGGCAGGCGGCCGGCCGCCGCCCGGTGCCCTTCTTCACCCAGGCCCGCGCTTTCGACGAGCTGTGGCCGCTGATCGAGGAGCGCGCCCTGGAGGTGCTGGACGACGGCAAGTTCTCGCACGGCCGCCAGGTCGAGCGGTTGGAGCTCGCTCTGGCCCGGTACACCGGTGCCCGGCACGTGATCGGCGTCAACAGCGGGACGGACGCGCTGGTCCTGCTGCTGCGCGCGGCCGGACTGCGGCCGGGGGACGAGGTGGTGGTGCCCGCGTTCAGCTTCGTCGCCTCGGCCAGCTCGGTGGTGCTGGCCGGCGGCCGGCCGGTCTTCGCCGACATCGACCCGGTGAGCTACGCGCTGGACCCGGCGGGCTTGGAGGCGGTGCTCACCGAGCGCACCAGGTTCGTGATGCCGGTGCACCTGTTCTGCCGGCTGGCCGACCTGGCCGCGATCGGCGAGCTGGCCGACCGGCACGGCCTGACCGTCGTCGAGGACAGCGCCGAGGCGATCGGGATGCGCCAAGGCGGGCGGCACGCCGGGCTGTTCGGGGCCGGTGGGGTGCTCTCCTTCTTCCCGACCAAGACGCTGGGCGCGATCGGTGACGCGGGCGCGGTGCTCACCGACGACGAGGAGATCGCCCGCACCGTGGACGCGCTGCGCCACCACGGCCGCTTCGGGCGGACCATCGGCGACTTCCCGGCGATCAACACCACCACCTCGCTGGCCGGCTGCAACAGCAAGATGGACGACCTGCAGGCCGCGGTGCTGCTGGCGAAGCTGACCAGGCTGGACGCCGACATCGCCCGCCGGGCCGAACTGGCCGCCGCCTACGAGCAGCGGCTGGCGGGGGTGCCCGGGGTGTTGCGGCGGCCGCGGGTGGGCGGGATCGAGGGCCAGGTCTTCTACGTCTACCTGATCGAGGCCGAGCGGCGCGACGCGCTGGCCGCGT
The DNA here is from genome assembly GCF_026340565.1 of Kitasatospora sp. NBC_01287. NCBI lineage: Bacteria > Bacillati > Actinomycetota > Actinomycetes > Kitasatosporales > Streptomycetaceae > Kitasatospora > Kitasatospora sp. NBC_01287. The sequence goes on from NZ_JAPEPB010000001.1 coordinate 4,878,293, forward strand.
ACCTGGCCGGGCACGGCGTGGAGACCGAGGTCTACTACCCCTCGCCGCTGCACCTACAGCCGTGCTTCGCCGAACTCGGCTATCGCGCGGGCGAGTTCCCGGTGGCCGAGGCGGCCTGCACCCGCACCCTCGCGCTGCCGCTGCACCCCGAGCTGAGCCTGGCCGAGGTGGACACCGTCTGCGGGCTGATCAGCGACTTCTACCAGCGGGAGAGCGCATGAGCACCACCGAGCACCAGCGGGAGAGCGCATGAGCACCACCGAGCTGGCCGAGATCCCGTTCTTCCCGCCGGACCTCTTCGAGGGCGACCGCGCGGTCCTGCTGCGGCTACTGCGCGAGACCGGCACCAGCGCGAGCCAGCGCTTCATCCTCGGCGAGCAGACCGCCGCGTTCGAGCGGGAGCTGGGCGAGAGCCTGGGCGGCGCCGAGGTGGTGGCCTGCGGCAGCGGCACCTCGGCGCTGACCCTGGTGCTGGCCGCGATGGAGGTCGGCCCGGGTGACGAGGTGGTGGTGCCGGCCTTCGGCTGCGCCCCGCTGGCCTCCAGCGTGCTGAGCGTGGGGGCCCGACCGGTCTTCGCGGACATCGACCCGTGGACGATGGTGATCGACCCCCTCGCGGCGGCGGAGCGGATCGGCCCGCGCACCAAGGCGCTGCTGCCGGCGCACATGTTCTCCGTGATGGCCGACCTGCCCGCGTTCGCCGAGCTGGCGCGGCGGCACGGGCTGCGCCTGCTGGAGGATTCGGCGGTGGCGCAGGGCGGCGTGCTGGAGGGGCGGCCGGCCGGGCTCTGGGGCGAGGCGGGGGTGTACTCCTTCGTCCAGGTGAAGACCTTCGGGATGCCGGGCGAGGGCGGCGCGGTGGTCACCCGGGACGCCGAACTGGGCCGGGCGGTCCGGATGCTGCGCAACCACGGGCAGGACGGCCGGACCAGGTTCACCCACCACCGGATCGGCTGGAACAGCCGCTTCGACGAGCTGCAGGCGGCCTTCCAGCGCCACCGCCTGCCGGGTCTGGCGGACCGCCTGTCCCGGCGGGCCGCGATCGCCCGCTACTACACCGAGCGGTTCGCCCCGCTGGCCGAGCGCGGGGTGCTGGCCCCGCCGCCGGGCACGGAGGGTCGCTGCTTCTACGTCTACACGCTGCTCGCCGAGCGCCGGGAGGCGCTGCGGGCCCACCTGGCCCGGCGCGGTGTCGCCTCGCACGCCTACTACCCGCAGGCGCTGCCGCGGCAACCCGCGTTCGCGCCGTACGTCCTCCCGGGTGACGGCTGGCCGGCCGCCGAGCGTGCGGCCGAACGGGCACTGTCGATCCCGGTCTACCCGCATCTGACGGATGGTCAGATCGTCCGGATCGCGGACGCGGTATGTGATTTCCCGTTCAACTGAAACCAGTTGACCTCCTGCGCCAAAAGTCGGGGTGCCTCACCGGGCCCGGACCGGTCGGTCGCAGCCGCTCGGTCCGACCCCGCCGTACGGGTGAAGATCTTTCCCCGACCGGGTGACGTCCGTGACCCCCTGAACGGTGGTGGCCGCGTGACCTCGCGGACCAAGATCCCTTGCGGCGCAAGGGTGGCCGAGTGGCGACCCGAGCCGACCCGCCCACGACACGGAGCGTGACGACTTGATGCTCGACTGTGATCAACTAGCGCCGAGTTCGGGCACCCGGCCCGACGCGTCCTAGGAGGATTCATGCAACGAGTCGTCACCACCAAGCGTTCCGTCGCCCTGGCGATCGCCGGTCTGGTGGTCGGCACGGTCGGTGCGCTGAGCGTGCCCGCCCTCGCGGACAACGCGCCGACGACCCGCGCCGCCAACGTCCAGAACCTCACCCTGGACTTCAGCAACACCAACGACGAGGCCAGCGCCCCCCAGGCGGTCGGCTCCTCGTTCGGTGGCACCGCACGGGTCAAGGACTCTGACGGCAACGTCATCGGCACCGCCTACGACCTCTGCGACAAGGACAAGATCGGCGCCAACAAGGACGAGGCCTTCTGCACCGGCCTGATCAAGTTCGACCGCGGCGGCCAGATCTCGTTCAGCACCGTCCTGGGCATCAGCGACAACGGGGCCAACCCGGACGACACCCACTTCAACGGCGTGGTCAACGGCGGCACCGGCTCGTACGAGGGCATCACCGGTGAGGCCCACTTCACGCCGCGCGCCCAGGGCGTCTACGACGTGAGCTTCAGCTGATCCACCCGCAGCTCCAGGGGAGCCGTCGATCCGTCGACGGCTCCCCGCCGCATGTCGCCGCTCATCGATGAGGAACTCCCATGTCCCAGCTGCTCGTCCAGGCCCGCTCCGGCGAGCCGGGCTACGCCTTCGACAACTCCACCGACCACCCCCTCGCCCAGTACGGCTGCCTGGAGGCGGCCTACGACCCGTGGAGCACCGGGCGGTTGGCCGCTACCGGGGTCGGCCCCGGCTGGCACTGCCTGGAGATCGGCGCCGGCAACGGCAGCGTCGCCCACTGGCTGGCCGACCAGGTCGGAGAGGGCGGCCGGGTGCTGGCCACCGACCTGGACACCAGGCGGATCCAGGGCCGCCCCAACTTGGCGGTCGAGCAGCACGACATCGGCCACGACCCGTTGCCGGAGGGCGCGTTCGACCTGATCCACGCGCGACTGGTGCTCCAGCACGTGCCGCGGCGCCGCGCGGTGCTCGACCGGCTGCTGACCGCGCTCAAGCCCGGCGGCTGGCTGCAGATCGACGAGTTCGACGTCTCCTACGGGCCGGTCCTGCTGGCGCCCGACGGGCGCTCGGCCGAGCTCTACGAGGCTTTCCTCACGGCCAAGTCCGAGCTCTTCAGGGCGGCCGGCGGCGACCCGTGCTGGGGGCGCGACTGCGCCGCCCAACTGTGCGAGGCCGGCTTCACCGGGCTCGACCCGCAGCCCACCGTGCTGCTCTGGCAGGCCGGCCACCCGGGCCTGGAGCTGCTGGTCAGCCACCTCGACGGCCTGCGCGAGCGGCTGCTGGCACAGGGGCTGACAGAGGGTCAGCTCGATGAACTGCGACTGGTGATGCGCCACCCGGACTTCCGCGCGGTCTCCCCGGTGCTCTACTCCGTGCACGCCCGCCGCCCGCGCTGACCCGCCCGCCGCCCGCGCTGATCTGCCGCCCACGCTGACCCGCCCGCCGCGCCGACCCGCCCCCGACCCCGCGCGCGCCCGTCCCCGGCGCGCGGAGAGGACCCCCGTTGCTGGACAACACCGCACTCGCCCACCGCTACCCGCCCCGGCCCGCGGTCTCCTGGCGGGTCTACGCCCGCCTGGCCAAACTCGACATCTACGACTACTACCTGGCCACCCCGCTGCTGCTCGCCATGGTGCTGCCGGCCCAGGCGCTGAGTGCCGAGGGGGCCGCGGTCCTGCTGCTCTTCCTGCTCGGCGGGGTGGCGATGTTCGCGGGCCTCTGCTCCTTCGACGACATCACCGGCTACCGCGACGGCAGCGACGCGGCCAACTACGGTCCCGACGCCCCGGCCCGCCGGCTGGCCCGCAAGCCGCTGATCGCCGGAGCCCTGGGCGAGCGCCAGGCGCAGTCCTTCGCCTGGCTGGCGATCGCCGTCCAACTGGCCTGCTGGAGCGGCGCGGTGCTGCTCGCGCCGGCCCGCCCGGGCTGGACGCTGCTCGCCACCGCGGCCTGCGCCTTCGCCGGCTTCCAGTACTCCTGGTGGCTCAAGCTCAGCTACCGAGGCTGGCAGGAGTTCCTGCTCGCCTTCTACGGCTGGGTCTTCGTGCTGGTCCCCTACGGCCTGCTCACCGGGCGGCTGGACTCCTTCGCGCTGGTCCAGGGCCTGGTCTTCGGCCTGGGCCCGCTGCTCTTCGGCGTCTACTCCAACGTCAACGACATCGCGGGCGACCGCGCGGTGGGCCGCCGCACGGTGGCCGTGCTGGCCTCGCCGGCCGGCAACGCCGCCTTCGTGGCCGCGCTCTCGCTGCTGGAGGCCGCGCTGCTCACCGTGCCCTCGCTGCTCGGCCTGGCGCCCTGGTGGTTCGCGGTCCTGATGGTGCCGGTGATCGCGCTGCGGGCGAGCCAGTTCACCCTGGGGCTGGTCGCCGGGCAGATCCTGCGGGCCCGCCGGCTCGGCATCCACACCCACCGGGTCTGCTGCGCCCTGCTGGTGGCCGCCTGCCTGCTGAACGGCGGTGCCGCGTGAGGCTGCTGCCCGGGCCCAGGCCGCTCGACCTCGGTCCGCTCTTCGAGACCCTGGCCGAGCGCGACTCGCCGACCGTGGTCCAGCTCAGCCGCCCGCTCGACCTGGCCGCCGAGCACGGCGAGCGCTGGACCATCCCGCAACTGGCCGAACTGGTTCGCGAGTTGTCCGCGATGCTGGCCGCCGCCGGAGTCCGCCCCGGCCAGCGGGTGGCCGTGCACAAGCGTAACCACTGGGACTACGCGCTGCTGGCCTGCGCCGCCGCCAGGATCGGCGCGGTGCCCGCACTGCTCTCCGGGCATCTGGAGCCGGCCGCGCTGGCCGCGCTGCTGACTCGGCTGGACCCCGCGCTGCTGCTCTCCGACCGCTACACCCTGGCGCTCGGCGGGGCGGCGCACCCGGTGCGCACCGTCAGCCTGGACGGGCCCTCGCCCGGTGCCATCGACGCGGCCACGCTGCGCGGCTTCGCGGTGCCCCCCGTGCACCGGCGGCCGGACGACGACCCGCTGGTGATCAACCACACCTCCGGCACCACGGGCCTGCCCAAGTTGGTGGTGCACACCACCACCAGCATCGTGCGGAAGATCACCGCCTTCGAGGCGCACCGCTGGCCGCTGATCTCGGTCCGCCCCGGGGACACCGTGGGCAACGCGATCGCCTACGCGCACGGCCGGGCGGTCTCCTGGACCATCTCCGCGCTCTGGGCCAGGCCGGAGACGGTGGCGGTGGCGGCCGACAGCGAACCGGCCACCGCCGCCCGGCTGTTCGGCGCCCACCCGCCCACCGTGCTGGAGGCCCTGCCCTCGACCTACGTGCGCTGGCAGCGGCTGGCCGCCGAGCCCGACACTCCGTTCACCGAGCTGCGGGTGCTGACCAGCACCTTCGACGCGATCCACCCGCCCACCGTGCGCGCCTTCCTGGCCGCCTCCCGGCACCGGTCGCCGGTCTGGCTGCAGGGCTGGGGGCAGACCGAGACCGGTCCCGTCACCTTCCGCTTCCTCACCCGGCGCGCCCTGGCCGGGCGCGAGGAGCGCCACCCCACCACCCGGGACCTGGGCCGCGCGGTGCCGCTGCGGATCGGCCTGCGGGTGGTCGACCCGCGGACGCTGCGCCCGGTGCGGCGCGGCGAGGTGGGCGTGGTCCTGGTCCGCACGCCCAACCTCTGCACCGGCTACGTCGGGGAGCCGGAGCGCTGGGCGGACAAGCGCACCGGCCGCTGGTTCAACACCGGCGACCTGGGCGCGCGCACACGGGACGGACGGCTGCTGCTGCTGGACCGGGAGGTGGACGGGATGCCGGGGGTGAGCCTGGTCGAGCTGGAGGACGTGCTGCACGACCGGCTGCCCGAACTCGTCGAGGCGGTGCTGCTGGACGCCGGCCGGCACCGGCCGCCGCTGCCGATCCTGGTCAGTGAGCACGGCGGGCTGGACCCGCGGCGCTGGCGGCGGGCCGTGCGCGACCTGCCCGAACTGGCCGAACCGCTGCTGCTCGACTGGGACGCGGTGCCGCGCACCGGCACCGGCAAGGTGCGCCGGCACGAGCTGCGCACCCGCTACCTGGCGGGCGCGGTCGGGCACGGGACCGGGCGGTGGACCTGATGGCCGCGCCGGAACTGGACGTCGCGGTGATCGGCGCGGGCGTCGCCGGCCTGGCCACCGCGCACCGCCTGACCCGGGCGGGACGCGAGGTGCGGGTCTTCGAGGCGAGTGGGCGGGTCGGCGGGCGGATGGCCTCCAGCGTGCTCGACGGCCACCGGATCGACGAGGGCGCCGAGACCATCGCGGCCCGCGGCTACGACGCCACCTGGGAGCTGAGCCGCGCCGTCGGCCTCGCCCCGGCCGAGGTGCTGCCGATCGAACGCTCGCTGGCCCTGTGGCGGCGCGGGCGTGCCCACGCCCGGCTCGGCCACCCGCTCGGTCTGCTCACCGGCGCCGGGATGTCGCCGCGCGGTCGGCTCGACTGGCTGCGCTTCGGTGCCGCGCTACGCGGGCGCATCGACCTGGACCACCCGGAGGCCACCGCGTTCGGAGAGCTGACGATCAGTCAACTCTCCGAGCGCTACCACCCTGATCTGCACGACGCGCTGCTCCAGCCGCTGGCCGGCTGCTTCTTCGGCTGGCGCTCGGAGCGCTCGGCGATCGGTCCGATGGCCGCGATGCTGGCGGCCACCGGCGGGGTGGGCACCCGTTGGCTGACCTACCGGGACGGCATGGACACCCTGGCCCGGCGGGTGGCGGCGGGCCTGCGGGTCAGCACCGGCGCGGCGCTCCACCGGGTGGTCGAGGGGCCGTCGGCGGTCCGGCTGGAATTCGCGGACGGCATCGTGCGCACCGCGCGCCAGGTGGTGCTGGCGCTGCCCGCGCCGGCGGCGCTCGCGCTGCACCCGGGCGTACCCGCGCAGGAGCGCCCCTACCTGGCGGCCTGCGGCTACACCCCGATGCTCAAGGTGGCCTGCCTGCTGGACCGCCCGCTGCCCGCGCCCACCCGTGCCCCCAGCTACGGCCTGCTGATCCCGGCGACCGAGAGCCGGGTGGTGGCGGGCGCGATCCTGGACCACCTCAAGGCGCCCGGGCGGGTGCCGCCCGGGCGCGGGCTGGTCAGCCTGCTGCTCGCGCCCGGGGCGATCCCCGACCTGCTCACCGCACCGGACGCCGAGGTCGTCACCACCGCCGTCACCGAGGCCGACCGCTTCCTGCCGGGGCTGGCCGCCGCCCTGCGCACCGCGCGGGTCTTCCGCCACGAGCACGGACTGCCCGAAGCCACCCCGGCCGCCCTGCGGTTGCGCCCCGCCTTCCTGGCCCGTCCGCTGCGCCGGATCGACTACGCCGGCGACTGGGTGGCGCTGCGCCCCAACAGCGAGGCCGCGATCGGCTCGGCGGCGCTGCCCGCCCAGCGGCTGGCCGCGGCCCTGGGCCGGTCGGTCGAGCCAGGACCGGCCGACCAGGTCGCGGCGGGTGCGGCCTGACGCACCGCTGCTGAGGGGCTCCGGCGCCCAGCGGCCCGGCCGTCTCGCGGCCGGGTCCTGGCCGATCTCCCTGGCCGATCTCCCTGGTCCGCACAGCCGCAGGGCTGATAGGTATGACGATGTGCGCTTCGATCTCGTACCCATGCCGCCGACCGTCCACGACCGACCGCGGGACGACCGCGGCTACCCCGTGCCCGCCATCACCCCGTGGGAGGACGGCCGGCCGCAGTTCGCGCTGACCGACTACCAGCGCAGCGCCGACTGCGCGCGGCAGCGGCAGTGCTCGGTCTGCGACGTGCTGATGCCGCGCGGGCCGGTGTGGCGGGTGGTCGGGGCCGCGGAGAGTGCCGCGATCGGCGCGGCGCTCGCCGCCGGCCGGCCCTACCGCAACCTCGCCCCGACCCTGGAGGGCCCGGGGCACCGCGCCTGCATGCTCTACGCCTCGATGGTCTGCCCCTACCTGGCCAGGCCCAACGCCCGCCGAGCCCTGACGGCCGAGCACCCGGACGAGCTGACCGCCGCCGTGGTGCGCGGCGCCGTGCGCGGCGCGCTCGGCGCGGTGGTCGGCTTCGCCGACTACGAGTTCGCGGTGACCGGCAGCAGGGTGCTCTTCCGCTTCGTCGACGTCATCGAGTACCTCCCGCACGACAACGCCGACGCGCACCTGGCCGAGCTGCGCGCCGAACTGGCCGGGCACGGTGGTGGGCCCGCCCGGCCGGTCGGCTGAGCGGGCCCGCGACAGCGCGGTGTGCCGCGCGTGGTGGCGGTGTGCGGTCAGTTGTTCCGGTAAGCGGGCAGGCCGGTGTAGCCGGACACCAGGGTCGGGGTGGCGGAGCCGTTCGCGGGGAGGGTGGCGATGCCGGCCGGGGTGCGGGTGGCGATGGTCTTGCCGTCGGCGGACCAGGTCGGCTCGGTGTAGTCGGTGGTGGCGTGCGGGGTCAGGTCCTTGGTGGTGCTCTTGGGGCTGTTGATGCTGGTCTCGAAGAGGTGGTCGTGTCCGCCCACCGAGCGGACGAAGACGATCTCGTCGCCGGCCGGGGAGAGTGCGGGCTCGGAGCCCTTGGCGACCGCGCCGCCCTGCTGGCGAAGTGACTCGTCGCGGATGTAGACCTCGCCGCTGTCGCTGTTCGCGTAGACGGTGGTTCCGTTCGCGTTGGCACCGGCCGGCCAGAGGTTCTCGGTCATCGGGTTCGGCGTGACGTTGTTGTCCGAGTACGGCCCGAGGTCCAGGACACGCGGGGTGCCGTGGACAGCGGTGGCGGGGACACCCTCCAGCTGGGACACCCCACCCTTCGTGGAGGTGAAGAAGAGGTTGTCCTTGGCGGCGTAGTAGCCCTGGGGCGAGGCTGCGGAGACCTGCCAGGCCGGGTGCGACCAGCTCTGGCCGGCCGGGTGCTCGGCGACGGTGACCCGCCCGCTGCCGTTCGGGTTGGCGACGGCGAGGTCGCCCGCGCCGTCGATGAACGCGGCCTTCTTGCCGTCGGGGGACCAGGCCAGGTCGCGCACGGCGGTGCCGAAGTCGATCGTGGTGCCGTTCATCACCACGTACCGGGTGCCGTCGCTGATGGTCAGTCCGCTGCGCGCGGTGCCGTTCAGCTTCGCCGCCACCGGGGCCGGGGCCTGCGGGCGTGCGGTGGTCGGCGCGGTGGTGGGCACCGGGCTCGCGGGCCGGGCCGCCGCCGGCGAGCCGGCGGCCGTGGTCGGCGCGGCGCTCGGGGCGGCAGCGGTGGAGGGGGTGGTGGCAGTGCTCGGGGCGGCAGCGGTGGGGGCGGTGCTCGGGGCAGCGCTCTGCGGTGCCGCGGAGGTCGGGGCGGAAGCCGCGATCGGCGCGGTTGAGTTGGCCGGCGAGGGTGCCGCCGAGCCGGCGGCGGAGGAGGTGGAGCTGGGGTCGCAGGCGGTCAGCAGCAGGGCCGCGCCGGTGGTGACGGCGATGGTGAGGCTGATGGCGGTGGCACGACGACGGGCGCGAGCGGACATGGCGGTTCCCCCAGGAACAGTGGGCGTGGGCGGTGGATTTCGCCTCGAGCCCGACCGCCGCCCCCCTAGGTCTTCCCCGGTCGGCCGCTCGCTGCTCTGTGCGATGTGAGAATCCTCTCGCACCGGCGATCCGGGAACCGTCCGTCTTCTGTCACGAGCGGGCAACAGCCGTGGGTAACCGAACCACCCCCTCACCGTGGGGACGACGAAGGGCCCCGACCGCTGGATACCGTCGTCCCGGTCGGGGCCCTTCGTCCGTTCTTCGACCGCCTGAGCGTTCGCGAGGCGTCAGCGCACCAGCGGGATCAGCAGGGCGGCCGCGGCGATCACGAGCACCAGCAGCAGCGGCCACCGCGAGTTCGCGCGGCTCCGCGTGGCGGTGCCCGCCGGCCGCTCGACGTCCCGACCGTACGATTCACGGACCCACAGGAAGCCGCCGCCCTGGTCGCCCCCGCCGTGCTGGTGACCACCGTGGTGCCCGCCGAACCCGCCCTGACCGTCCATCGGTTCCTCCCCTGCGCGTCGCTTCCCCCGAGCGTGCCACGCTCCGGTCCGCGCTACCTCAACGCAGGCTCTGGACTTCCGCCGAACGCCGAAGGGGCCGTCTGCGAAATCTCGCGGACGGCCCCTTCGGGACTGCTCAGTGGCGGTAGCGGTGGGATTCGAACCCACGGTGAAGTTGCCCCCACACACGCTTTCGAGGCGTGCTCCTTTGGCCGCTCGGACACGCTACCGAGAGAGACTCTACCGGACGCCTCGGGTGGGAGCGAAATCCTTTGGGGCGGCTGGGGAGGGTGCCTTCAGCGGTGGGTGTCGAAGAAGGCGCGCAGCTGGGTGGCGCAGTCGTCGGCGAGGACGCTGTGGATGACCTCGGGGCGGTGGTTGAGGCGGCGGTCGCGCAGCACGTCGAAGAGGGAGCCGGCGGCGCCGGCCTTCTCGTCGAGGGCGCCGTAGACCACGCGGTCGAGTCGGGCCAGCACGATGGCGCCGGCGCACATGGTGCAGGGCTCCAGGGTGACCACGAGGGTGCAGCCGGTCAGCCGCCACTCGCCGACCGCGCGGGCGGCCTGGCGGATGGCCTGGACCTCGGCGTGCGCGGTGGGGTCGCCGACGGCCTCGCGTTCGTTGTGACCGCGGCCCAGGACGGCGCCGTCGGGGCCCAGGACCAGCGCGCCGACGGGGACGTCACCGGTGCCGGTGGCCAGCTCGGCCTCGGCGATGGCCAGCCGCATCGCGGGCGTCCAGCGGTCTCGGACCGGGTCGGGGCGCACCGGGGCCGGCAGCGGTGCGAGGTCGAGGTGGGGCTGCATCCCACCAGTGTCCGGCACTGGCGGGCCCCACCCCGACCCGCGGCCGGTCAGCGAACCGCCTCCAGCACCTCGGCGCAGCCGAGCGCGTCGGCGATCTCGGAGAGCGCCTCGCCGGGTTCGGCTCCCTCGACGCTGAGCGCCAGCAGGTCCTTCTCGCTGATGCCGAGGTCGGTCAGCAGCAGGGCGTCGCCGAGCGGGCCGACCGGCACGCCGCCGGGGCCGGTGAGCGGGAGCTCCTCGTCCTCGTCGGTGTCGGAGGGCTCGACGTCCTCGCTCTCCTCCAGTTCGGTCACCAGGCTGTCGAGGTCCTCGAACTCGCTGTCGCCGGCCCGGCCGACCAGCTCGTCGGTGAGGACCACGTCCCCGTAGGAGCTGCGCTTGGCCGCCGCGGCGTCGGAGACGAAGATCCGCGGATCCTCCTCACCGTCCACCCGGACGACGGCGAACCAGGAGTCCTCCTGTTCGATGAAAAGCAGCACAGTGTTGTCGTCCTGTGCCGCTCCGCGTGCCAGGTCGGCAAGATCGGCAAGAGTTTCGACATTGTCCAACTCGGTCTCGCTCACATCCCACCCGTCCTCGGTGCGAGCAAGCACTGCAGCGAAGTACGCCACCAGGGACACTCCCAAATGGTCTCGGCCGTAGGCGATCTCGGGCGAACGCGGTCTGGCCGCCCCCGCGCCAGAGGCGGCCCGCTGTTCGGACCGTCCCACCGGCATCGTGACAGAAACCCGGGCCTCTCGGGGAGTGTTCGGCAGCGCGTCTTCGCAGGTCGTGTCGGAAACCGGGGATCGTCCGGCCAATGGCGGGGCAACGGAGCGGGAACAGCCGGGTGCGGGGTGTCCCGGGGGCGTCCGACGGGTATCGCAGGGTGGGCGGACCGTCGCCCGCGGTGTGTCAGATCCGGAAGGTGCGCATGCGGAGCGCTTCCCGCATCCGGCGCTCCTTGGTCTTGCGCGGCTGCACCCGGGCGCGCAGCTCGCGGGCCTCGGCCAGCTCCCGCAGGAAGACCGCGCGGCGCCGGCGGCGTTCGGCCGGGGTCTCCCGCACGACGTGCTGCTCGGCACCCGCGCCGGAACCGGTGCGGGTGGTGCGGGCGGCGCTGTTCGGATCCGCGCCGGGCTCCTCGGGGGGTCCGTCGACCGGGCCCGGGTTCCTTTTCATACGGTCTGACTTTCCCAGAAGTCCCGGATTGATACCACAGCTGTCCCACCCGGCTGCCGACGCCACGGGGGTCGTCCCCGGCCGTGGAACGCCGTTAAGGTCGGATTATGCGGATCCACGTCGTCGACCACCCTCTGGTGGCCCACAAGCTCTCCACGCTGCGCGATGAGCGCACCGACTCCCCGACCTTCCGTCGTCTCACCGACGAGCTGGTCACGCTGCTGGCCTACGAGGCCACCCGGGACGTGCGGACCGACGAGGTCGAGATCACCACCCCCGTCGCGGTCACCACCGGCACCCGGCTCAGCTACCCGCGTCCGCTGGTGGTGCCGATCCTGCGCGCCGGGCTCGGCATGCTGGACGGGATGACCCGGCTGCTGCCGACCGCCGAGGTGGGCTTCCTCGGGATGGTCCGCAACGAGGAGACCCTGGAGGCCTCGACCTACGCGACCCGGATGCCCGACGACCTGTCGGGCCGCCAGGTCTACGTGCTCGACCCGATGCTGGCCACCGGCGGCACGCTGGTGGCCGCGATCCGGCTGCTGATCGAGCGGGGCGCCACCGATGTGACCGCCGTGGTGCTGCTGGCCGCGCCGGAGGGCGTCGCGGTGATGGAGAAGGAGCTGGCCGGGCTGCCGGTCACCGTGGTCACCGCCGCGCTGGACCAGCGTCTGAACGAGCACGGCTACATCGTCCCCGGCCTCGGCGACGCGGGGGACCGGCTGTACGGCACGGCGGGCTGACGGCGTCGGCTCGCTGATCGGACGGAAAGAGCGGTGCTCCGAGGTCGGAGCACCGCTCTTTCGTTCATCTGGTGCGGTGGTGCGGTGGTGCGGTGGTGCGGTGGTGCGGTGCGGGGTGCCGCCGGGCCTCGCGAGGCCGTCAGCAGCTGCCCGGCAGCGGGGAGGCGCTCGGCGACGGCTTCAGCGCGGCGGCCAGCGCGGTCGCGGCGGCGTTCGGGTCGAGCAGCGCGGTGTAGCCCTCGCCGATCACGAAGTCGACGCTGCCGTCGGTGCGGGCGTCGGCCATCGTGGTCGCGCCGCCGACCTGGGCGCCGAGCAGGGCGGCCGCGCCGGCACCGGACTGGCCGGCCACCAGCTCGGCACTGCCGGGCACCTTGTTCTCCAGCGCGGACGGGGCGTTGCCGACCTTGCCCACGGTGAAGCCGCGCTGCTTCAGCTCGTCGGCGGTCTTCGCGGCCAGCCCGGCCTTGTCGGTGGCGTTCAGCACGTTGACGGTGACCGCCTGCGGCTGGGGCGCCGCGGTGACGGCGGGCAGTGGCGCGGTCGAGGGGGCGGCCGAGCCGGCGGCCGGTGCGCCCGAGGCGGCCGGTGCGCCCGAGGCGGCCGGGGAGCCCGGAGCGGGCGGTGAGCCGGGCGCCGAGGTCGCCGCCGCCGGCACCGCCAGTGGCTTGCCCGAGGCGGAGGCCCGGGCGCTGGCGCAGGCCTGGGCGGCACCGTGCTTCGCCTTGCCGGTGAAGATGTCGAAGACCTGCACCCCGCCCAGCGCGATCAGCGACAGGGCGAGCAGCGAGCCCACGAACATCACCACCCGGCGGCCACGGCGCGGCGGTGGGCCCAGCCGCGGATAGCTGGTGCCGGTGATCCGGAACTGCTTCCCCTTCAACCCTTGGGGAGTCAACATGCTCACAGTCTGTCTCCCCTGGGAGGAAGGGCAGCCTTGCCGACAGGCGACGGGTCTGGCAGGCAGCGCGGCGGGACACCGGGTCCGCGACACGCTGCGGCCGTGTTCGGCAGCCTAGTCCGGTTCTTCGGACGAAGGTAATAAATGATCATCATTTGGCGCACCCGAGCACTCGAAAGGGTGTACTGACGATCATTCGGCCGCTTCGTCCGGGGAAGTCAGGAGGACTGCTGAACCGCCATCAGCCGGCCGTGCGGCCGCCCCGGCCTCAGTCCAGCTCCAGCACGCGTGCGTGCAGGACCTGGCGCTGCTGCAGGGCCGCGCGGACGGCGCGGTGCAGGCCGTCCTCCAGGTAGAGGTCGCCGTGCCACTTGACCACGTGGGCGAAGAGGTCGCCGTAGAAGGTGGAGTCCTCGGCGAGCAAGGTCTCCAGGTCCAACTGGCCCTTGGTGGTCACCAGCTGGTCCAGTCGCACCGGACGGGGGGCCACGTCCGCCCACTGTCGAGTGCTGATTCGGCCGTGATCCGGGTACGGCCGCCCGTTGCCGATGCGCTTGAAGATCACACGGAAAGCCTACCGTTTGGGTGGCGCGTGGCGCAGCAAGCGCGCTGTCCTGGTAGGCGATACTGACGATACGTCTACGGATGAACCCGGAATGCGGCGCTTCCCGGATAACTCGCGCCCGCGAAAACGGGGTCAGGCACCGGCGCTCGGAGCAGTGCGCAGCGCGGCCCCGATCCGGTCCATCGAGGAGAGCCGCATCAGCCCGTAGTTGTAGAACTCGACCTCCGGCACCCCCAGCCCGCGCAGCACCGCGATCTTCGCGGCCAGGTTCTCCGGCCCGTCGCAGTCCTCGGCCATCGGGCGCAGGATCACCGCCAGCGCCTGGGGCGCCACCCCGTGCAGGGCGAAGGCCGCGACCTTCTCGCGCACCTCCTCGGCGGTCCTGGCGTAGCCCAGCGTCTCCACGCCCACCCCGGCCTTCGCCAGCGCGGGCAGGTCGATGCCGGAGAGCCAGCCGGTGCCGGGGCCGCCGCCGTCCATGAAGCTCAGCCGCATCCCGTGCCGGCCGGCACGCTCGGCCAGCTCGGCGGCCAGCGAGGTGACGGTGGCCGCGCCCGCGTCCACGTACGCGGCCAGCGCGCCGTCGGCCAGCTGGTCGAGGGCGCCCGGCTCCTCGGCGGCCCGCTCGTCGGCCAGGCGGCGGCGGATCTCGGCGGCGGCCACCCGCTGGACCTCCTCGGCCGGCACCCCGCGCTCCCGCGCCGCGGCCTTGCAGTGCGCGCAGAAGCAGAGGCCGAGCAGGGCTTCGGCCACCGCGCCCAGGCGCTCGAAGTAGCGCTCGTGGTGGTAGCCGTGCCGCAGGCCGTGGAAGTGCAGCGACTCGGCGCGGATCGCGTCCACGCCGTACCGGGCCAGCTCGTCGACCAGGGTGTGGGCGTACTCGCGGACCTCGGGGTGGGCGGGGCAGAGCTCGGTGAGGTGGCGGTCGCCGAAGGCGTTGGCGGGCGCGCAGTCGGGGTGCTGGAAGCCGAGCCGGTCGTTGTGGCAGAAGACGGTCCAGGCGTGCAGCTTCAGGCCGCGCCGGCGGGTCTGCTCGGCCGCCTCGGCGAACGGGTCGCGCTCGCCGATCGCGGCGGCCGCCGTCGGCGCCAGCCGGCGCCCGGCCCAGCGGGCCGGGTCGGGACGGAAGTAGGCCGCGCCCGGCTCCAGGTAGCGCACCACCCGGGTGGGGTGGTGCGGGAACACGTCCCGCGCCTCGTGGTAGACCGAGGCGAGGGTGACCCCGCCGACCCCGCAGCGCTCGGTGAGGTTGCCGAAGAAGGCGTCCGCGCCCTCGTCGATCAGGTCGGTGGCGAAGGCGAGGACGGCGGACTGCACGGTGCGGCTCCGGGCGGCAGGTGGGGCGGGGCGGCGGAGGGCCCCACGCTAGCCGCAGCCGACCAAGATGGTCTAGACCGGAGAGGCCAGAGGGAGTCAGAGGCCGAGGTCGTCCAGCTCCTTGAGCAACTCGGAGCGCGGGCTGAGCTCCACGCCGGCGGGCTTCGCCGGCGTGCCCCGCCCCGCGCCGTCCGGGCCCGCCGTGCTCGCGCCCGCCGTGTTCGGGCGCGCGCTCGGCTCGCCGGTCGCCCTGGCGGCGCGCTCGCGCAGCAGCCAGGCGCCCACCACTCCGCCGACCAGGCCGCCCAGGTGGGCCTGCCAGCTCACCCCGTTCGGCGCGCCGGGCACCGCGACGGAGAGCTCGTAGGAGAAGGAGGCGGCCATGACCACGCCGATCAGGGCGTCGATCAGGTGCCGGTCGAAGAGCCCGCGCAGCACCACGTAGCCGAGATAGCCGAAGACCAGCCCGCTGGCGCCGACCGTGACCCCGTCGCTCGAACTGATGACCCAGACGGCCAGGCCGCTGGTGACCGTGATCAGCAGGGTGAGCAGCAGGAACTTCTTGACCCCGCGGTAGGCAGCCAGGAAGCCGAAGATGAAGAGCGGTCCCGAGTTGCTCTGCAGGTGCTCCCAGCTGACGTGCAGCAGCGGTGCGGTGAAGATGTCCGGCAGGCGCAGCAGGTCGTGCGGGCGGATCCCGTAGTCGCGCACCAGCGCCTCGTCGTCCGCCCAGTTGCCCAGCTGGACCACCCAGATCAGGCAGAGGAATCCGAAGATCACGAAGAACGCCCTGCGCGCCTCCGCGATCATGCGGGCCTCGGTGCCGCGCGGTTCGTGCTCCGCCATGTTGCGCTCCGCCATGTCGTGCTCCCCCGGGTCGAAGGTCTGCCGGGCACCGATGGTAGGCCGCTGGAGGGACACCTGGTCTGTCGCGGCCGGGAAGGGATGGCGACGAGACGCACGATGATCATATGAGCGTCCGTCAGATCATCACTACAGCGCTGGCCGTGGCCCTGCTGACCGGTGCGAGCGGCACGCCGGCGGTCGCCGCGACCGCCCGGCTCCGAACCACGGTCAGCGATCCCGCGCAGTACGTCAACCCGTTCGTCGGCACCAAGCAGGGGGCGATCGACTTCGGCAACGGCGGCGGCGCGGGCAACACCTTCCCCGGGGCGAGCGCGCCCTTCGGGATGGTGCAGTGGAGCCCGGACACCGTCACCTACCAGCACGGCGGCTACCTCTACGACGACCAGCGGATCCGCGGCTTCAGCCTGACCCACATCTCCGGCGCGGGCTGCGGCGACTACGGCAACATCCCGTTCCTGCCGATGCTCGGTGACACGCCGGTGGGCCACGAGACCTTCTCGCACGCCCACGAGAGTGCCGCCCCCGGCAGCTACGCGGTCACCTTCGACAACGGGCTGCGCACCGAGCTCAGCACCACCCAGCGCTCGGGCATCGCCCGGTTCAGCTACCCGGCGGGGCAGACCGCCTCGCTCACCGTGGACGCGGGCCGGGCCTTCAACCAGGCCAGCGGCGCGTTGACGATCGGCACCGACAGCATCTCCGGGTACACCGACGGCGGCGGCTTCTGCGGCACCCAGAACCGCTACCGGATCTACTTCACCGCCGTCTTCGACCACCCCTTCACCCGGGCCGGCATCGTGCGCGGCGGCCGCCTCGACCCGACCCGGCGCAGCGCCAGCGGGGAGAGCCCGGGCATCGCCCCGCAGCCGGCACGCACCGCGGCGGCCCAGGCGGCGCTGGCCGGCCACCGTGGCCCCGGTCAGGCGACCCACCCCGACGCACCGGACGCCGGTTCGGGCGCCCAGGCGCTGGTCTCCTTCGACACCAGCTCCGGCGCCCCGGTCACCGCGCGGGTCGGCATCTCCTTCACCAGCGCCGACGGCGCCCGGGCCAACCTGGACGCGGAGCAGCCGGGCCGACCCGGGCTCGACCAGGTCCGCGACACCGTCCGGGGCTCCTGGAACGACCTGCTGGGCCGGATCGCGGTGGCCGGCGGCACCACCGAGCAGCTGCGCGTCCTCTACACCGCGCTGTACCACTCGCTGCTGCACCCGAGCGTGCTCAGCGACGCGGACGGCGGCTACCCGGGCTTCGACGGCAGACCGCACCGGGTCGAGCCGGGCCGGGTCCAGTACGCGGACTTCTCCGGTTGGGACGTCTACCGCTCCGAGGTCCAGCTGATCGCGCTGCTGGCCCCCAAGGAGGCGTCCGACATCGCGCAGTCGGTGGTGAACCAGGGCGCCCAGGCGGGCTACTTCGACCGTTGGACGCTGGCCAACGGCGGCACGGGGGTGATGATCGGCGATCCGCTGCCGATGATCGCCGCCACCATCCACGCCTTCGGCGGCACCGACTTCGACGCGGCCGGGCTGCTCAAGCTGGCGGTGGCCGGCCGGAGCGACGCGCGGGAGCGGACCGGCCACCTGGCCGAGGAGAGCCACGGCTACCTGCCCGCCGACACCTCGGGCGAGTGGGGGCCGGCCGCCGGCACCCTGGAGTACGCCAGCGCCGACTTCGCGCTCTCCCAGCTCGCCGGGCGCCTGGGCGAGAAGGGCACGCACGAGACGCTGCTGCGGGCCGCGGCCAACTGGCGCAACCTGTTCAACGCCGGCAGCCGCTACCTGCAGCCGCGCAACGCCGACCGCAGCTGGCCCGACTTCCGGCTCACCCTGCAGGACGGCTACGCCGAGGGCGACGCCGCCCAGTACACCTGGATGGTCCCGTTCAACCACCGCGGGCTCTTCGACGCGATGGGCGGCGATGCGGCGGTGGTCCAGCGGCTGGACGCCTTCACCCAGCAGCTCAACGCCGGCCCCGCCTCGCCGTACGCCTACCTGGGCAACGAGCCCTCGCTCAACACCCCGTGGGCCTACGACTACGCGGGCCGCCCCGACCGCGCCGCCGAGGTGGTCCGGCGCGCGCTGACCACGCTGTTCGGCGACCGCCCGGACGGCGAGGTGGGTAACGACGACCTGGGTGAGATGTCCTCCTGGGCGGTCTGGGCCGCCCTCGGCCTCTACCCGCAGGCGCCGGGCCGCGCCGAACTGGTGCTGGCCAGCCCGCTCTTCCCGCGGATCACGATCACCCGGGGCGACGGCACGGTGATCGAGATCAGCGCGCCGGGCGCGTCGGCGCAGGTCGAGTACGTGCACGGGCTGCGGGTCGACGGGCGCTCCAGCACCCGGCCCTGGCTGGGCGCCGACCTGATCACCAAGGGCGGCACCCTGGAGTACCAGCTGGCCGCCGACCCCGACCCCGACTGGGGTCACGACCCGCGCGACGCGCCGCCCTCCTTCGACGTCGGCCCGGCCCGACCGGTGACCGGCGAGGTGACGGGCCCGGCCGACCGGTGCCTGGACGTCGACCAGGGCGGCACCACGAACGGCACCCCGGTCCAGCTCTGGGACTGCAACGGGACCGACGCCCAGCGCTGGACCCCGGCCGGCGACGGCACCGTGCGCGCCCTGAGTGGCTGCCTGGACGTCGACCACAGCGGCACGGCCAACGGCACCGTGGTGCAGCTCTGGACCTGCAACGGGACCGGCGCCCAGCAGTGGTGGCCGCGCGCGGACGGCTCGCTCTACAGCCCGTCGGCGGGCCGCTGCCTGGCCGCCCCGGACGGCCGCACCGGGCGGGGGACCAGGCTGCGGCTCTGGGACTGCGACCGGAGCGCCGGGCAGCGCTGGACGCTGCCGGCCTGAGGGCATCCGTTCCGACCCGCCCGCCCGGCGCCGCCGGGCGGGCGGGTTACTTCGCCGTCCTCCCCGGCGCCGCCTTCCCGGTCCCGGCCGCCTTCGCGCTCTTCGCGGCCTGCTTGGCCTGCTGCTTGTGGGTGCGGACCGCGGCGAGCGACTCGGGGTCGGTGATGTCGGCGACCGAGCGGTGGCAGCCGTCCTCCCCGTAGGGGCCCGCGGCCGCCCGCCAGCCGGTCGGGCGGACGCCGAACTGCTTGCCCAGCAGCGCGAGGAAGATCTGCGACTTCTGCGCCCCGAAGCCGGGCAGCGCGGTGAGCCGCGCCAGCAGCTCCTTGCCGTCGGCCGCCCCGCGCCACAGGGCCGACGCGTCGCCGTCGTAGTGCTCGATGAGGTACTGGCAGAGCTGCTGCACCCTCTTGGCCATCGAGCCCGGATAGCGGTGCACGGCGGGCTTGGCGGAGAGCAGGGCGGCGAAGGCGTCGGGGTCGTAGGCCGCGATCTCGCGGGCGTCCAGGTCGTCGCCGCCCAGCCGCCGCGCGATCGCCAGCGGCCCGGCGAACGCCCATTCCATGGGCACTTGCTGGTCCAGGAGCATGCCCACCAGGGCGGCCAGCGGGCTGCGGCTGAGCAGCGCGTCGGCGTCCGGCTGCTGGGCGAGGTGCAGGGATACGGACATGGACCCATCGTCGGTGCCGCGGCCGCGCCGGTCGCGCAACACGCCGGATGCCGCCCCCGGCGGCGGGCGGGACATTCCGATGACGGATCAGTACACCGGCCAGTACCTCAGATAGTCCTCAAATAGTGGATTGAAATGGGCTTTTGGGGTTACCAGGATTTCCAGTACGGGTTACCTTTCCCTGGCATTGCGCGGAGCATCCCCGCCGCGCGAGAAAGGCAGTGAAACCACCCATGAGCACGGACACCCCGAAGCGCTCGGTCCCACAGCAGGAATCCGCCGGCCACCTGCAGGCCGGCCTGAAGAACCGCCACCTGTCCATGATCGCCATCGGCGGGGTGATCGGCGCCGGTCTCTTCGTCGGCTCCGGCGCGGGCATCGCGGCGACCGGCCCCGGCATCCTGCTCTCCTACGCGCTGGCCGGCGCGCTGGTGGTGATGGTGATGCGGATGCTGGGCGAGATGGCCGCCGCCGACCCGCAGAGCGGCTCGTTCTCCGCCTACGCGGACAAGGCGCTCGGGCGCTGGGCGGGCTTCACGATCGGGTGGCTGTACTGGTTCTTCTGGGTGGTCGTGCTGGCGGTGGAGGCCACCGCCGGCGCGAAGATCCTCAACGGCTGGCTGCCCGCGGTGCCGCAGTGGGCGTTCGCGCTGCTGGTGATGGCGGTGCTCACCGCGACCAACCTCTTCTCGGTCGCCTCCTACGGCGAGTTCGAGTTCTGGTTCGCCGGGATCAAGGTGGTCGCGATCGCCGCGTTCATCGTGATCGGGGTGCTCGCCATCTGCGGTCTGCTGCCGGACACCCACGCGGTGGGCACCAGCAACCTGTTCGGGCACGGAGGATTCCTGCCGCACGGTGTGGGCGCGGTCTTCACCGGGATGCTCACGGTGGTCTTCGCCTTCATGGGCAGCGAGATCGTCACCCTGGCGGCGGGCGAGTCGGCCGACCCGCAGAAGGCGGTCAGCAAGGCGACCAACAGCGTGATCTGGCGGATCGGCATCTTCTACCTGGGCTCGATCGCCATCGTCGTCACCCTGCTGCCCTGGGACTCCGCCTCGGTCAAGGGCAGTCCGTACGTCGCGGTGCTGGAACACGTCGGGATCCCCGGGGCCGGCCAGGTGATGAACGTGATCGTGCTGACGGCCGTGCTCTCCTGCCTCAACTCCGGGATGTACACGGCCTCCCGGATGGCCTTCTCGCTGGGCCGCCGCGGTGACGCGCCGGCCGCCTTCGCCAAGGTGACCGGGCGAGGGGTGCCGCGCACCGCGATCCTCGCCTCGGTGGTCTTCGGCTTCGTCGCGGTCTTCTTCAACTACACCTCGCCGAACACCGTCTTCCAGTTCCTGCTGAACTCCTCCGGCGCGGTGGCGCTCTTCGTCTGGCTGGTGATCTGCTGCACCCAGCTGAGGATGCGCGGGATCATCGAGCGCGAGGCGCCCGAGCGGCTGACCGTGCGGATGTGGCTCTTCCCGTACCTGACCTGGGCCACGATCGGGCTGATCGTCTTCGTGGTGGGCTACATGTTCACCACGCACGACGGGCGGATCCAGATGGTCCTCTCGCTGGTCGCCGCCGCGGTGGTGCTGATCGCCTCGCGGGTGGTGCAGCTGCGGCGGCGCGCGGTGACCGGTGGGGCCGCCGACCCGGTCGCCGGGTAGCGGTGGCGATGGGTGTGGCGTGAACGCGGAGCGGGGGCCTGCCGGATCGGCGGGCCCCCGCTCCGCGGTGCGGCCGGCTCGGGCTGCGGGGCGCCTGGTCAGGCCGGCTGGACGTCCTGGATCCGGGCGAGCGCGAACTCCTCCCGCCCGTCACGGGCGTAGAGGAAGGGCGGGTCGAACTCCAGGCCGCTCAGCGTGTGCACGGTCCGCTCGCCGTCCGGGGTCAGGTAGGTGATGGTGATCGCGTGGTCGGCCTCCAGCGCGCCGGCCAGCCGGCGGATCGCCGAGGGCGTCAACTGCCGGGCCCGGTCGGCCAATGCCTCCTCCGTCCGGCGGTCCACCGCGGGCTGCCAGGGCTCCGCCACCGCCGCGGTCAGCAACCGGCTTGCGAGCGAGCGGAGTTCGGCGGGGGAGGCCGGAGTCCGCCCGGGGCGCGGCGCCGGCCGCTGGGCGGGCACCAGCGGAGCCCGTTCGGCGCCCACCCGCTCGACCCGGACGGTGCCGTCGACCGCCTCCTCGATCGGCGCGTAGCCCTCGGCGCGCAGCGCCGTCAGGGTCGCCTCCGGCTCGGCCGCGCTGAGCAGCACGGTCGGGGCCAGCAGTCGCAGTCGCAGCGCGGCCAGCCGGCGGTGGGCGGCCAGCTCGGCGAGCAGGCCGGGATCGGGGCCGTGCAGTACGCAGCCGGGTGCCGTGACCTTGATCCGGCCGTGCCGGCGGGCCGTGTCGGTGATCAAGTAGGAGAGCGGCTGCGGGAGTCGGCCCTCGGCTCCGGCGGCCGTGCTGATCGCGGCCAGCTCGGCGGTGAGCTCCTGCGGACCGCGCCCCGCGTCCAGCGCGCGGCGGACGCTGGCGGGGCTGAACCGCCAGATCGAGGCGGTGCCGTGGGCCTCCCGGTCGGCGGCCGCGTCCAGCAGGGCGGCCAGGGGGCCGGTCGGCGGCCCGGTCACCACCGCTGTCAGGTCGGTGCCCAGCAGGGCTCGGCCCGTCGCGGCCGGGAGCAGCCGCGCGGCGCAGTCCAGCAGCGCCGTCGGCCGCTCGGCGCACTGCTCGGCGAGTGCGGCGCCGAGCGGTGACAGGGTGCCGCGCGCGACCAGGCCGAGCAGCTCGGTCTCCCGGATCACCGTGGCGAACGGTGTGCCGTCCTGGGGGAGTTGATCGGCCAGCGGGCGGTGCCAGGCGGCCAGCCGGCCCAGGCCGCTCGCCCGCGCCGCGCCCCGCCCGGCGGGCAGCCGGGCGGCCGCGGTGAGCACCCCGCGCCTGGCGTGCCGGCAGCTCTGGCTGGGCGGGCGGCTGATCAGGGCCGGCCACGCCTTGCCCTCGCGGTCCTGGGCGGCGGTCGGGGTGAACGGCAGCGTCCACCAGGCCAGCGCCAGTTCGACCAGTTGCCGGGCCGGGTCCCGCCGCACCCACGTGTCGTACGCCGCGGTGACCAGCAGTTGGCCGCCGCCCGACTCCGGGTCGGTCGCGGGGTGCTTGCTCGGGGCGACCGTCCGGCGCGGGCCGCCCCTGCCGTTCGGGCGGCTCGCGCGGCTCGGGCCCGGGTCGGCCGCGCCGGTCAGCAGCCCGGCCGCGGCCGCGCTCTCCAGCACCAGCCGCACCACCGGCTCGGGGCACTGGGTCTGCCGTCCGAGCCGGCCCAGCTCGCGCGGGCCGACCCCGCCGCTCTTGAGCAGCGCAGGCGGGCGGGCCACGCACTCGGCGAGCACCGAGGCGGCCTGGGACGCGAAGGTGGTCGCGGCCGCGACGGCCTCGCGCTCCACCTCCGGCGGGCCGACCCGCACCAGGTCGGGCTCGGGCGGCGCCGGATCGAACGGGGCGTGCCAGCCGGGGCCGCGCAGCGCGAGGGTGACCTCGGCGGGCATCCGGGCCGACCCGTACCCGTGGTGGGACCGCACCAGCAGCCCGCGCTCGCGCGCCCAGCGCGCCGCGCGCCCCGCCTCACCCGAGGCGGCGCCCACCAGCGCCTGGCGCACCACCCCGGACCGCGCGCCCTGCGCCAGCAGCTCACCCACCCCGGGCGGGGCGCCGGCCAACACCGCGGTCAGCCAGCCGGGTTCGGCGAACCGCTCGGCGAGCAGGGTCAGCCGCTGCTGCTTGGTGGCGGGCACCCGCAGCCGTAGCAGGGCCAGGATGGAGCGCAGCTCATCGCCGGTGGCCTCGGCCAGCAGCTCGGTGACCGGAGGCTCCAGGCCGAGTGCGTCGGGCCAGACCTGGCGCAGCGCCGGGACGCAGGCCAGCCGGTCGTGCGCGTCCGGCCAGACCAGGGCCTGGCCGGACAGCGCCAGCAGCGCGGTGTCCAGGCCCGCCGCCCGCTCGCCCTCGCGCGCGTCCAGCAGTCGGGCCAACTCGGAGCGGGGGGCCGGACCGCCGAGCGCGACCAGCGCCTCGGCGGCCTGCAGGCAGGGCAGCGGCAGACGGCGCAGCACGGCGCCCACCGCGGCCGGGCGGGCCAGCCGCTCGGCCAGCTCGGTCAGGCGCGCGGGCTCGGGCACGCCGGCGGTGTCGGGCCGGGCGCGCAGCAGGCGGTAGAGCCGCTCCTCGTCGAGCCCGTGCAGCCAGGCGGCGAGTTCGGGGGGTGGTGTCTCGGTGATGACGGCTCACCTCGCTCGGTGCGGGCGGCCCGCGACCCATGGCGCTCCGGGCGCGTTCCGGGCGCGCTCCGGCGCCACTCGCGGGCTGCGACGGCTCTGTGACTGTGCGTCAGTCTAGGGCGCGGTGCGCTTGCCCGGGCCGGTTCGCCGGGATTGGCCGCGCCAGGGGGCGCGGGCGGGCCGCGCGCGCCCCCTGGCGCGGCCCGCCCGTGAGTCGGGCGGGCGTTGGCGCTCCTCAGGCGGGCTTGCGCGCCTCGATCAGGAAGCGCGCGGTCGTGGCCGTGAACGGGCCCTGGTGGCGGATCAGTTCGTCCAGCTCGCGGAGCTTCTCCCAGTACCGCTCGACGGTGAAGTCCGGCACCATCCAGATCACCTTGCGCAGGAAGTAGACCACCGCGCCGATGTCGAAGAACTCCGTGCGCAGTGACTCGGACCGCAGGTCGACCACCCGCAGCCCGGCGGCCTCGGCGGCCTGCCGGGCGTGCTCCGGGTGGCGCCCGGCGCGCACCTGCTCGGGCTGCGGGCCGAGGAAGAACTCCACCAGCTCGAAGACGCTGGCCGGGCCCACCTGCTGGGAGAAGTAGCCGCCGCCGGGCCGCAGCACCCGGGCGATCTCCTCCCACCACACCGTCACCGGGTGCCGGCTGGTCACCAGGTCGAAGGCCTGGTCGGCGAAGGGCAGCGGCGGCCGGTCCTCGTCCGCCACCACGGCCACGCCCAGCGGGTGCAGCAGCCGGGTCGCCCGCGCCACGTTCGGCGGCCAGCCCTCGGTCGCCACGGTCAGCGGCGCGCGGGCCGAGGCGCCGGCCAGCACCTCGCCACCGCCGGTCTGCAGGTCAAGTGCCGCCCGGGCGCCGGCCAGCCGCTCGCCGAGCAGCCGCTGGTAGCCCCAGGACGGGCGCTGCTCGGTGGCCCGGCCGGCCAGCCAGGAGAAGTCCCAGCCCGTGACCGGGGCCTGCTCGGCCTCGGCCACCAGCTCCTCGAATGTCCGCATTTCCTCAGTCATGGGCGGATCATCCCAGTGAGTGGCGCGAGCGGCCAGGGATTTCCGTCCGCCGGCCCGGCCGCCCGGCCGGCGGATCAGGGACCGCTACCCGTACCGCGGGCCGGGCCGGGCCGCCCGCTCACTCGGGCAGCGCGCGGCTGAGCAGTACGACGGTGACGAAGGCCCGGTAGAGCCGCAGCGGGTCGTCGTCGGTGATCCGCACCGTCAGCTCGTCGACCGGCAGCACACCGTTGACCCAGGTGGCCAGCTCGGCGAGGCCGGCGTCGCGGAACCGGACGATCAGGGTGGCGGGCAGCTCGATCGCGGGCAGGGCCGCCTGGTCCGCCTCCGCGACCGCCAACCGGGCGGTGGCCCGGATCAGGTCCTGGGCCTCCTGCGGGTGCAGGCTGTCGGCGGCGAAGCGCGACACCGAGGTCTTCACCACCGCGGCGCGCACCCCCGGGCAGAACGGCCGTGCCTCCCGCGCCGTCACCTCGTCGCCGGTGATCAGCAGGATCGGGACGCCGTGCCCGAGCGCCACCAGCGCGTTGATCCCGCTCTCGCCGGCGGGCAGCCCGTTCAGCCGCACCTCGGCGATGGCGCGCGGGTTGTAGGTGTGCGAGAGCGTCGAGACGGGGCCGCCCATCGAGCCGTGGTACGAGACGAAGAAGACGCCGTCGTAGGAGGGGTCGAGGCCCTGCATCATGTAGAACGGCTTGTGCCGGCCGGCCAGGTAGCGGGCCCGGCCGGCCAGGGCGTCCGGGCGCAGGTTGGCCATCGCCCCGTGCGAGTCGTTGACCAGGAACGCGCTCGCGCCGCCGCTCTCGGCGCCCTCGATCGCCGCGTTGACCTCCTGCAGCAGCAACTCCCGGTAGTGGCCGTGGTCGGCGCCGGAGGAGCGGCACTGCTCCCAGTCGACCACCCCGGCCGTCCCCTCCATGTCCGATGAAATGAAGATTTTCAAGGGCCCTCCCGCCAGGCGCTGTTGACCGGTCGCCGCAGTCTGGCACGCGGGGTGGGCCGAGGTGGTGGGCGATCACGGCGCCGACTGGTGCACCGTCACGTTCCCGGCCGCCTCCCGCAGTGCGTCGAGTAGCCGGCTCAGCGCGGGGCGGGTGGGCGCCGCGGCCCGCACCGCCGCGTAGACCGCCCGCACCGGCTCCGGGTTGCGGACCGCGCGCACGACCACGCCCGGGTGGCGGCTGCCCAGCCCCATCCGCGGGATCAGGCCGACGCCGAGCCCGGCGGCGACGAACCCCTGCGCCGTGGCGTAGTCGCCGCTCTCGACGACGAAGTCCGGGCTGAACCCGGCCGCGCCGCAGGCCTGGAGGACCGGGTCCAGGCAGGGACCGGGCGTGTCGCTGCCGACCCACGGCTCGTCGGCGAGGTCGGCCAGGTCGAGCCGCTCCTTCGCGGCGAGCCGGTGGCCGCTGGGCAGGACGGCGAGGTAGTGGTCGTCGGCCAGGTGCGTGAACCGGATGCCGTCGACCGGCCCGTGGTCCGGCGGGCGGACCACGAGGGCCACGTCGGCGCCGCGCGCCCGCACCTCGGGGAGCGACTCCTCGGGGTCGCTCAGCCGCAGTTCGATCCGGATGCCGGGTTGCTCCCGGCGCAGCGCCGCCACGGCGGGGACCACCATGGTCGCTCCCGCCGTGGCGAAGTAGCGGACCGCCAGCCGGCCGGTTCGTCCGGCCCGCAGCTCGGCCAGCGCGGTCTCCGCCTCGGCGACGTGCCGGCCGATGGCGGCCGCGTGGTCGGTGAGCAGCCGCCCGGCCTCCGTCGGGCGCACCCCGCGTCCGGTGCGCTCCAGCAGCTCGATCCCGGCCTCCTTCTCCAGGGCCGCCATCTGCTGGCTGACGGCGGACGGGGTGTATCCGAGGTTCCGGGCCGCCGCGGTGACCGAGCCGCTGGTGACCACGGCCCGCAGCAACTGCATGCGTCGCACATCAAGCATGTAGGTGAGCTTAATCCTCCCTGCAGATCTTTTCGCTTGTCTTACAGCGATCCCCGGGAGACCGTACGAGGAGCCGAAAGGACCGACCGGGGAGGTGGACAGTGCTCAGCGGCTCGCGCGCGACCCTCGTCCGGATGGCCGTCCTCGCGCTGCTGTGGGGATCGGGCTTCCTGTGGATCAAGCTCGCCCTGGACGGCGGCCTCTCCCCGCTGCACATCACCGTCATCCGCAGCCTGCTGGGAGCGGGGGTGCTGCTGCTCCTGGCCCGCGCCCGTGGCGGCCGGCTGCCGCGCGACCGGCGGACCTGGGGCCACCTCGTGGTGGCGGCCTTCTTCTGCAACGCGCTGCCGTTCTTCCTGCAGGGCATCGCCGAACAGAGCGTCGACTCCGGCGTGGCCGGCGTGCTGAACGCCACCACTCCGCTGTGGTCCCTGGCCATCGGGACCGCGCTCGGCACGGAGCGCGGCCTCGGTCCGGTCCGGGTGGCCGGGTTGCTGGTCGGCTTCGGCGGCGCGGTGCTCATCTTCGCCCCGTGGCAGCGGGGCGGCCTGGCCGGCTGGGGCGGGGCGGCGCTGCTCGCCTCGTCCCTCAGCTACGCGGTGGCCTTCGCCTACATGGCCCGGTACCTGGTCGGTTCGGGGAGCGCGCCACTGGCCCGCTCGGCCGCCCAACTCCTCGCCGCCGCCGGTCTGAGCTCCCTGGCGTTGCCGGCGGGGCCGGCGGCAGCGGCATCGGCCACGCCCACGCTCGGCGCGGTGGCCGCCGTGGTGGTCCTGGGTGTCCTCGGTACGGGTGTCACGTTCCACCTCAACACCCGGTTGATCGCCGACGAGGGACCCACCGCCGCGGCCACCGTCGGCTATCTGCTGCCGGTGGTCTCGGTGGGGCTGGGCGCGATCGTCCTCGGCGAGCGGGTGGGGGGACGGGTGTTGGCGGGCATGGCGCTGGTGCTGATCGGCGTGGGGCTGACGCGCCGTCAGCGCCGGCCACGCAGTGGCACCGCTGCCCCGACCGCCGCCGGCCCGCCCGGCGCCCCGTCGCGGCGGGGCACCGGATCGAGAGCCCGCCGAGATCGGGTGTCCGAGACATCGAGCACAGGACGAAACTGACCATGCAGGTCGAATCACCTTGGCGCAACGCCGACTTCCGTACCCTCTTCAGCGCGACGACGTTCAGCCAGCTCGGCACCAACGTCGGCTACGTCGCCATCCCGTTCATCGCCGTCTCCGCGCTCGACGCGAGTCCCGGCCAGGTCGGGGCGCTCGCCACGCTCAGCACGGTCGCCTTCCTGCTGATCGGCCTGCCCGCCGGAGCCTGGGTGGACCGGATGCGGCAACGGCGGGTGCTGATCGGTGCCGATCTGCTGCGGGCGGTCATCCTCGCCACCGTCCCGCTGGCCTGGTGGCTCGGCTCCCTCACGCTCGCCCAGCTGTACGCGGTCGTGCTGCTGAGCGGCATCGCCACCGTCTTCTTCGACGTCGGCTCGCAGAGCGTGCTGCCGCAGCTGGTCGGGCGCGCGGGGCTGGTCCGGGCGAACGCCGCCGTGGTGAGCCTGATCGCCCTCGCCAATGTGGCGGGCCGGGGCGCGGGCGGCGGGCTGGTCCAACTGCTCACCGCCCCGGTGGCCGTGGCCGGCGCGGCCGCGAGCTTCCTGGCCTCGGCGCTGCGCCTGATCGCGATCCGACCCGCGCCCCGGCCGGGCCCGCCGCTGTCCGGGCCGGCCGTGCGGTTGGGCGCGCAGATCGCCGAGGGGGTGCGGCACGTCTTCGGCAACGGGGAGTTGCGGGCGCTGGCGCTCACCGCGGCCCTCACCAACCTCGGCTCGCAGATCGTCAACACCATGCTCCCGGTCCTGTTCATCCGCGAACTCCACTACTCAGCAGCCGTGTTGGGACTCTTCTGGGCGATGGGCGGGGTGGGCCTGCTGCTCGGTGCCCGCTGCGCCCGGCCGCTCGCCAGGCGCCTGGGCTACGGCCGCACGCTCGGCCTGCTCGGCCTCTGGCTGGCGCCGGCGGGGCTGCTCGTCCCGCTGGTGGGCCGTGGCCCCGGGCTGTGGGTGGCCGGGACCGGCTGGCTGCTGGCCATGTTCAAGACCGGGATGGACAACGTGCTGGGGGTGAGCCTGCGGCAGCGGGCGACGCCGGACGCCCTGCTCGGCCGGATGAACGCCACCTTCCGCTTCCTGCTCACGGGCGCGCTCGCGGTCGGCTCCGCGGTGTCGGGTCTGATCGGTGAGCTGGCCTCGGTGCGGACCACGCTCTGGGTGGGCGCGGCCTTCCTGGCGACGGCCTTCCTGCCCGTCTTCTGCTCCCCGGTCCGGCGGCGGCGCGAACTTCCGGAGCAGCAAGGGGCGGTGGGGAGCGGTGCGGCAGGTCCGGCCCCGGCGGTGCGGTCCTGACCCGGCCCTGTGCCCGCTCCGCGGCCGCCTGTCCGGCGGTCGACGAGTGCGTGCCGCAGGCGCTCAACGCCAGCAGGGTGGCGCCGGCCATGAGTGGAATCCGTGGACGCGTGCTGGTTGCAGCCCTTCACACGCCCCTCGAAGCGCTCCGCAGGTAGCCCCGCTACGCGTCCCGGCCACGCAGGGTGCGCAGACCGCCGTACGCGGCCGCGGCGGCCCAGAGGGCCATGACGGCCAGGCCCGTCCAGTGGCCGTAGACCGTGTGCGGGTCGTCCGCGAAGCGCATGGCGTACTGGCCGGCGCGGTCCGGCAGGAACTGGACGACGGCTCGCGCCCCCGGGACCCCGCTCAGCAGGTTGGTGCCCAGGAAGATGGCCGGCACCAGGAGTCCCATCGCGGCGGTGAGGTTGCGCAGCATCGTGGTGGCGCCCAGGCAGAAGACCATCAGCAGCGCGGGGTAGAGGGCGCAGGCCACCACGCCTCGCACCGGAGCCGGGTCGCTCCAGACCACGTGGGCCCGCCACAGGGTCGCCCGGCCGACCAGCAGGCACCCGGCGGAGCAGGCGAGGCCCGCCGCGAGTCCCACGCCCGCGCCGAGCGCGAGCTTGCTCCCGTAGAGCAGGCCGCGGCGGGGGACGGCGGTGAGCGAGCCGCGGATGGTGCCGGAGTTGTACTCCTGCCCGATCAGCAGCACCCCGAAGCAGACGAATGCGAGTTGCCCGAAGTACAGGCCGTAGTAGACGGCCAGGCTGGGGTCCCGGACGAACAGGTCCTGGACGTTCCCGTACGCGGCGCAGACCATGAGCGAGGCGGCGATGCTGGTGACCACCCCGCCGACCGGCAGCGCCCAGAGCCAGGGCAGCGTGCCGACCTTGGTCCACTCCGACCGCAGGACGGCCCGGGCGTTCACGCCGGCACCGCCTTGTACTCGACGGCGTCCGCGGTCATCCGCATGAAGGCATCCTCCAACGAGTCCTGCCGGACCGAGAGTTCGTAGAGGGCCACGCCGTTCGCGGCCGCCAGCTCACCGATCCGCTCGGGCTCCGTGCCCGTCACCTCCCACGCGCCGTCGCCGACCGGCTCGGCCCGCAGGTCGGAGCCGCCGAGCAGGGCGCCCAGCTTGACCGGATCGACGGCCCTGACCCGGACCGCGGTCCGGCCGTGGGCATCGATGAACTCGGTGGTGCCCAGGTCGGCCAGCAGCCTGCCCCGGCCGATCACCACCAGGTGGTCGGCCGTCAGCGCCATCTCGCTCATCAGGTGCGAGGAGACCAGGACGGTGCGGCCCTCGGCGGCCAGCGACCTCAGCAGGGTGCGGATCCACCGGATGCCCTCGGGGTCGAGCCCGTTCACCGGCTCGTCCAGCAGCAGCACCCCGGGGTCGCCGAGGAGTGCCGCCGCCACGCCCAGGCGCTGGCGCATGCCGAGCGAGAAGCCCTTGATCCGCCGTCCGGCCGCCTCGGTCAGGCCGGCCTGGGCGAGCACGTGCGCCACCCGGTGGTCCGGGAGGCCGTTGCTGCGGGCCAGGCAGCGCAGGTGGCCGCGGGCCGTGCGGCCGCCGTGCACCGCGTCGGCGTCCAGCAGCGCGCCGACCTCGCGGAGCGGCGCGGCGATCTCCGCGTACGGGCGGCCGGCCACCAGGGCGCGGCCGGCGGTGGGCCGGTCCAGCCCGAGGATCATCCGCATGGTCGTCGACTTCCCCGCGCCGTTGGGCCCCAGGAAGCCGGTCACCCGCCCCGGCTCCACCCGGAAGCTCAGCTCCGACACCACCGGCTTCTCCCCGTACACCTTGCTGAGGCCGTGGACCTCGATCACGGTGCCTCCTTCCGCTCCTGCCGCGTCCGCTGACCCGGCTCCGCCAGCCAACCGCGCGCCCCCACTGCGGCACTTCCCTCCCGAGAGGGGAGTGCCTCACTCGCGCGGGGGCGGCGCCTCCCTCCCGAGAGGGAGCCGCTCGACCCGCGTGGCCTGGCACGATGAGGCGGTGAAGACGATCCGCCGCTCGGTGTTCTGGACCAGATGGCTGCACCTGCTGATCGGCATGGTGTTCTACGGGGTGGTGGTGCTGATCTACCCGGGCACCACGGGCCGGTCCACCGCCCAGGTCCTGACGCTCGGCGGCGCGGTCTGCGCCGTGCTGCTCACGGCGGCCGCGATGATCCCCGGCACGCGGCATGCCGAGGGCCTGCAGGGCCGACTGCTGCTGCGCCCCGAGGACCCGGACGCGATCGGGATCGCGCCCTCGCGCTCCTGGGCGGACCGCCGCCGCACCGCCGCCTGGCTCTACGGCCGCGTCGCGCTCGGCACGGCGGTGGGCTACCTGACGATCCACACGCTGTCGGCCGTGGTGGCCCTGTGCGCGGCGCCCGGCCGGCCGACCGGCCCCCGGGTCTACGGCGTGAGCCTGCCCGCCGAGGCCGGACAGCTCTGGTACCCGCTGCTGGCTCCCGTCGTCCTGCTGCTCACGCTGGCCCTGGTCCAGTTGGCCGGGCGGGCCCAACTCGCCCTGGCCGCGGCGATGCTGGGAGCATCGGCCGCCGAGCGGCTGGCGGCTGCCGAACTGCGCGCCGAACGGCTGCTGGAGCGCAACCGGCTCGCCCGCGAGCTGCACGACTCCATCGGGCACGCGCTGACGGTGACGGTCCTGCAGGCAGGCGCGGCCCGCGAGGTCGGGGCCGGTGACCTGGTCTTCGTCGAGAAGGCGCTGGGGGTGATCGAGGACATCGGCCGACGCGCGATGGAGGACCTGGAGCGCACCCTGATGCTGCTGCGCGAGACGCCCGAGGCGGCCACCACCGAGCAGCCGGGCCTCGACCAGGTCGCCTCCCTGCTGGAGACCGCCCGAGCCGCGGGCACCCGGGTCGAGGCCCGGATCGAGGTGGCGGCGGCCCAACTGCCGGGCGTGCTCTCGCGCGAATCGCACCGGATCGTGCAGGAGGCCGTCACCAACGCGCTGCGGCACGCCCCGGGCGCGGCCCTCCAGCTCCGGATCGAGGTGCGGGACGGGCAGCTCCGGCTGCACTGCGCCAACCCGCTGGGCACGGGTCAGCCCTGGCGGCAGACCAGGGGAGCGGGCCTGCGCGGCATCCGGGAACGGGCCGCCCTGCTCGGCGGCGAGGCCACCGCGGGCCCGGCGGACGGCAGCTGGCAGCTGCGGGTGCGGCTGCCCCTACGCTTGGGCGCGTGATGATCGACATCCTGCTCGCCGACGACGAGGAGCTCGTCCGCGCCGGCCTGCGGGCCGTGCTCTCGGTCCAGGACGGCCTGCGGGTCGTCGGTGAGGCCTCGGACGGCTCCCAGGTCCTGCCCCTGGTGGGGCGGTTGCGTCCGCACGTGGTGCTGATGGACGTGCGGATGCCCGAGATGGACGGCCTCGCCGCGACCCGCGCCCTGCTGCGCGCCTCGGCCACGCCGCCGAAGATCCTGGTGCTGACCACCTTCGAGAACGACGACTACGTCCACCAGGCGCTGCGGGCCGGCGCGGACGGTTTCCTGCTGAAGCGCTCCCGCCCCGCCGAGATCGCGCAGGCCGTCCGGCTGGTGGCGGCCGGTGAGTCGCTGCTCTTCCCGGCCGCGATCCGCCGCCTGGCCGCGGGCCGCGACAACCCGGCCGCCCGCGCCGCCATGGACCGGGCCGCGCTCACCGAGCGGGAGGCGCAGGTGCTGCGCCTGATGGCCCGCGGCATGTCCAACGCCGAGATCGCCGCCGAGCTCGTCCTCGGCGTCCAGACCGTCAAGACCCACGTCGGCTCCCTGCTCGGCAAGATCGGCGCCCGCGACCGCACCCAGGCGGTGGTCGCCGCCTACGAGTCGGGCTTCGTGGACCCCGGTGGGTCGTGAGGGGCGAGCGGGCGCGGCCCACCCGTGGCCCCGGGGTCCGGCCACGGAGAGCACCACGGCCGTCGTCCCGATGGGACCGGTCAGGATTCGAGAAGCACCGGCCGCCGACCCGCACCTAGCGTGGCAGCCATGACCTCCATCGAGTCCCTCACCCTCGACGTGGCCGACCCCGCGGCCGCCGAGCTCTTCTACACCACCGCCTTCGGCCCGCAGGCGCGGCTGCGCCTGCGGGCCGGAGCGGAACCGACGACCGGCTTCCGCGGCTTCACCCTGTCGCTCACGGTGTCCCGGCCGGCCACCGTCAAGAGCCTCGTCGCCGCCGCCCTCGACGCCGGTGCCACCTCGCTGAAGCCGGCCGCGAAGTCGCTCTGGGGCTACGGCGGTGTCGTACAGGCCCCGGACGGGACGATCTGGAAGGTCGCCACCTCGGCGAAGAAGGACACCGGGCCGGCCACCGGGCAGATCGACGCGGTCGTGCTCCTGCTGGGAGTCGCCGACGTGGCCGCGAGCAAACGCTTCTACCTCGACCGGGGCCTCAGCGTGGCGAAGAGCTTCGGCCGCGTGTACGTCGAGTTCGCCGCCGGCTCCAGCCCCGTCAAACTGGCGCTCTACAAGCGCCGCGCCCTCGCCAAGGACGCCGGCGTCTCTCCCGACGGCACCGGATCGCACCGACTCGCGATCGGCAGCACCGCCGGCCCCTTCACCGACCCGGACGGGTTCGCCTGGGAGGCCGCGGCGCCGGCCGAGCCCCACTGACCAGGGCCGCGAACAGGCGCGCGGTGGCGCCGGCCGCACGACCGACGCACCAGGTCCGAGGCCGACCGTGGCCGACCGTGGCCGTCTCCGGTGCGCTACGCCGCGGGCGAGGCACCGCCCGAGCGCAGCGTGAGCAGGGTGATCTCGCTCGGTGCGAAGACCCGGAAGGGCGGCCCCCAGAAGCCGGTGCCCCGGCTGGTGTAGAGCTGGGTCCGTTCCCCGTGTCGGCTCAGGCCGTGCACCACCGGCTGGTCCAGCCGGACGAGGAAGTTGAACGGCCAGATCTGGCCGCCGTGGGTGTGCCCGGAGACCTGCAGGTCGATGCCGGCGGCAGCGGCCTGCGGGACGTACTTGGGCTGGTGGGCGACGAGCAGGACGGGCCGGGCCGGGTCCGCCCCCGCCAGCGCGCCGAGCAGGTTCGCGCGGTGTCCGGCCAGGCCGGAGGACTCCGCGGTCACGTCGTCCACACCCGCGAGCACCAGGGAGTCCCCGCCGCGCTCCACCGTGACGTGGCGGTTGTGCAGCGGTTCCCAGCCCAGATCCGCCATCCGGTCCAGCCAGCCCTGGGCCTGACCGGAGTACTCGTGGTTTCCCGTGACATAGACCTTGGCCAGTCGCGACCGGATCGTGCCGAGCGGCGCGGACTGCTCCCGGCGCTGGGCGGGGGTGCCGTCGGCGATGTCGCCGGCGTGGACCACGACGTCCGCGTCGAGCGCGTTGACCGCCTCGGCGACTCGCGCCGACCAGTTCGCCCGGTCGATCGGCCCGTAGTGGGTGTCGGCCAGCACCACGACGCGGGTCCCGTCCAGGCCGCCGCCGAGCCGTGGGACGCGCACATCCAGCCGCTTCACGCGGGGCACGCGCATCGCCTCGTAGTGTCCCCAGCCGAGCAGCCCGGCCGAGACCACGGCGACGGCCAGGGCGACGGCCCTGGCCCGATCGGTGCCGCCGACGTCCAGCCCGCTCAGCACGAGGTCCACCGAGGCGCCCAGCACCGACCAGGTGAACAGCACCCAGACCACCCCGAGGGAGGTGTCCGCGACGCGAGCGGCCCGGTCGTTCCGTCGTGCCCCGTGGCCCGCGACCATCAGGAACGGGAACAAGGCCGGCCAGAGGGCGAGGACGACCGTGCCGACCAGGAAGACCGGGAACGGCCAGTGGACGCCGGAGGCGAACAGCGTCCACCAGGGCGGGAGGCACAGCACCACGAGGACCAGGACAGCCACGGCCAGCCGCCGGCGCAGGGAACGCCGAGGCCGCGTACTCCCGTCCCGGGCCTCCGCACTCGGGGCGGGTGCCTCCCCGACCCCGACCTCGGACCGGGCGCCGGCGACGGCGGTCTCGGACCCCCGACCGTTCGACCGAAGGTCCGACTCCGACCCGATGGATTCGCTGTCCGTCACCGCGCTGCCCCTCACATCCGTTGCCCCTATCATCCGGCACACGGCGGCCGTTGGAGTCGCCCGGGCCTCGGTGTCAGAGGCTCTGACCTGCGGCGGAGTGGCTCGTGGTCCGGACGAGTGAACTCGCGAACGCCCGGAGCTGTGGCGGCGCGCCTGGCTTGTATGCGGACGATCCGCTTGGGAGCCTCCTCCCCGGCGGGTCCAGCGCCATCCGCGCACTGCCGCCGTCCAGGACTGTCAAGCCGCCCAACCCTTGTGTGGGCCCTGACGAAAGCGACTGATGCCATGAGACCGTTGCGCGTCGAGCGTGCGAATGCCCCGCGTCGGATCCTGACCGCCCTGCTGGTGAGCGCGACCTCGCTCGCGGCGCTGGCGCTGCCGACGAGTGCCACCGCCGAGGACAGCCGGGCGAAGGGCTGGGGGAGCAACTCCACCTACCAGCTGGGCGCGGCGGACACCAGCAGCCGGTCCACACCCAGCGCGATCGCCGGGCTGACCGGCGCCGACCTCACCTCGCTGGTGGCGGGCGGGGCCAACACCGACGGTTTCGGCCTGGCCCTGCTGCGGAACGGCACGGTGGACGCCTGGGGCTACAACGGCTACGGCCAGCTCGGCGACGGCAGCACCTCCAACCACGCGGCACCCGGCACCGTGGCCGGGCTGAGCGACGTGCGGGCGATCGCCGCCGGCTGCCACCACAGCCTGGCGCTGCTGAACGACGGCACGGTTCGGGCGTGGGGCTACAACGGCTACGGCCAGCTCGGCGACGGCACCAACAGCAACCGCTCCAACCCGGTCACCGTGGCCGGGCTGAGCGGTGTGCGGGCGATCGCCGCCGGCTGCGACCACAGCCTGGCGCTGCTGAACGACGGCACGGTTCGGGCTTGGGGCTACAACGGATACGGCCAGCTCGGCGACGGCAGCAACGTCAATCGCTCCAACCCGGTCACCGTGGCCGGACTGAACAACGCCCAGTCGCTCGTGGGCGGCCAGAACCACAGCGCGGCGCTGCTGAACGACGGCCTGGTGTGGGCGTGGGGTTACAACGGCTACGGTCAGTTGGGAGACGGCGGCACCACCAACCGCTCCACCGCGGCCGCCGTCCAGAACCTCGCCAATGCCCGCTCCCTGGCGGCCGGCGGCAACTCCACCTACGCCCTGCTGGGTGACGGTGCGGTTCGGGCCTGGGGCTACAACAACTACGGCCAGCTCGGCGACGGCAGCAACACCAACCGGCTCACCCCGGTCGCCGTCCCGAACCTCGCCAACGTGAAGTCCATCGCCGCCGGTCAGGTGCACGCGCTGGCGCTGCTGAGCGACGGCACGGTTCGGGCTTGGGGCTACAACGGCTACGGCCAGCTCGGCGACGGCAGCACCACCAACCGACTCACCCCGGTCGCCGCGGCGGGCGCCGACAACTACCTGACCTTCATCGCCGCACCGAGCTACGGGTACTTCAGTTTCGCCGCCTGATCCCCGTCGGCCAGGGTTCCGGGCCGGCACCCGGCGGTCGGGCGGCGAGCCCAGAACCCCAACTGAGACCAGCTGAGACCAGCTGAGACCACGGCACGGCGAAGGCCCCGACCGGAAAGGCGGTCTCCAGGAGTCGTCGCGACACGCGGTCGGCTGGTCAGGCCGCGAGCACCGTGCGCAGGCGCTCGGCCGGGGTTTCCCGGCCGAGCGTTCTGCGTGGGCGGCTCCTGTTTCCGTCGGGCCGAGAGTGCCGTCCTCGGCCGTGAGGTCGAGGCGCTACCAGCACGTCCCGACCCTGTGGCGCGCGACATCGACACACTGCGGGTGACCCCGGGAGCCGATCGTTCCGCTTGAGCCCCTTCCGCGGCCCCCGGCGAGAGCGGTGCCGCTGGATCACCCGGCGC
Source organism: Kitasatospora sp. NBC_01287 (assembly GCF_026340565.1). Lineage (NCBI taxonomy): Bacteria > Bacillati > Actinomycetota > Actinomycetes > Kitasatosporales > Streptomycetaceae > Kitasatospora > Kitasatospora sp. NBC_01287. The sequence continues at coordinate 4,915,248 of NZ_JAPEPB010000001.1, forward strand.
GGTACGCCCGTAGGAACGCGGCGACGCCGCCGGTGATCAAGCGGTTGGTCTCCTCCTTCGGTAGCGGGAGGACGCCGTAGCGGGAGAGCTGCACGATCGTGTGTGAGGTCAGCGCCATGAAGTGAGTACTCGCCAGGGCCGCGTCGCCGTGCACATCGATCAGGCCTGCCGCGGCGAGGCCTGCCATCATGTCGGCGAGCGCGCGGCCGACCGGTCCCGGCCCGGCGTCCTCCCACGCCTCCAGCACCTCGGGCGGCACATGGTCGGCCTCGGCGTGGATGTGGCGGACGAGTGCGAAGTGGTTCGGGAAGTCGGTGATCAGGCCGACGAACGCGCGGGTCAGGGCGACGAGGTCGCGCTCCAGGTCATCCGGGTGCGGCGGGCGTTCCGGGTCCAGCAGGGCTTGCATTCGGGCGAGTTGGGCGTCCCGCACCTCGCCCGACGTCCAGGTGACGACGGTGCGGAAGAGCTCCGCCTTGCCGCCGGGGAAGTGGTTGTAGAGGGTGCGCGTCGAGACGCCGGCCGCGGCGGCGAGCGCATCGACCGAGGCGCGCGCGTAGCCCTCACGGCCGAAGACCGTGCAGGACGCGCTCGCGATGGCGAGCTGCTTCTCCAGCTTCCGGGACGGGACCTCGTGCCGGGCCCTCTCCATCCAGGCGTCGTTGCCGCTGCCCACACTTGCCTCCTCACGATCTACAACGAGCGTTGCACTTTTAACAACGTACGTTGTACTTTACCGGAGCGGGAGCCGCAGCGGGCGGCCGACCCGCTCAAGGAGGGGACATCGCCATGCCTGCCACCGAAGCCGTGCCCACGGCCACCGTTGCTCACGAGGACGCGCCGCTGCGCGTTGCCGTCATCGTCGGCAGCGTTCGCGAGGGCCGTGTGGGCCGCGCCGTCACCGACTGGTTCCTCGGCACCGCGGTGGGCCACGCAGGGCTGGAACTGGACGTCATCGACCTCCTGGACGTCCAACTGCCGCTCGTCATGCCCGGCTGGGGCGGCACTCCGAGCCCGGAGGCCGTAGCCGCACTGGCAGACGTCACACCGCGTCTGGACGCAGCCGACGCCTTCGTCATCGTCACCCCCGAGTACAACCACAGCTTCCCGGCCGCACTGAAGAACCTCATCGACTGGCACCACGGGCAGTGGCACGCCAAGCCGGTCGGCTTCGTCTCCTACGGCGGGCTCGGCGGGGGCCTGCGCGCCGTCGAGCAGCTCCGGCTGGTCTTCGCCGAGCTGCACGCCATGACGGTGCGCGACTCCGTCAGCCTGCACGCGCCGTGGTCGGGCCTCGCGGAGAACGGTGCGCCGCGCGACACGGCCGTGTGCGAGGGCGCGGCCAAGGGCATGCTCGGCCAGCTGGCCTGGTGGGGGCGGGCGCTGCGGGCGGCTCGCGCGACCCGGCCCTACGAGGGCTGAAGGGGGCTCGGGAGATGGCAGCGACACAGGCCGCAGTAGCGGCAGTCGAGTCATCGCCGGAGGAGCACCGGAGGGCGTCCGCGGTGTTCAACCGCGCGATCGCCGTCGTGATCATCGGCTCGCTGATGTCGGTACTCGACATGACGATCGTCAACGTCGCGCTGCGCAGCCTCTCCGAGGCCTTCCGCGCCCCGCTGGCGACGATCCAGTGGACCGCCACCGCGTACACGCTCGCGCTCGCCGCCGTCATCCCGACCGCGGGGTGGGCGATGGGACGGATCGGCGCCAAGCGCGCCTACCTGACCGCCCTCGCGCTGTTCACGCTCGGGTCGCTGCTCGCCGCGTGCGCGTGGGACGCGGGCAGCCTGATCGCGTTCCGCGCGGTGCAGGGGCTCGGCGGCGGGCTGCTCATGCCCGTCGGTATGGCGATGGTGATGCGCGCCGCGGACCGTGCACGGCTCGGGCGGGCGATGGCGCTGCTCGGGCTTCCCATCCTCGTCGGACCGGCCGCTGGGCCGATCCTGGGCGGCTGGCTGATCGACACCGTGTCCTGGCACTGGATCTTCCTCGTCAACCTGCCCGTGGGCGCGGCAGCGCTGGCGCTCGCCGCGAAGCTGCTCCGGCCCGACGCGCCGGTCAGCACCTCATCCGCGCCCAAGCTGGACGTCCCGGGCCTGCTGACGCTCTCGCCGGGCCTCGCGCTGCTGCTGTTCGGGCTGGCCCGGGGCGCGGAGCGCGGTGACTTCGCCGCGCCTGGCGCGATCGTCCCCACCCTGGCCGGTGCCGTACTCGTCGCCGCCTTCGTGCGGCGCGCGCTGACGGCCCGTGAGCCGCTGCTCGACCTGCGGCTGCTGCGCGACCGCACGTTCGCCGTCGGGATCGGCACGCTCGCGCTGTTCACACTCGGCTACTTCGGATCGTTGCTGCTCGGGCCGCTGTACTGGCAGCAGGTCCGGGGCATGGGCGCGACGGCGGCGGGAGTGCTGGGCGCGCCGGTCGGGCTCACCGTCGGCGCGACGATGCAGATCGCCGCGCGGCGCATCGACAAGGCGTCGCCGCGGCGGCTGATCCCGGCCGGGATCGCGGTGGGAGCGCTCGGGATGGCACTGACGGCGATTCAGGTCGGGACGGACGGGGTGGCGGCCTGGCGGGTCGTCTGCTCGGCGATGGTGATGGGCGTCGGCTCCGGGATGGTGCTGATGCCGACGATGACGACCGCGAGCCGCGACCTGCCGAAGGACCGAATGGCCGCGGCGAGCACCGCGTTGAGCATCAACTCGCAGCTGTGCGCGTCGGTGGGGACGGCGCTCACCTCCGTGGTGCTGGGCTCGGCGGGCGCGGACCCGGCGGGCTTCCGGATCGCGTACGAGGTCGCGGCGGTCCTGCTCGCGCTGGCGCTGCTGCCCGCGTCACTGCTTCCGCGACGGCGGCCCTGACCGGCCGGGCGCGAGCACGCCCGGCCGCTCCCCGATCCGAGGCGGAGGCCGGGCGAACGGGTCAGGTGTTCGCCGCGCTCGGGGACAGCGGCCCCGAACCCGGCGAGGCGCGGCGCCGAGTCGGCCGGATCGTGAACCGAGACCAAGAACCGGGGCCGGAGTCGTCGGCTGTGCCTTTCGCGCTGGTCGATCCGGTGCGGCGGGCCGCATGACGTGAGCGGCACACGCACCCGGTGTCAGGCGTCGAGGGCGATGGCGTTGGAGGCTTCGCGCAGTCCCTGGGTGGCCTGCTTGATGATGTAGCCGCGCCAGGGCAGGTACTTCATGGTCTTGATGGCCAGGTTCTGGAAGCGGATCGCTCCCCAGGAGGTGGGCGCGAAGCGGGTGACGTTGTCCTTGGCCAGCTTCTGGTTCTGCTGGACGTAGTCGCGCATCCTGGTCTCGTAGCCGGCGAAGGCGGCGGTGTGGTCGCCCTGGGCCCGGCCGAGCTCGCTCGCCAGGACGTACGCGCCGACCAGTGCGAGGCTGCTGCCCTGGCCCGACAGCGGGGAGGGGCTGTAGGCGGCGTCGCCGAGCAGTGCTACCCGGCCGGCCGACCAACGGTCCATCACCACCTGGCTGGTGGAGTCGCAGTAGAAGTCGGGGGCGGTGCGCAGTTCTCGCAGCAGGCGGGGAATCTCCCAGCCCGCGTTGGCGAAGGCATCGGCGACCATGGCGCGCTGTGCCTCGACATCGCGGTGATCGGGGGTGTCGGCGGGGCCGGCGGGGCTGGCGAAGAAGAACGCGGCGCGGGCTCCGGACTCGCCGTTGCTGTGGGTGAGGGTGGCGAGCCGTCCCGGGGTCATGTGGGCCAACTCGAAGCGGTCCAGGTCGAGGCGGTTTTCGGTGGTGAAGATCGCCATGTGCAGGCCGAGGTGCCGCACGTAGTCGGTTTCGGGGCCGAAGGCCATCGCCCGGGTGGTCGAGTGCAGGCCGTCCGCGCCGATCACCAGGTGGTAGCGCCGAGGAGAACCGTGTTCGAAGGTGACGTCGACGCCCTCGGCGTCCTGCCGCATGGCGGCGATGCGGTCACCGAAGACGTACTCCACCGTGTCGCGGGTGGCCTCGAACAGGATGTCCGACAACGAACCGCGCGGGATCTCGACATCCTCGGGAGCGACCTCGGCGAACCCCGAAGGAACGCTCACCACCCGCTTGCCCGAGTCGTCCACCCAGGCCATGCCCTGCTTGTCGGTGTCGGCCGCACGGACCTGGTTCAGCAACCCCATCCGGGCGACGACCTCGACGGCCGCGCCGCGGATGTCGACCGCGTGGCCGCTCGCACGCATCTCAGGTGCGCGGTCCACCACGGTGACGGCGTGGCCGTCCTGTCGCAGCCAGAAGGCCAGGGCCGGCCCTGCGATGCCTGCGCCGGAAATGAGAACGTCCATGGAGAGCCCCCGAGTCACGTGCCAATGTGTATGCCGTACGCTTCGATGTGTACGTTATACACTTGATGGAACGACGCGCAAGAGACAGGGAGTAGACGTGGATGAGAACCCTCGACCCCGGCCCCACCTCACCCTGCGGAAGGTGGTGTCCGGCGGGGTGGCTGTCGCCGGCGCCCAGGGTCTGGCGGCGGTCTCCATGAAGCGGGTGGCCACCCACCTCGGCGCGACCACCATGGCCCTGTACCGGCATGTGTCCAGCAAGGACGAACTCCTCGCGCTCATGGCCGACGCCGTCTTCGACACCCCGCCCGACGCGCCGCAGCCCGGTGAGGACTGGCGAGCAGGCCTGACCGGATGGGCCCATGCCCATCTGGCAGTACTGCGCGAGCATCCATGGGTCCTGCAGATCGCCGCCGACGGCCCGCCCGCGATGCCGCATCAGCTCAGCTGGCTGGACCGGGCTCTTGCCGCGTTCGACCGCACCGGGCTAACCCCGCCGCAACGTCTGTCCGCGGTCATGCTGGTCAGTGGCTACGTCCGCAACACCGCCACCCAGGAGGCCGTCATCCTGACCGCGGCGCGCGCTCAGAACCGCACTCCAGGTGAGCTCATGACCTCCTATCAGCAACAGCTCGCCAGGTTGGTCGACCCCGGCCGGCTCCCCGCCCTGCACGCTGTCATCACGGCAACGGACATCAGCGAACCGCACGACGAGTTCACCTTCGGCCTCGATCGCATCCTCGACGGCCTTGCCGACCTGGTGGTTGCCGGTCCGACGCCGGCGGGTGGGTCGCAGAACGTGCCGCGTGATCAGCGCTGACAGGCTCGCCGTCCGACGACCGCCCGGCCCAGGAAGAGTTCCTCCGCGCCTGCCCGGACTTCCACGCATCCGCCCGGCAGGGCGGACGGCGGGCCCGACCGCACTGCGGTCGGGCCCGCCGTCGTTCCGTGGTCGTGGCCGCACAGGTCTTGACCCGCGGCGGAGTGGCTCGTGCGCCGGGTTGCGGAGACCGCTGTACGGGGGTGAACGCAACCGGGACTGAAACCAGGCCGAGTGCCGACAGCCTGTTGTTCAGTGGGTAGGGGTGGCTTCTCGGTCAAGGGTGCGCTTGATCACGTGGATGCCCTGGCCGACCATTTCGGCGATGGGCTCCCCGAAGCTGTCCGGCGTCACGTCGATGATCCAGACGAAGTGACTGCGACCCTCGGTGTCGCCGAAGACCTGCATGGACGCATGGTGGTGCTCGGGCTCCAGGGAGCCGCCGACCACCGCGTAGGCGATGCGCCGGGCCTGGTCGTCGATGTCGACGATCAGCTCGTGCACGACGGTGCCGCTGGCGAAGGTCACGATCCTGATGTCGCCCTCGACGCGGGTATCGGTGACGAAGCCCGGTGCGAGGCGTTTGTGGACCTCGCCGAAGTCACGGATGGCGGCCCAGACGTTCTCGGCCGAGTCGTCGATCAGGATGTCGCGGTGGATGGATGCCATGGGTCGGTCTCCTCCGTGCGGGGCTCAGTTGCCGGTGGTGACGGGTGTCAGGCAGAACGGGTGGCCCTCGGGGTCGGTGAGGACGATCCACTGGCCGTCGCCCGGCTGGAACTCGTGCCGGGAAGCTCCGATACCGAGCAGTTCCTCCGTCGCGCCCTCCAGGTTGGTGACGGTGAAGTCGAGGTGCGTGTGCTTGGCGCCGTCGGGCCAGCCGGGTGCCTGGTAGCCCTCCACGCGGACGAAGGCGAGTTGGACCGGGGTGCCGTCGCCGGCGCCCAGCGACGCGAAGTCCTGGTCGCTGTAGGTGATCTCCCACCCGGTGGCCTTCTGGTAGAACGCGGCGAGCGCGGCCGGATCGGCGCAGTCGATGACCACGGTGCTGAGCTGTTCGAGAGCAGGCATGCCGATGACTCCTGATGTCGGTACGGGCGAGGCGCGAAGGAGACGGCCCCTCGCACCCCGCCAGCGTGCTCCTGGCGGCAGGCCCCCGTCTTGAACATCCTTGCCGCGGCTGTCAGACCGGCCGCGTAGCGTTCGAAAGGTGCTCACCGCCGTTCCCGTCGCCACCCGTCCCGACTTCGGCATCAGCTCGGTGACCTGCCGCGACGACCACACCCACTGGTCGGTACCGGAAGTCTGCGGCGAGTATCGCGTGGTGCTCGTGCGCCGAGGCCGTTTCCGCAGGCGGGCCGCCGGCGTGCCCGCCGACATCGACGCGACTCTGGCCTATGTGGGCTCCCCGGGCGAGGAGGAGAGCTTCGCCCACCCTGCCGGCGGCGACGTCTGCACGGCGATCAGCGTGACGCCGAAGCTGTGGCGCTCCCTGGCCGGGGACACCGCGGGGCAGGCCGCGCACACCGTCTACGTCGACGCGCGCCTGGACCTGGCCCACCGCCGCCTCCTCCGTGCCGCGGAGTCGGGAGATGTCGACTACGCGCTCGCGGAGGAACTGTTGGCTCTCCTCTCGACCGCCATCGGCCGGATCACCGCCGCGGGGACACCGATCGCCGGAGCGTCCGCCCGACACGACCGGGACCTCGTGGCAGCCGCCCGCGAGGCGATCACCGAAGGAGACCCGGCCTCGGACACGCTGTTCTCCCTGGCCGAGTCGCTCGGTGCCTCCCCCTACCGCCTGAGCCGGGCGTTCCCACGTGAGTTCGGCATCTCGGTGACCCGCTACCGCCACCGTGTCCGCATCGGCCGTGCCCTCGACCGCCTGGAGGCCGGCGAACAGAGCCTCAGCACCCTGGCAGCCGACCTCGGCTACGCCGACCAGGCCCATCTGACCCGAACCATGCGCCAGTACCTGGGCCGAACCCCGACGGCGGTGCGGCGGCTCCTGGCGTCCGCGCACTGACCGCGCCCCACCTCGGCGGGGCGGTTCGTATCGACGGTCCTCGGGACGCCAGCGCCCGACGTCGTTGGGACGCGCGGTGACAGGGCGAAGGACGCCGTGCGGCAGCCGAGTGCCGGTTCGAGTGGAACGGCCATGCGCGCCTTTCGCCGACGCGCTGGTCGGGCGGCACACCAGGGGCCGACAGGTCGGCGCTCTCAGGGTGTCTCCTGGGGGCTGGAGGCGCGGTGGAAGCGGTCGGCGGTGCGGCGGAGGTGGGCGGCCAGTTCGGGGGAGTCCTGGACGTGGAAGTCGACCTCCAGGGCACCGAGGAGGAACGCGAGTGCGCGGGGGCTGTCGGCGCCGGCGTGCAGGAAGCAGGTCCGGTCGTCGATGGGCTCGATGGTGCCGTAGCTGGCGGCCGTGCGTGCGGCATCCGAGTGGGCGGGGGCGTGCAGGCGGATGGTGGCCCGGCAGGGCCACAGTTGGGATATGCCGTGGGCGACGTGTGCGGCGGGGTCGCCGCCGGGTATCTCGCGGGGGGTGAAGCGCGGGCCGGTGGGGGTGCGGGGGTGGATGCGGTCGACGCGGAAGGTGCGCCAGTCGGCTCGTTCGAGGTCCCAGGCGACCAGGTACCAGCGGGGGCCCCAGGTCACGAGTTCGTGCGGTTCGGTGAGTCGGGTACTGGCGTTGCCGCCGTGACCGCGGTAGTCGAACCGCAGTTGCCGGTGGTCGCGGCAGGCCGTCCCGATCGTCGTGAGGACCTCGGCGTCGACGGCGGGAGCGGCGCTGGGGGTGTGCACGGCGGACGGTTGGAGGGCGCTGACCCGGTGCCGCAGCCGGGCCGGCAGGACCTGTTCGAGTTTGACCAGGGCGCGTAGGGCCCTCTCGCCGATGCCCGCGACGCCGCTGCCGGTGGCGGTGCGCAGTGCCACCGCGATGGCCACCGCCTCCTCGTCGTCCAGCAACAGCGGCGGCAACTGGGCGCCGGCGCCCAGGCGGTAGCCGCCGTCGATGCCCTTGACGGCGTTGACCGGGTAGTCGAGGTCGCGCAGCTTGTCCACGTCCCGGCGGACGGTCCGGGTGCTCACCCCGAGGCGATCGGCCAGGTCCTGGCCGGACCACTCGCGATGGGACTGCAGCAGCGTCAGCAGTCGGAGCAGGCGGGCGGAGGTTTCCTTCACGTCGCAGAGCCTGCCAGCCCTATAGGACAGAAGGTGTCCGCTGGTGCCGATAGCTTTCCCCTCATGAGCGAAACGATCACTCCCTTCCGTATCGACATCCCCCAGGCCGACCTTGACGACCTGCACGTCAGGCTGACCGCCGCCCGCTGGCCGGCCGAACTGCCGGGTGTGGGGTGGAGCCGCGGCGTGCCGTTGGGCTACCTCAAGGAGCTGGTCGAGTACTGGCGCACGTCGTACGACTGGCGCGGGCACGAGGCCGAACTGAACGGGATCCCGCAGTTCACCACGGAGATCGACGGGCAGAACGTGCACTTCCTGCACGTGCGTTCGCCCGAGCCGGACGCCATGCCGCTGATCATCACCCACGGCTGGCCGGGGTCGGTCGTGGAGTTCCTCGACGTCATCGGCCCGCTCACCGACCCGGTCGCACACGGCGGTGACGCCGCGGACGCCTTCCACCTGGTGATCCCTTCGCTGCCCGGGTTCGGATTCTCCGGGCCGACCCGCGAGACCGGATGGAACACCGGCCGGGTCGCGGCCGCCTGGGCCGAGTTGATGAGCCGTCTCGGCTACCAGCGGTACGGCGCCCAGGGCGGCGATCTGGGCGCGTTCGTGGCACCGGAGTTGGGCCGGGTCGCCACGGAGCGGGTCGTCGGGGTGCATGTGAACGCGGCCACCTTCGGATTCATCCCGTTCGGGGAGGTGGCGCAGGAGGACAAGGCCGCCTTCACCGAAGCGGAGCGGGCGAGGCTGGCACGGCTCAAGAACTACCTGGACGACGGCGGCGGCTACTTCCAGATCCAGGCCACCCGGCCGCAGACCGTGGCGTACGCGCTGCATGACTCGCCGGTCGGGCAACTCGCCTGGATCGTCGAGAAGTTCAAGGAGTGGACCTTCCCCTCTGCCGAACTGCCCGAGACCGCGGTCGACCGGGACCGGCTGCTCACCAACGTGATGCTGTACTGGCTCACCGGCACGGCCGGCTCGGCCGCGCAGATGTACTACGAGAACATGCACTCCGGCACCTGGCACTCCTCGCCCGCCACCACCCCGACCGGCGTCGCCGTCTTCGCCGAGGACGTCGCGATCCGTCGCTACGCCGAGACGGGCAACAACATCACCCACTGGTCGGAGTTCGACCGGGGTGGACACTTCGCCGCGCTGGAGGCCCCGGACCTGCTCATCGCTGACGTGCGGACCTTCTTCCGACTGCTCAGGGCCGAGGGGGCGTCATGACGCCGCTGTCGGCCAGAGCCCTCAACCGCGCCACCCTGGAACGGCAGTTGTTGTTGCGCCGCTGGGAACTGGACGTACCGCAGGTGCTCGAACGGCTGGTGGGGCTCCAGGCGCAGACCCCACACACCTGGTATGTCGGACTGTGGACCCGCCTGGTGGACTACACACCCGAGCGGACGTGCGACCTGCTCCGGGAAGCCGGCGTGGTACGCATCGCGTTGATGCGCTCGACCATCCACCTGGTGACCGCCGCCGACTGCCTGTGGCTGCGCCCCCTGGTCGAGCCGGTCATCGAGCGCAGCACGCTGGGGTCCTTCGGCCGCGACCTGGCCGGTCTGGACCGTGCCGAGCTGGCCGCCGTCGGCCGCGAACTGCTCGGCGAAAAGCCGCTGACCTTCAGCGAGTTGGGCCGGGCGCTGGCCGAGCGGTGGTCGGATCGGGATCCGGCCGCGATGGCCCAGGGGGTCCGCTCGTCCGTGCCGCTGGTCCAGGTTCCGCCACGCGGGCTGTGGGGCCGCAGCGGGCGGGCCGCCCACACGCCCGTGGAAGCCTGGCTCGGGCGCCCGGTCGAGCAGCGGGCGAGCGTGCAGCGGCTGGTGCTGCGCTACCTCGCCGCGTTCGGGCCCGCGACCGTACGCGACGTCCAGCAGTGGTGCGGGCTGACCCGGCTGGCCGAGGTGATCGACGGACTCCGGCCGCAGCTCACGGTCTTCCGCGACGAGCAGGGCCGCGAACTCTACGACCTCCCCGACGCGCCCCGCCCGCACCCGGACACCCCGGCCCCCGTGCGCTTCCTCTACGACTTCGACAACCTGCTGCTCTCCCACGCCGACCGCACCCGCGTCCTGACCGTGAGCTGCGCGGACCAGGGCTTCGCCGGAACCATGGAGATGCCCCGCGCGGTACTCGTCGACGGCTTCGTCGCCGCGACCTGGAGGGTGGCCACGAAGCGCGACACGGCGACGCTGACGGTCCGTCCGTTCCGGAGCCTGACGGCCACCGAACGGGAGGACATCGTTGACGAGGGTGCCCGGCTGCTCGCCTTCACGGCGGTCAAGGCGGCGACCCGGGACATCGTGTTCGAGCCGCCGCAGCCGGGATGACGGACCTGAACTCCAGCCGCACTTCTCCATTCCCGCCCGTCATCGGCCTGAGAGTGCTCCGGGGCGGGACCGGATCTCATGCGGGTGCCGTGGCCATCGCAGGTGCCCAGTGCGACCGGAGAACGCCGAAGGCCCGGGCTGGTGAACAGTCCGGCCCGAGGCCTGCCCGGGCAGGGCCGCCGTCAACCTGTCAGTGGATGTCCGAGGTGTCCGGGGTGCCCGGGGTGACCGGCAAGCCCGAACCCCGCCGCCGCACCGGCCGGCCGGCTGCTGCCGGAAGGGAGCTGACGCTACTGCGTGCCCCGCGTGCCCCGTGGCTCCTGAGGGGGCAGCGGCGGCAACGGGCCGCGGAAGCCGACCCGGTGACGGCGTCTGAGTCGCACCAGTTCGATCACTGCGGTGACCGTCACCCCGACCGGCCCGACCAGCAGTCCGGCCAGCGCCGCCGCGCCGCTCGTCGTGGTGCCCTTGGTGTCGACCAGCGTGACGTGCCCGATCAGGGTGAGCCAGACCAGCAGCACCGCGACCAATGGCCGCACCAGCGGGTGCGCCCGCATCGCGAACGAATTCCGGTGTATCAGGTACACCGTCGGGAGGGTGAAGGCCGGCAGCCAGATCAGCAGCAGCAGGTGCAGCCCGACCGTGTTGCCGACGTACGCGCCGGGGTCGGACTTCATCAGCGCCAGGAAAGCCGCGAAAGTGACCACACCGGTGAACAGCGGCCGGGCCACCAGGCGTCCCACCCGCCGCCTGGTCCCGGTCCGGGCCAGCAGCACCAGCGGCACACAGGCGAGCAGCAGCGCGACCGGCCCGGTGAGCAGCACCACGATGCTGTCCCCGAAGGCGTCCTGGAAGAGCTCGTCGGCGGAGGCCCCGGTCGCCAGTCGCACGACGAAGAGGATCACGCCGAGGCCGAACAGCGCCCGGGCCCAGATCAGACGCTCCACCAGCGGGTCGAGCGTCTGTGCCACCAGCTGCGTGACCATCGGTTGCAGCACCGGATCCAGCAGCTCCGCCCCCGCCTCCGCCGCGACCCCGGAGGCCGACATCCGCAGCATCCGGTAGGGCCCGTACACCCGGCTCGCCAGCCGCCAGGGCAACAGCAGGTCGAGCACCCACTCCCGCGGCTCCCGCCGTGGCACTGACGGTTGCCAGTAGGGCGGCCGGTCGTACCCGGCGGTGAGGTCGCCCGGTGGCGCAGGCGTGGTCATGGGAGGCCCCCGCGGTCGTCAGAACGCCCCGTACATCGAAGTGCTGATACCGTGTCAGCTTGCTGTGTGGTATGCAATCCCATTAGCCGCGATCCGACGGTCAGGGGCTCATGGATACCGCTCGTACGCCCGTGCCCGTCCGGTCGGTCGGTATTGCTCGACAGGGACGGGGTCGACACCGGCGGCCGTGCGTGCGGTGTCGAGCAGACCGTCGAGGTGGTCTCGTGGGGGATCAGGCAGGCGAGTCCGCGTTCGTGGGTGGTGGTGGCCAGCCGGCCGACCAGGGTGGTGCTCCCCACGGTGATCTGCAGTGGCTCCGCGGCCACTTCGCGCCTGCGGCCAAGGGCTGACGGCGGGGTGTGATCGTCCGCTCGCGAGCAACGGTGGTCCGGCGTTGCCCTGCCGCTGCTGGTTCCGGGGTCGCGTCGGACATCGTCATCGATTCGCACCCCGCCGGCCGTAGTGCTCTGCCGCCGGCACATCGACCGCCACCTGGCGGCGATGCAAGCCGCCGGCGCGAGGCTGGAGGTCAGCGGGGACCACGTGAAGCAGGGTCGGGGACCGGAAACGGAGCATCAGTCACCGCGCCAGTCCCCGGCCCCACTCAGTAGCCGTTGCCGCCTTTGGAGCTGGCCGACGGGGAAGCCGAGGCAGAGGCCGCGCTGGTGATCGCGTCACCGCTTGGACTGACCACGTACCACGAAGCGCCGAAGGCGTTGACGCCCTGACCGTTGGTCTGTCCGGGGTTTGCGTCCTCGGCGAAGTAGTACAGCGGGTGGCCGTTGAAGGTCACCTGCATCACCTGGTCCGATCGCGTGGTCGTTCCGACCTTGGACGCGGTCACCCCACTGCTGTTGGGTGTCCCGGTCGTGATCTGCGGCGGCCACGCCTGCGCGCAGGAGCCGGTGCAGGTCGAGGTCGTCCCGGTATCGGCCTTGAACAGGTACAACGTCCTGCCGGAGCCGTCGACCAGGATCTGACCGAGCGGCGAACTCGCCGTCTTCACCGTGGCGGCGCTGCCGATCGACGGGGAGCCACTACCGCCGGCAGCGGCGGAGCCGGTGGTGGTCGTCGGGGCGCTGACGCTCGCACCCGCACCCGGGGTCGAGGAAGTGGTGGTACCGGAACTGCTGCATCCGGAGACAGAGGCGAGGGCGGCGGCCGTACCAACAGCAAGGGCGATGACACGATTCATGACAGACCTCTTGGCCTTGGGGGATGCGGTGGCACGGCCCGCCTGCGGCGAGTCCCCGAATCACGTTACGTACCGATGCCACGACTCACTTCCCCGGGCGATCCGCCCCGCGCGGACTTCACCCGTGCGGCTGACCAAGAGGCCGCAGCGGCGTCAGATTGGCTGCAGGGCCTTCAGGTGTTCGACGGTGTCGAGGCCGACGGTGAGGTGGGTGGTGCAGTTCGGCCCGGTCCGGTCGGGAACGTGGGTCTCGACCCAGTCCTTGGTGGTCCGGCTGATCTGCCGGCCGGGGTGCGGTGTGCTACTGCGATCAGGTCATGGCGGCGCCGCCCGTTCCCGGCGCCCCGGCTGACGTCATCCATCCCCCGGGCCACACGTCGTAGGGGGAGGCGCCGGCGGCGAGTCGATTGTTCGGGAAGCTAGGTCGTTCGGGTATTTTTCGAGTCCGGCTCACGAGTCCCGGGCAGGGCTCCCGGCCTGGTGGTGGTTGAGTCGCCGACATGAGCAAGAGTGACGTCGGGACCCTGTTCGGTAACCGTTTCCTGACCATGCCCGCTCCCTCGGAGACCTTTCCCGAGGAGGGCATGACCGCGACGGACGCTATGCGGCTGGTGGGCGAGGACCTCGCCATGGAGGGCGACCCGCAGCGCAACCTCGCCACGTTCGTCACCACGTGGATGGAGCCGGAGGCGCAGCGGATCATCGCCGAGAACCTGCACCGGAACTTCATCGATCACGCGGAGTACCCGATCTCCGCCGAGATCGAGCAGCGCTGTGTGCGGATGCTCGCCGATCTCTTCCACGCGCCGGGCAAGACCACCGGTTGTCGGACCCAGGGCTCGTCCGAGGCGATCATGCTCGGCGCGCTGTCGCTGAAGTGGAACTGGCGGGAGCGCCGCAAGGCGGCCAACCTGTCGTTCGACCGGCCCAACCTGGTGTTCGGCGGTGACGTTCATGTCGTGTGGGAGAAGTTCTGCCGTTACTTCAACGTCGAGCCCCGGATCGTGCCGCTTGCCGAGGACAAGTACACGATCGGCCCGGAGGACGTGGAGCCCCACCTCGACGAGAACACGATCGGCGTCGTCGCCGTCGTCGGCACCACGTTCACCGGTCACAAGGACGACGTCGTCGGGATCGACAAGCTCCTGCGGGAGGTCCGCGAGAAGCGGGACCTCGACATCCCGATCCACGTCGACGGCGCCAGCGGCGGCTTCGTGTGGCCCTTCCTCTACCCGGACTCGAAGTGGGACTTCCGGCTCGAGCAGGTCCGATCGATCAACGTCTCGGGCCACAAGTACGGCCTGGTCTACCCCGGCATCGGCTGGCTGGTCTTCCGTGAGGAGTCGGACCTGGCCAAGGACCTCGTGTTCCACGAGAACTACCTGGGCAAGACCGACGCGACGTTCACGCTGAACTTCTCGACCGGTGCGTCGATGGTGCTCGCGCAGTACTACAACTTCGTGCGGCTGGGTCGTCAGGGCTACACCTACGTCATGCAGACGATGCAGACGAACGCCCGCGCGTTGGCGGACAACCTGCGTGACAGCGGCCGCTTCGAAGTGATCGGCAGCGATCTTGAGCAGCTGCCGCTGGTCGCCTTCCGCCTCGCCGGCAAGCACGCCTACGACGAGTCCGACATCGCCTGGCAGCTCTCGGCCGAGCGCGGCTGGATGGTGCCGGCGTACACGCTCCCGCCCAACGCGGAGCGGGTGAAGATCCTGCGGGCCCTGGTCAAGGAGACCCTGAGCCGCGACCAGATCGACCGCCTGACCCGCGACATCGCCGATGCGTGTGCCACCTTGGACCAAAAGGGAGCGACCACCGAGGTCGAGCGGGCCCAGGTCAAGCGCGGCACCGGCTACTGACAGTCGCAGCCGGCACCCGTCCGGCGGCGTGGGCGCCTGCAGAGAGGCCCGCCTCTGGCATTGCGGCTGCGGACGGTTCCGAACGGCAGTGAATGCAACCAAATCTGCAACCAGAGAACGACGAAGGCCCGGACTGGTGAACAGTCCGGGCCGACGTTTGCCCGGGCGGGCGGCTGCGGAGGATGCGAGATTCGAACTCGTGAGGGGTTGCCCCAACACCCTTTCCAATTCTCCTCGTCACTGTGCAGACAGGTTCGCCATCGTCCTGACCTGCGGCAGAGGAAGTCTCGGCACGCCGCCTGAACCCCGGCAGATGGGCATGAATGAGACCAGAACTGAGACCTGGTTGGACGGGGGTGAATGAGACCAGAACTGAGACCACGGCATGTCCGTGTTCCGCCTGGTCAGGGCCGTGCCGGCGTGGCTGGCGGGTGGTCGTCAGTCATCCTCCAGAGACTGGCCCATCGTGCCTCCGCCGCGTCACCGGCGAGAGAAGCAACTGCTGCGGTGCGGACTTCAGGTGCGCCGAGAGGTCCGGCAGGGGTGCTGCGTCCCCCGTGGTGAACCACACCAGGACGTCCTCGCCCGTCCGCACGGGCAGGGCCGGGAAGGTGTTCTCCGCATGCTCGGTGCGGTGAACCGCCAGAGGCAGTGTCCCGGCGGCCAGCTCCGGGCGCAGACGTTGCTCGAAGTGGTCGGCGAAGGCGGCGGTGTCCAGCGGATGGCAGATGGTCGCGACGGCTGGCCCGCCGCCGTCCGGGGCGACGAAGCCTGGACCGCGCAGCAGGAGCACGTCGTCCGAGTCCAGCATGGTGGCGTTGGCTGCGTCGCGGTGGGCCAGCCAGACGGGGCCGTAGTAGAAGGCTCGTAGCGCTCGCGCTCGCTCTGCCATGTCCGGGAAGCTGCGCAGCCAGACGAAGCGGTCCGGGTCGTCCAGGTCCCGGAACCGGCCGCCGACGGTGATGCCCACGGCCTCCTGCCCGGTCACGAACTCGCGTTCGAAGAGCTCGATCAGGGTGTCGCGGGCGCCCGGGTGGAGGGTGTACTGCCGGAGTTCGACGATGGTCACGAGGCGTCCTTCGTCCGGGCCCGGCTGAGCTCCATGACCCAGTTGAGCTCCCAGCTCTGCCCGCCGTCCACCGAGAACTCCTGCTCCCAGCGGGCCGAGTCGGCCGTGAGCCGTTGCCAGACGAAGTGGACCCGGATCGGGCGGCCCCGATAGGTGTCCGCACCGTAGAAGTCGCCCCGGCCGCCGACGAAGGTGCCCACGACGGGCGGGTCGAGCCGGCCGGTGCGGCTGTCGGCCCAGTGGATCGACCACTCCTTCCGGTCCTGGTCGAAAAGCCGGAGGGTCACGCCCTGGCGCTCCAGGGTCGGGAAGGTGATCTCGTCGATGTTGCCGTTCCCACCGAACAGCGGGCGGACGACGGCTTGGCCGGGGAATTCCTCCCAGCTGTCACTGCGGACCAGGAGCTCGGTCAGCCTGCGGTTGTCCACATCCCAGGAGCCGTGAAGGAAGTCGAAGTCGTTCATGCCCCGGAGGCTAGAGTCGGTCCACTGTCATCTCCTGTCAGCGGATACTGGCAGCCATGCGCGCCGGCCGACTGATCTCGCTGCTCCTGCTCCTGCAGAACCGAGGACGGATGACAGCCCATCAGCTCGCCGACGAGCTGGAGGTCTCGGTCCGGACGGTTTACCGGGACGTCGAGGCGCTTGCCACGGCAGGCATCCCGCTGTACGGGGACGCCGGGCACGGCGGCGGCTACCAGCTGCTCGACGGGTACCGCACCCGGCTGACGGGGCTCACCGCCGGTGAGGCACAGGCCGTATTCCTGGCCGGGCTGCCCGGTCCGGCGGCCGAGCTGGGCCTCGGCGATCAGCTGGTAGCCGCCCAGCTCAAGCTGCGGGCCTCCCTCCCGGCGGAGCTGCGGGAGCAGGCCGGGCGGATCCAGGAGCGCTTCCACCTCGACGCACCCGGCTGGTACGGGAATGTCGACAGGACGCCGCACCTGGCGGCCGTCGCCGCTGCGGTCTGGGGCCGGCACGCGGTATGGGTCCGCTACCGGCGGTGGAAGGCGCCCACCGAGGTGGAGCGGCGCCTGGAACCGTACGGACTGGTACTCAAGGCCGGCCGCTGGTACCTGGTGGCCGCTGCGGGCGGCGGCACCGCACGCACGTACCGGGTCGACCAGATCATGGAACTGCGGCCCCTGGACGAGCAGTTCGAGCCGCCAGCAGGGTTCGACCTGGCTGCCCACTGGCGGAACCGGCTCGCCGACTTCCATGCGCGGCTGCACACCGCAGAGGCGGTGGTGCGGTTGTCGCCGCGCGGTGCCGCCCGGGTCCGCGAGCTGCTGGGCCACGCGGTCGACCGGGCGGTCGTGGACGGCGGAGTGGTGGATGCGGACGGCTGGACCAGGGCGGCCGTGCCGATCGAGTCACTCGACCATGCCCACGGTGAGTTCTTGAAGCTGGGCATCGACGTGGAGGTCCTCGAACCACTCGATCTGCGGGCGCGCCTCGCGGCGACCGTCCGCGAACTCGCCGAACGTTACGGGGCTCAGGCCCGATGGCGGTGAGTTCGCCCGGTGGGCCTACGTCCATTCCTGCGTAGTGCCTCCGTCAGGGGCTGTCCACACCGCTGACGGGGACCGCGCACGTGGAGCGTGCCGGCTGGGGTGACTGGCGGGCCGTCTGCCGGCGGAGGATGCGAGATTCGAACTCGTGAGGGGTTGCCACCAACACGCTTTCCAGCTGTCCGTCCGGCCATCCGGTGGCGGTCGTAGGCGTCCTGACCTGCGGCGGATCAGTCCGATTAGTGGGCTGCGGACACCTCCGGACATGGGTGAATGCAACCAAAACTGCAACCACCATGGCTGTGCTCCGCGTGACTGACATGTTGTGGTGGCGGTTCACCGAGGGGGTGTATTTGCCTTCGCGAGTATTGCCTGGACCGCGCATGGCGAAGCCATCTTGGACTGTTGGAGCCTATCGGTACTGTCGCCCGCATGACTGGTAGAGCCGATTGGGCACTGGAACTACAACTGAAGATCGTGCAGCAAGAGGCAGCTGACGAGGGGGTGAGGGCTGCGATTGCCTCGGTCATTGCGCACATGACGGGTGGCCGTGGCCGAAACCGCAGGGGTGGCCAGGAGCTTGTGCGACTGCTGCAGATGGTCCGCTCGCGAGCAGCTGGCGCGAACGAGTGGCAGGTCGTGCGGCTTGTACAGGACTCCATTGACTTCGCGGCGGGTCGGATCCTGAAACCTGACTTCGAGGAGAGGTACCGGCTTTTCCAGGACGGTGCACGAAACGAGCATCTCCAGAAGCTCACAGCGGGGGTACTCAGCATTAACTTCAGATACGTGTGCGAGGTCAGCCGGGAATTCCTTGATGCTAATCCGGGGGCCGGAGTGGAAGAACTTATCGCCTACATTGCGCAGTTGAGTGAGGATGCAAAGTTCCTCGATGCGCCGTCGGATCGACCTGGACGCTACCGGATCCTTCGGGGGCGTGCGGAGACGGCAGTTTGGCTGGAACGAGTGCTCCAGGAACGAGTTGACGTGGAGGACCTCGCCGAGGCCGTCCGCCGTATCGTCACGTCGCCGGATGCTCTGGCTCTTCTCGCTGCTGACACGGACGGACAGATGGTCTTCAGGGCGGCTGAGCTTCAAAGGCGCTTTGCTGGGCTTTCCCTCCTCCGCAAGGCAGTGGAGGATCCGGGTGCCTCCGAACTCGACCTTCAACGGGCCTTGGATGGTCAGCACTGGATCTTCGGTGGCCGCTTCGTCGGGCAAGCCGCGCAACGGAGGTTGGTGCCTGGCGACGAGATCGACATCCCGCTCGTCCGCGGCGACGGGGCTCTCCAAATCGTTGAGCTCAAGCGGGCTATGGGCCTGGACCATTCGCTGGTGAAGAAACACCGCAATGCCTGGGTGCCCACTGCCCAGGTGCACGACGCCGTGGGCCAAGCGGTCAACTATCTGGTCGGATTGGACGAGAACAGGCAGCGGGTGCGAGACGAGCTCGGAATTGAGACGCGTCGCGCGAGCGCGCTCGTCCTCATCGGACATCCAGCGCTTCAGCCGCAGGTGCCGGAGGAAGAGATCAACGAGGCACTTCGGATCTTCAACACCCACCTGAACCGGGTTGAGGTGCTGACTTACAAGGAGCTCATCGAGCACGCGGAACGATCCCTCGGTAGTGCCCCGGGAGAGTAGGTTTTCCTGGCCTGTCCAGGTGGCGGCTTCGGCTCGGATCGCGTCGCGGTCCGGGCCGGGTTCCAGCGGCGGAGGATAAGAGAATCGATGCGGGAGATGTTGCCCCAGAACGCCGTTGAACCTGGTTAGACGACTCCGTTCCCTGTCTCCTGCCTCTAACTAACTGTCAGTGTCTTTCGGATGCCGAGTGGAGGCGTACACGAGATGGACGGTTCGCTTGACCTCGTCGACGAGATAGCGCACCCGCCCGCTGGCAGTCACCTCGTACTCCCACTGGGGAAGTTCGTCGCCCCCGAGGTCGCGGGTGGCGAGGCGACCGCGCAGCCGATGCTGACGATCCGGATCGCTCATCGACAGCGGGTTGGTGCGCAGGGCCTCGAAGCAGCGGCGGCTGTTCCCAGCTGCCTCGGTGCAGAGATCGCTCCAGCCCTTTGCTGCCTCGCTCGTAGCGAAGCGGAGCCGCCACTCGTCGCCGACGGGCGGTGGTGCGACGTCGTCGCCGCGCTTTGGACTCATGGCGCGGAGACCTCGCCGTGGTCCTCGCCGGTGAGAGGGGCGGAGAGCTGTGCGGTCAGTTCGGGATCGGCCAGGATCCTGGCAGTGGCACGCCACTCGACGATCACGCGGTGCAGGTTGGCGTGTACGTCCAGCTCCACGACATCGCGAGTGCTGTCCACGAGGTCAACGACGAACTCCCGCACTTCCTCGGCTGACAGGTGCCGGGTCCAGGGAAAGACTGTGGGGAGAGCGAGGAGCACGGCCCGTGCACCCTCATCGCTGCTGATCAGGGCCGCAAACAGACGCGCGGTGACGTCGGCGGTCTCCTCGCGTTGCCGATCATGCCGCTCGGTAGTGAGGTAGAGATCCTCGCCGTCGCGGCGCGAGACGTGGATGCGCTGGGCCTGCTCCACGGTGTCGGCGACCCGTTTGGAGTTCTTCGACAAGTCAGAGAACGAGACGGTGAGAGTGGACATGACGCCACGCTACTTCGGAACACGTTCCGAAGTCAAGGGTGGACATTGAGCGGTCCGGATCAGCGATGCCCTGGGGGGCAGAAACGACGATGGCCCGGACCGCTGTGCGGTCCGGGCCATCTGCCGGCGGAGGATACGAGATTCGAACTCGTGAGGGGTTGCCCCCAACACGCTTTCCAATTCTCTCGAACGCTGTCCGCCGGGGTTCGCACCCGTCCTGACCTGCGGCGGAGCGGACCGCTGGGCGGCGGCTGAACCCGGCTGGACGGGGGTGAATGAGACCAAAACTGAGACCAGCTGGCTCCGCTCACCAGGCCCGACAACCCCTACTCGCGACGTCTCTGGTCAGCTGGCTCCTGCCGCCTCCGCCATGAGGCGAGCCCGCTTCTCGGCACGCGGTTCGGCCTTCCAGCCCGGCAGGAACGCCGACAGAAGCGGGTCGCTTTCGATCATCTGCTGCGTTGACCGCATGCCTTCGTCGATGATCGTGTCCCACTTCTCTGTGGCGAACCTGACGCGGCAGGGCAAGTCCTTGATGATCTTCTCGTCGACGGTCAGGTAGTTCGACGCACGCTGCCCCCTGGCCGCAGGCACATACGCATCGGCGCCAGCTTGGGAAGGAAGTAGCGAGATAAGGATTGCGTCCCCGTCCTCGGCAATCATCCGGGCAGCCTTGTTGGCTGCCGAGATCTCTGTCTTGGAGGGTTCCCGTTCGAGCATCTCGACCAGGGTCCTGCGGATGCTCACCGTCGCCCGGCTGGCCAGCGCGGTTTGCAGGGCCTGGCGGACGGTTGCCGTCATCGATGTCATAGCGGCGATTGTCACTGCGGGCTTGCGCGAGGCCGTTCGGTTGAGGGCAACCTCGGCGTGTGTTCCCCCATACGGCAGACAAGTCCATGCCCCCTGCCGGAGCCCGTGAACGCCACCGGGCGCGTTCAGTTGAACCTCTCATCCCGAGACCTGAGCTGTGCGATGCTCCAGGCATGAAGAAGGAACCGGCCGGGTGCGACCACCCTCAGGGGACGTCCGTAGGCCAGTACAACTGCTGGAAGAGCGGCGAGACTGAGGTCCACTTCGAGCTCGAAGAGTGGCCGGAGTGGAAGACGCAGCGGCTCGCGGAAATCCTCTTCAGCGGTCTCGTCGAGCGCTCAGCCAACGAATCAGCTCCACCGACCGAGTAGGCACGGTCGAAGGACCTTCTCAACTCCGGCGATGCCGTGCAGCCTCACTCGGTCTGCTCCTCGCCGTCCAGGTGCGCCATCGCGTAGTCGTACTCCTCGGGGTGCCGCGCCAGCCGCGCCATCACCCAGGCGGTACGCGCATCCATCCCAGCCCCGAAATCGGCGGCCAAGCGGCGGGCGCGCCATGTCGTCCGAGGCGCGAGAATCCAGCGCGTGAGCGGGAACTGCACACGGTCGACGCCAGCGGCCATCTCTCCTGCTGGCCCGAACTGGTCTTCCCGGGGCTGGCGGGGCTCGCCCGGTGCGTGAGTTGTTGGGTCGGCCACTCGACGAGTGTTGCGATGCTCGGGCCTCTGCGGTGTCGATCAGGGCGGTGATCACCGGAAAGAGCGGCAGAGCGGCTGTTCGTTGACACCGAGTGGAACGTCCTAGGCAGTGAGCATCCGGTAAGTCACCTCTGTCTCCCACAGTCCTATCAATGGCTGGACTGATCGTCGGGACGTCTTCCAACCCTCGGCGAGGCTCGGTACTGACGGCTGAATACGGTGGAGGGGCTCGGTTGAATGAGAGGACGCGAAGACGTGGATGTGTATGAGGCCGTGGACAGTCGCCGGGCCGTGCGGGCGTTCAGCGATGAGCCCGTGCCCAAGGAGGTACTCGAACGAGTGCTGACCGCAGCGACGCGGGCTCCGTCCAGCGGGAACCTCCAGCCATGGCGTCTGTACGTCGTGACCGGTGAACCCTTGGCGGAACTCAAGCGGACCGCGACAGCCAGGGCACTGGCGGGGGACCCCGGCGACGAGCGTGAGTATCCGATGTACCCGGACGGGCTGGCCTCGCCATATCTGGACCGCTTTGCTGCGGCCGCCGCCCAGCGGTACGAATCGCTGGGGATCGAGCGCGACGACCCGGACCGGCCCAGGAAGATTGCCACCTTGAACTCGGAGGCGTTCGGGGCGCCGGCCGTCCTGTTCTGCTACCTCGACCGGACGATGGGTCCGGGGCAGTGGGCTGACGCGGGGATGTACCTGCAGACGGTCATGCTGTTGTTGAGGGCCGAGGGGCTGCACAGCTGCCCCCAGGTGATGTGGACCGTGTACCGGAAGACTGTCAGCCGGGCAGCCGGAGCCGGTGACGGACTCGTGCTGTTCTGCGGCGTCTCAGTGGGGTTCGAGAAGGAGGGCGTGCCGCAACTGCGCACCGGGCGGGCGGATATGACGGAAACGGTGAGCTTCATCGGAGTGTGACTGTTGGACGGCCGAGATCGACAGGACACTCCCTAGGCCCGGACGTGCGCTCAGCGCGAGCTGTGCTGGCGCTCACCGCTCGTAGGACCACGCTTGGCCGGTCTGCCGGTACTGCTCGACGGGGATGGGCTCGACGCCGGCAGCCATGCGTGCGGTGTAGAGCAGGCCGTCGAGGTGATCGATCTCGTGGTGGATCAGGCGGGCGAGTCCGCGTTCGTAGGTGGTGGTGGCCACCTGGCCGTCCAGGGTGGTGGTCTCCACGGTGATCCGCAGCGGACGGGGGACCGAGCCGCGAACGTCGAAGAACGACAGGCAGCCCTCGAACTGCTCGTCCGCCTCGTCGGCGTGGTCGGTGATCCGCGGGTTCAGCAGGACGATCGGCGGGCTGCCAGGGTCGGCGGGCTGGACGATGGCGGCGGCCCGGCCGATCCCGATCTGCGGTGCCGCGATGCCCATGCCCTTGGCGAAGGGGTGGACCTGGCCGATGCGCTCCATCGCGGTGAACAGCTTCTCGATGACCTGCTCGGCGGCCCCGCGCTCGGTGGGCAGGTCGAACGCTCGGGTGGGCTCCGCGAGGACGGGCTCGCCCTCCTGGACGACGCCGAGGTCACGCATCTGCTCGCTGGGCCGCACCTGGATCACCTGAACTCCCCTTGGGTCGTGTCGCGTTCGGGTCGGGCCCGGAACCGCCATTCGAGACGGTACCGGGCGTGGAGGGCTGGTGTGGGGGTGCTCCACGAGAAGAGGCGCATTCCGCCTTCATCGCGCCGGATCGGGGCGGTCCGCAGGGGTGCTGCTTCGGCGGTCATGGATGTCTCGGTGCCCCACACCGCTGGGTCGAGATCGGCGGGGAAGGCGAGTTCGACTTCCAGGTGCTCGGTGGGCAGGCGGACCGCGCGCTGGAACCAGCGGCCCCACTTCTCCTCGCCGACCGAGTAGGCGTACTCGATCCAGACCTCCTCGCCCGGGTAGAGCGGGAAGCGGCCCTGCTCGTTCTCGAACAGCAGCCACACTTCCTTGAACGCGTCGCGGTCGTGCTTGGTCTGCCAGTTCATCGCCTCCCCGCGGCATGTCGCGGTCAGTGCGAGTTCGTCCCAGGTCAGCGGGTGTTCGCGGTAGTGGGCATTGGAGCGCTCGGGCTCGCCGGGGTAGCGGTCGACGCTGATGCGGATGAGGTAGCGGGTGATCGGCTCGCTGCCGGTGTTCCGCAACAGTCGGTGCATCGTCAGCCGGTAGTGGGAGCCGTCGAAGTCCAGGCGGGCGCCGTCGTGGGCCACGATGATCGCTGAGCCCGTCGCGTACGGCTGTTCGGGGCGGCGC
Source organism: Kitasatospora sp. NBC_01287 (assembly GCF_026340565.1). Classification (NCBI taxonomy): domain Bacteria; kingdom Bacillati; phylum Actinomycetota; class Actinomycetes; order Kitasatosporales; family Streptomycetaceae; genus Kitasatospora; species Kitasatospora sp. NBC_01287. The sequence goes on from NZ_JAPEPB010000001.1 coordinate 4,939,094, forward strand.
GGGGCTGGTGGAGCCGCAGCCGGGGCCGCTCGGTTCTTGGCACCCTCGTAGTCCAGCCAGCGCTTCCAGACGGCCTTGCCCGCGTTGAGGGTCTCCTCCGAGCGACGCGCGAAGTCCTCGGTCGGCTTGTGCCGGCCGGATTCCACGTGGCTCACGTACGACGGGTCGAAGCCCATCTTGAGGGCGAGCCCCCGCTTGGACAGGCCGCGCACCTCGCGCCAGTACGAGACCTCCGCTGCGAACGCCTCGGCGGCTTGCTCAACGGTCGGGCTGTCGTCGCGCTCGTCCATCAAGGCCCCCGCCCTGGCTGCTGGATGAGATGAATGAACCGTGAGTGATCTCGATTCATCATTCTGTCACGCTCCTGGTCGCCGGTTTCCTTCTTTTGCCAGCCCGGGTCGACACCCGGGTGTCGGCAACGGCTGAAATCGGGGTCTGGATCACTTTCCGTGCTGATATGACTGATCGTCACTGACCGTGCTGGGGTCGGGTGCCGGTCACGGGGCGAGGAGCACGCGCTTGCGCAGGAGGTCCAGGCCCGCGCGGCCGAACATCTGCCGCTTCAGCATCTTGATCCGGTTCACCTGCCCCTCCACCGCCCCCGAGCTGAACGGCAGACTCAACCCCGCCACCACCGCACCCAGATCAGACCCGATCCCGTTCACGAACGACACCAACGACTTGTGGTCACTTTCGATGCTCCCGGGCTGGGGTCGCGCCACATGCGTGATGATCAACAGTCGTGAGCGACGTGGATGTTGAGGAAGTCCTGTTCCCAGACCTGGGCGACCTAGAGATAGCGAACATCGAGATCGGCGGCGACAGCGTGACCGTCACGGCCTGCGCGTGTGCGCCCGAGGCGCTCTGCCCTGCCTGCGGCGCCGGATCACGTCGGGTCCACAGCCGCTACGAGCGCCGGCTGGCGGACTCGGCGGTCGGTGGCCGGCGAGTGGTCGTGAAGCTGCAGGTCCGGCGCTTCCGCTGCCCCGCGACGTCGTGCGCCCGGTCGACGTTCGTCGAGCAGGTCGCCGGGCTCACTTTCCGCCACGGGCGGCGGAGCTTGCGGCTGCACACCGTCCTGCAGTCAGTGGCGCTGATGCTGGCCGGACGAGCCGGCGCCCGGCTGTCCAGCGTCCTCAGCTCGAAGGTCAGTCGCTCGACGCTGCTGAGGCTGATCCGCGCGATGCCCGATCCACCGACAACGGCACCACGAGTGCTCGGAGTTGATGACTTCGCCCTGCGCAAGGGTCACGTCTACGGCACCGTGCTGATCAATATCGAGACCCGCCGTCCCGTCGACCTGCTGCCCGACCGCGAGGCAGCCACCCTTGCCCGCTGGCTGACCGAGCACCCCGGCGTCGAGGTCATCTGCCGCGACCGCGCCATCGCCTACGCCGAAGGCGCCCGCCTCGGCGCACCCAACGCGGTCCAAGTCGCGGACCGCTGGCACCTGTTCCACAATCTCACCGAAGCCGTGGAACGCTGCGTCACCCGGCACTCCACCCAGCTGCGCGAACCCGCCCACGTTCCCACCCCCGAGGAATCCGCGGCGGCCCTCGCCGAACTGGAGAAGGTCACCACGACGGCGAAGGCGGCCAGGGGCGCCCACCGATACGCGGACCGCACCAGCGAGCGACACCAGGCCGTACACGACCTGCTCGCCCAGGGCCTGTCCCGGCGGGAGATCAGCCGCCGACTGGGCCTGGCCCGCGGCACAGTGCGCAGGTTCGCCCGCGCCACCGCCCCCGAGGAACTTGTGGTCGGCAAGTGGCAGGGCCGCACGAGCGTCCTGGACGACTACAAGCCCTACCTCCATCAGCGGTGGCAGGAAGGCTGCACCACCGCGAAGACGCTCTTCGACGAGATCAAAGCCGTCGGCTACACCGGCGGCCTCACCGTCCTGCGCGACTACCTGCGGCCCCTACGGTCCGGCGCCCAGCCGCAGGATCGCTCCACCCGGCCGCCCTCGGTCCGCGACGTGACCTCCTGGATCACCCGCCACCCCGACAGCCTCACCACGGACGAGACCCTCAAGCTCAAGGGCGTCCTCGCCCGGTGCCCGCAGCTCGCCACCACCGCCGACCACGTCCGCACCTTCGCCGAGATGATGACCGCCCGCACCGGCCACACTCAACTGGCAGGCTGGATCGACCAGGTGAAGGCCACCGGCCTGCCCGAGCTGGTGTCGTTCGTGAACGGGATCGGTTCTGATCTGGGTGCGGTGGTGGCGGGGTTGAGTCTGCCGTTCAGCTCGGGGGCGGTGGAGGGGCAGGTGAACCGGATCAAGATGCTGAAGCGGCAGATGTTCGGCCGCGCGGGCCTGGACCTCCTGCGCAAGCGCGTGCTCCTCGCCCCGTGACCGGCACCCGACCCCAGCACGGTCAGTGACGATCAGTCATATCAGCACGGAAAGTGATCCAGAACCCGATTTCAGCCGTTGCCGACACCCCGCCCAACCCGCAACGGGTACGCACCGCTTCCAGCCCAGATCCACCAGGTTCGAGCTGGCGTCGCATAAAGGGGATGTCAAACGCCGGTTCCTCGCGTACTCCTCTCCGTCCCGCTCGCCGAACCCGGACCATCTGGCAGTACTGGCCCGTCCCGGCTTTGTCAGGGCCGCTTACCGCCCTCACCGGCGCCACCCGGATCAGACTGCCCTCAGCTCCACCGTCCTGCTGCGACAGGATCAGCGGCGAAGGTCTCTCACCTCCACTCGAACCACAGCGCCTCACGGCGCACCCACGACGCCCGCCACACCGCTGCCACTGTCCTGCTGATCTTGGGTGTCCCCGATGCGGTCGTCGACGCGATCATGGGGTGGGAGCCCGGCAAGTCCGCTCGGATGCGCCGGCGGTACCAGCACCTGACGGGCCCGGTTCTCAGGGACACCGCCAACAAGATCGGTGACTTGCTCTGGTCCGGTGTCTCCGGAACGGCCGAATAGAGCCGAACGAAGGGAGCCGTGCCCTTGGCTGAGGTCCAGCCGAGGGCACGGCTCCGGCGCAGGCCCGTTTGGTGCTATCGCAGATCGCGCAGTGCTGTCGCAGCGCAGAGTCGCCGCTCACGGCGGAGCCTGTCGCCGGGATACCGCTTGCCGCGTTAGCTGATCCAGATGCCGCCGGGCGAGATCCGGCGTGCGAGGCGCAGGCCGGCGTCGCTGACCGGGGTCGACCACGACACATCGGTGATCTCGCACCCGGAGTCGTTTGCGAGGGTCTGTACGAGCGTCGCGCCAACGCCCTTTCGGCGATAGGAGTCCGCCACCCAGATCAGGTCGATGCACGGACGCAGGGTGTCGTCCTGATCGCCGTTCTCCGAATCATCGAGCAGGTCCCAGTGGTGGTGCCATCGGACGTCGTGGGTCGCCAGGTAGCCGATGACGTACCCGTTGGCCTGCAGCAGGTATGCGCGCACCCTGTCCGGGGTCTGCGCAGGCTCACCTAGGTGCGACCACGAGTTGGCGTCGTAGCCGTTCTCTCGCTGAGGCATCCGCCCCACCTGGTAGGTCAGCTTCCGCCAGGCAATCGGCGACTCGGTCGTCACCACGGCCAGGTCGCCCCACCAGTCCAAGTTCTTGGGTACCCGAACGCCGATCGCCCACGTCGCGTGGTGGGCAGCGTGTTCATTTCCGCCGTCCTCAGGAGCTCGCAGGGTCATTCCGCAGGGGCATTTGCTGTCACTCGGCGTTTGTACATGCTGGAACTGGACGGGGGCCGCGCGGTGGCTGAGGTTCTGTCCTCTGCCACCCACCCATGGCCGGTAAGGCGCATCCTCCGGCTCAACGTGTCCGGTCCATCGGTCCACCCAGCCGGGGTGCTGCTCGGGAAACAGCTCCCGCTTGTGCTTCTCGATGAACGGCAGTGTCGGGCGAACCCACACGCTGCCGGCGGTGGCCCGGCCATTGAGACGCACCCCGTGCCGCTTGGCCTTGCCGCGCAGGAAGCGCAGAAAAACGCCGGGTGGTGCGAAAAAGTTGACGCCGCGGACCAGCTCCCGTTCGCCAGGCGCAAGCCAGTCCTCGATGGGGAGCGCCAGCCGGTCAGCGAGAGCGTGAAGTCCGCTGAAGTCGCGGTTGAGCTCGGCACCGGACAGCGCCTGCACTGCCGATTCGACCTGGGCAAAGGGAACAGGCAGACCGACCCAGCTTGGTCCACTGCTACATGAGAGAGCGCCCAGATACCCGTCGTACCGGATGTGATCGAAGGACGTGCGCTGCGCGTGGGTGACGGCCTCCGTGTAGGCGGTCGGAAGATCTGGGGAGCTTCCCCGTCGGGTCAAGGCATCGACGTACCCATCGCGGTCGAGCTCGACCATGGCGTACCAACGGTGGGGCCGGACATTGATCCTTCGAGAGCTGGGGTCGTGTCGATCGGGGTCAAGGTAGATCGTTCGCTCAGTCATGCGCTCTGCTCCTCGCCAGGTACTCCCGTGCTCGGCTGCTCGCTTGAATATGGCCTGCCGCTCTCGTCCGTGATCGTGGCGTGCGAAGCTGGCCGGACCTCGACGCGGAGCATGGGCCAGGGCGTGCCCTCCTGGCCGGAACCATCGATCAAGAGCATGTGGCGTACGAAGGCGCCCACCAAGAAGTTGCGCTCGGCGAGCGTGCTCAGGTAGCTCTGCAACCCCTTCTCGGCGTCGCGGTTCTCGCGCACACTGTGCAGCTCAGCTGCAATGTCGCAGTAGTCCTGGACCAGGCCCAGGAACTCCAGGATGAGGTCTTCATCCTCCTCGGGGAGGCCGTCTGGCAGCGCGTACTCGAAGGTGACGCTGGACTTGATCATGTTCCACAGCGGGTTGCCGCGGGTGATCAGCTTCAGGATCCGAGGCTGCGGGAACTCTGGGTCGGGCACCAACTTCAGCCGCCCTGGCGTGGTCTCGCCGAGCGAGCGCATCCATGCGGCGTGCTTGGCCTTGATCTCGCGCAGTCGATCCACCGTGAAGTGGCCTGGCTGGTCATCGATTTGCTTGTGATGCTTGCTACACAGCAGGACCATGTTCGTATGGCTGTCGATGGATGCGTCGTCCACCAAGCCGGCTCTCGGTCCTCCCTTCGAGCGGGCGACTATGTGGGCCTCTTCGCCGAAGACCGAGGGGTCGTCGCAGTCAGTCCCGAGTGTCACCACCTGCGCCCGGCAGATCGCGCACCTGCCGCCCACTTCACACCAGATGATCTTGCGAGTCTTTTCGGACACGGCCATGGATTGCACCCTGCCAGAGGAGCGGTGCCCAGCGGGCGCGAATGCGATGGCTCGGTCAGAGAGGCCATCAGCCGGATGCGGTCGTGCACCCGCCCCATCCGGTGGATCCTGGCAACTGCAACCAAAACTGCAACCACGGAACGACGAAGGACCCGACCGCAGTGCGGTCGGGTCCTTCGTCTGCCCTGGCGGGCGGGTGCGGAGGATACGAGATTCGAACTCGTGAGGGGTTGCCCCCAACACGCTTTCCAATTCTCCCGAACGCTGTCCGCCGGGGTTCGCACCCGTTCTGAACTGCAGCGGAGCAAGGCCGAGGTCCCGATCTGAACCCTGTCGAACGGGCGTGAATGAGACCAGAACTGAGACCAGGGTGAGGGCGCCGTCGACTGGGCACCACGGCGCTTCGCGGGGCGCGGAGCGTCTGGAGAATCCTCGAAATACCAGCCCGCTAGGCGCGAGGTACCGGCGTCGGCCAGGGGCTCGGCGACGCCGGCTCGAAGAGCAAATTCGGGATCAAGGAAGCGCAAGATCGGCGGCTGTGCTCGGGCGCAGGTTTTGAAGGGGTGCCGGTGGATGTACTCGACCTTGATCGGCGAGTTGAAGGCTTCGGCCGCGGCGTTGTCGAATCACGAGCCCACGCCCCCACGGACCGCACCGCGCCCAGTCTGTCGCATAGGGAGTTGTACGCCGCTGACGGGTGCTCAGACTCCCCACCGGCTGGGGCGGCCATCCGCGTACCCCCTGGTGCCTTCCGGGAGAGGGGGCGAGCCAGGCGGCTCTTGGACAGCAGGTTCGGGCGTCTGGCGCGCCCCGGCGGCTGGGGTGTGACGGCAGCCGATGGTCGCGAAGATCGGAAGGATGGTCGGCACCGCCGTGGTGGTCACGATGCCGGCCACCCAGGGCTGGCCGAGTGCCGCGAGCATCACGACTGCTGCGAGCGTGAGGATCAAGGCCCAGAATCCGAAGGCCTGCCCCCGCTTGGTGATCGCCGCCCAATCGCTGGGCTCCTGATCCCTCGCATCTCCGTAAGAGGGGCAAAGCGTCTGGTGCTCGGTACACCTGTGAGTGTTCTCCATGCCCTCGTATACTGCCCAGATGGGACATTGGTCCGAGAGCCTCGTAGACGAGGTGGCCCGGCAGGTCGGGGGAAACCCTGACCGCAGTCGAATCGTGGAGATCCTCGGCCAGGTCGGTCGTGAGATAGACACGCTCTCGGGCCGCAGTTTCCACGCGGCGCGTCGAACGACGTCGACCTTCGAACCCAACGGCCTACTGTTCGTCGACGTCCCGGACCTGCGGATCGGCTCGATGGATCCGATGGATGGCCCGTGGGCGATCCCCGATCCGGTCAACCCAGAGATCGCGGCCGTCCTACAGGTGGCATCCCTGCCTCTTCCCGCCCCGACAGCAGCTCCCGTCGCCGATGCGCTTTGGATCGCTGGCCAGTTGCTCGCGGAGGCGTCACGAAAGGGGTGGCTTTCTAGAGACTTCGTCCTGCGTGGGCTTGGCATGGTAGACCCCGAGCCGCGCATGGAGATCATGCGCCGGGCAATGGACCCTGCTGTTCGCTTCAGCATCCCGATCCTCGGCGTTGCTGTCGGCGGCTGGTGGATCCAGATCTCCCGCCGCCTCATATGGGTGACGAGCGAGACCGAGGATGAAGGACGGCTCCTCGAACTGCTGCTGGACGAGGAGGTGACCGGCAGCGAACCAATCCCGCTCGTTGCCACCGAGCCCATGTTGATCATGGCTCCCACGACACGGCAGCCAGCCGAGTGGGCATTCGCCGCGCGCGTCTGGACCGAAGGGGTTCAGCAGTCCGCCAACCGGCCCTGGGCCAAGATTGCCAAGGCCATTCACGGCCACGGGATCCCGACCGTCACCCTCGACCCCGCCTCAACTCCCAGCGAGATCGCATGCCAGCTGATCCTGAAGGGGTACTGGCACGGCTACATCGGCAGTGACGAGCCCGCGCTGGCCAACGCGCTCGCCATTGCGTACCGGCAGCAGGTCGAGCGGATCAAGCGCGAGACCCGCGCTCCGAACCTGATGTCTGCAGCAGCGACCTTGCTCGAACAACTGGTCCGTCCCGGCTTCGACCCGGCTCAAGGCGCGGAGGCAGCCCGCCGCTACGTGCGCCGGAAAGCAAACATCGCGATCAAGGAGCATAGGAAGCGCGAGGCGCCGGACCGCTACCCATGGACTCAAGTCGGGATTAGCGAACGTCGTTACTACAAGCTCCTGCCCCAGTTCGCGCAGAAGGTCAACGGCCGATACGACATCGATCAGGCCGAGGTCGTGGCGCGCATGAAGGCACACCTGGACAGGGTGGACAACGCGCGGGAGGTTCGCGCCCTCGCCCTTGACCTACTGAGGTCACGCGGCTTCGGAGAGGCCGCCGCGCGCAAGTGGCTGCAACGACACCCCCCTGAAGACGCTGTGAACGCGCGGCCGCGTAGCCCACGCTCGCCGTAGCGGGCGCAACCACGGGACGACGAGGGTGAAGTTCCCCGGTGAGTAGTCGAGCCAACGGGCCGATGCTGCTGTCGGCAGGTGCGGCTACCGTGGCCGAATGCCGAAGAAGCGAAAGAAGAAGCCGGCGACGCGGGCTCAGCGGACAGGTGCGGTATACCCGTACGAACAGCGACCCCCGACGATCACCCTCGGGGGCCCGCGCGTGCCCTCGCGGGGTTGGGGATTCCAAGCGCTGATCGACGCCGCCCTGGAAGCCGGTCAGCCACTTCTGAAGTTTACAGCGCAAGCTCCGGACGGATATTCGTCTGATTTCTGTCCGCAGGTCGATTCTCCCCGTGCGCCGCTCCAAGCAGGGTGGTACCTCCGTTCTGACCTGGCAGTTCCGATCTACATCTGGGTGTTCTCCGAGAGTCAACTATCCGGCGATGCGGGGGGTTTGGATCTGCGTCGTAGAGGATTTGCATTTTGCGTGGCGCACTCGGTGTGTACGCATGGCAAGGCGGACACCGAGTACGCGAGCGCGGAAGTCATGGAGACTTGGACTCCCATTGTGGCGCCGGATCCGAGCATCGTGGACGCAAACCGTTACGGAGGTTGCGGGCCCGGCTATAGCACGCCCCCAGTAAAGCAGCTGCCTCCAGGAGGGCCTCGCAAGGTTGGCGTACTTGACGTGGACTATGCGCGGGTAGCGGGGCAGCGACTTCCTGAGCGCTGGGACATCGACGTCGTAGGATTCTTGGTGGTGGAGCGGCAGGAAGCTGCTGGCATTCCGGGGCGGGAGATCTGGCGGCAAGTTGCGTTTTACGCGTTTCGGGATCGGAACTTGTCAGACCTCAGTGCTGCGGCCGATGAAGTAGACCTGATCATCGGGCATAACCTCTTCGATGGAGACTATCGATGCCTGCGCGCCTATTCCGACCAGGTGGACGTCGGCCAGCTGGTTGCAAAGACGGTTGACACGCTGTATGCCGCCAGGCATGTAGTTACCGGAGGATTTCCTCGTGCGGCCAATCTTGGTCTCACCGACTTGGCTCGCTCCCAGAGGCTGCGCGATCGGGCGAAGAAGGAGTCCCGAACAGAGGCTCACCGTGGTATCCGGACGGTCAACGACGCGGAGAAGGGCTGGTTTTTCCAGCCTGTTTCTGACGACTGCGAACTGATGCTGGAGCTTTGGCTTGAACTAGTCACCAGCCAGCGTCTTCGCACTGTTCAGAGGTCGGGCGAATCGGTGGAGTATGTGCTTGGCGATGAGGATCTGCGGCTGATGCTGGAGCCGCAACTTACGCCAGCTGCCTTCACGACCCTACTGACGACGAGAGGGACGGTCTACAGGCAGGAGGGAATGGCTCGCAATGAGACTGTTGCCCGTATTCACCGCGAGATCGAGCAGCGGAGAGCAGATGGCGTTTCAGTAAATCGTCATCCGGTAGCTGCGCATCGGCAGCGCTGTATGGCGCCGGGAGACCTGAGGGAAAGGCAGTGCGATCAACTGGTCCCGGCCACAGAGACGTATTGCCGGGACCATCGGAGCAAGCGGCGCTGTCGAGGGAATCCGGCCCTAGATGAAAAGTGCACGACCGTCGTCCGCGGTGACCTGGCACATTGCGACTGGCATCGCATGACGGCACTTTATGTCCAGCCAGGGCAACGGATTATCGACGATTTCAGTCTCGCCCTCCCGCTCCCCGGGTGGGACAAGGGCAGCGATTGGGGATATGACACTGGCACCCGTTCATTCTTCGCGCGGCTTTACCGCAACGGAGAAAATATCTCGGACCCGCCGACCGTATGGCTAGTGGGAACTAATCCTGACCTGACGGATGTGGTTGCGCTCGCCGATGCTGTCCAAGTAGCAACTGTACAATCCCGGCGTGACGTCGTGGCAGCCCTAACAGTCCTGACAGCAGATCAGGAGACACTCCGAGAACGCGCGATGGCCACCCAGGATTGGGAGCCGGCGGAATGCGAAGGCCCTTGTCCGTGCGGCACCTCAGACTGCGGCCATGGCGAGCCCTGTCCGAATGACGAGTGCAGCGGTCACGATATCCACGTGATGCGAAACCCCCGCACCGACGTGGATGTGACGGCCTGGCAGGACCACTTTGACTGCTGTGAGGGTTGCGGTGCGAGCGCTTTTGACATCGCGCTACCAAATCGCCCATGGGGCGAGGTGCTCGATGACGGCACGGTAACCGTTTATGCCGGGGTATCGCACTACGAGTTCGGTGCCTGTTGTTGGTAGCACCCACAAATCGCCCTTGCGGGCGCTGCACCGGCGCGGGCTTTGGTGCGTCGGTGTTGACGACGGGCCCCAACGAGCTGTGCAGGTGCTCACTTGTCATAGGACCATGTCTGGCCGGTCTGCCGGTACTGCTCGACAGGGATGGGCTCGGCGCCGGCAGCCATGCGTGCGGTGTAGAGCAGGCCGTCGAGGTGATCGATCTCGTGGTGGATCAGGCGGGCGAGTCCGCGTTCGTAGGTGGTGGTGGCCACCTGGCCGTCCAGGGTGGTGGTCCCCACGGTGATCCGCAGTGGCCGGGGGACCAAGCCGCGAACGTCGAAGAACGACAGGCAGCCCTCGAACTGCTCGTCCGTCTCGTCGGACCGGTCGGTGATCCGCGGGTTCAGAAGGACGATCGCCGGAGCGTCCGGGCAAGCGGGCTGGACAATGGCGGCGGCCCGGCCGATCCCGATCTGCGGTGCCGCGATGCCCATGCCCTTGGCAAAGGGGTGGACCTGGCCGATGCGCTCCATCGCGGTGAACAGCTTCTCGATGACCTGCTCGGCGGCCCCGCGCTCGGTGGGCAGATCGAACGCTCGGGCGGGCTCGGCGAGTACGGGCTCGCCCTCCTGGACGACGCCGAGGCCACGCATCTGCTCGCTGGGCCGCACCTGGATCACCTGAACTCCCCTTGGGACGTATCGCGTTCGGGTCGGGCCCGGAACCGCCATTCCAGACGGTACCGGGCGTGGAGGGCCGGCGCGGACGTGCTCCAGGAGAAGACGCGCATCCCATCCATACCTTTCTTCGTGGGTTAGTTCGGGTCATTCGTAAGATCGGGACACCCAGGGGCGTCCGGTATGGCTTCCATCGCATTGCCGCTGTCGTGGCTGAGGAGGATTGGCCGCCGGCGCCCCGCGACGACTCGACCGCTGATTGGGATGCGCGAACTGAATCGCTCGTATGGACGCGTCGGCGAGGTCGTCTGCTGGGAGCAATGGCAAGCACGACGGAGGGAGGATCTGGTGCCCGAACTGTGGGCCGGGACGGATGCGGGCAAGGCCGAGCACCACTGCACGGTGATCGACACGGACGGGACCAAGCTCCTCTCCCGCCGGGTGCCGAACAACGAGCCCGAACTGCTGGAACTGCTCGGCGACGTCCTGGAGTTGGCCGACGGTGGCCCGGTCACCTGGGCGGTCGACCTGAACTCCGGTGGGGCCGCGCTGTGGATCGCGCTCCTGGTCAGCCACGGGCAGAAGCTGCTGTACATCCCGGGCCGGACCGTGCACCACGCCTCGGCCGCATACCGGGGCAGCGGGAAGACAGACGCGAAGGACGCGTTCGTCATCGCTGACACCGCCCGGATGCGGCGCGACTTGCAGCCGCTGGCCGAGACCAGCGAGATCGCGGTGGACCTGCGGATCATGACGGCCCGCCGCATGGACCTGTCGGCCGACCGGACCCGCGCGATCAACCGGCTCCGCGCCCAGCTGCTGGAGTACTTCCCGGCTCTGGAGCGGGCCTTCGACTACAGCACCTCCAAGACCGCCCTCATCCTGCTGACCGGTTACCAGAGCCCTGCCGCGCTGCGGCGGATCGGCCGGGCACGCCTGACAACGTGGCTGAAGAGCCACGGCGTCCGCACTGTCACCACCGCCAAGAGCGCCGCCGACGCCGCGGTCACCGCCGCCGAGGCCCAGCACACCGTCGTCCCCGGGGAGAAGACCGCCGCCACGATGGTCCACACCCTGGCCAGGGAGGTCATGGCCCTCGACGAGGAGATCGACCAGCTCAACACCCACATTGAGGGCCGGTTTCGCGATCACCCCGACGCCGAGGTGATCACCAGCATGCCCGGCATCGGCGACACGCTCGGCGCCGAGTTCGTCGCCGCCACCGGAGGCGACATGGCCGCCTTCGGCAGCCCCGACCGGCTCGCCGGTGTCGCCGGCCTGGCCCCCGTTCCCCGCGACTCGGGCAAGGTCAGCGGCAACCTGCAACGCCCGCGCCGCTACAGCCGACGCCTGCTGCGGATGTTCTACCTCTCCGCCCAGGTCGCCGCCATCCACTGCCCCGAGTCCAGGCGCTTCTACCAGCGCAAACGCACCGAGGGAAAATCCCACAAGCAAGCCGTGCTCGCCCTGGCCCGGCGCCGCCTCAACGTGCTCTGGGCCCTCATACGCGACCACCGCACCTTCGAAGCAACCACCGGCCGGCTCACTACTCCCGCACCATGACGTAGTCACCCGGCGTCACCGCTCAGGCTTGACAACATCATTGGGAATCCTCCTTGCGCCGTATTGGGGCGGTCCGAAGCGGCGCCGCCTCGGCGGTCATGGACGTCTCGGTGCCCTACACCGCAGGATCGAGGTCGGTGGGGAAGGCGACTTCGACTTCCAGGTGCTCGGTGGGCAGGCGGACCGCGCATTGGAACCAGCGGCCCATTTCTCCTCGCCGACCGAGTAGGCGTACTCGATCCAGACCTCCTCGCCCGAGTAGAGCGGGAAGCGGCCGTGCTCGTTCTCGAAGAGCAGCCACACTTCCTTGAACGCGTCGCGGTCGTGCTTGGCCTGCCAGTTCATCGCCTCTCCGTGGCAGGTCGCTGTGGGCGCGAGTTCGTCCCAGTTCAGCGGGTGTTCGCGGTAGTGGGCGTTGGAGCGTTCGGGCTCGCCGGGGTATCGGTAGACGCTGATACGGATCAGGTAGCGGGTGATCGGCTCGCTGCCAGTGTTGCGCAGCAGCCGACGCATCGTCAGCCGGTACTGGGCGCCGTCGAAGCCCAGGCGGGCGCCGTCGTGTGCGACGACGATCGCCGACCCCGTCGCGTATGGTTGCTCGGGTCGGCGCGGGGCCGGTGGAGCCGCGGACGGCGTCGCGCGGGACTTGGCGGCCTCGAGGTCCAGCCAGCGCTTCCAGATGGCCTCGCCCGCATTGAGGATTTCCTCGGCTCGGCGGGCGAAGTCCTCTCCAACTCCAGCCAGCTGACCGCCGACTCTGGCTACACCTTCGCTGACATGCTGACCCCCGCCCCGGTCCGCCTCATGCGCGTCTTCGGCATCTGCAGCGCGACCGCCACGAGATATACGTGGCCGCCGCCCACCCGGACAAGAAGGTCGATCCGATCAAGGCGCGATCAACTGACAATCAGGTGAAATCCGGCGACACCGACACCATCCTGGACCTACCCTTCCGGCATGACAGAGAGTGAGTCGCTGCCAGCTGCCAGCGCTTCCGGAGAAGTCGTACGACGAGAGCCGCAAAACGCCCTTGACGGGCTCCGAGACTTCCAGGACCTGATCCTGGCCCGGCTCGACGACCTGGGGTTGCCGACCGAGGACGTCCTGGTTGCCCTCAATCACCGGCTTGCTCTGCTGGCGACCACTGAGCACGCCCTGGCCGGCCTGAACGACGAACAGCGGGCGCGGTCGGCTTACATAGCCAAGATGATCATGGCGGGCTCCGTTGGACTGTTCGATGCGGCGCTTAACTACCTCTGGGACGAGACGGTCATCGAGCTGCGGAAGCGCGTGATCGGCTACGACATCTCGTACTTCTACGCCGTCGCGGAGAAGAGCGAGAGCCGCCGCAAGGAGCTCAAGACAGCCGAGGACCTGGTCAAGCTCGACGACGCGAAGCTCCTCAGCGGGGCTCGGGAAATCGGGCTCATCAGCGACGTCGGCTATCACCAGGTCGACCACATCCGGTTCATGCGCAACTACGCCAGCGCGGCTCACCCCAACCAGGTCTCGCTGACGGGCCTCCAGCTCGCCGACTGGCTGGAGACGTGCATCCGTGAGGTGATCACGCTCCCGCACAACACCGTCGTTGCCGAGATCAAGAAGCTGCTGGTCAACGTCCAGGCTGACAGGCTGGACAGCAACTACCTGGCACAGACAGCGGTCTTCTTCAAGGGCCTCCCCGGGGAGCAGGCGGACACCCTGACCATCGGACTCTTCGGGGTCTACACCACCATCGGCGGTGAGCCGCACACCCTCGACAACATTCGCGACCTCTGGCCGAAGCTCTGGCCCTACGTCTCTGAGGACACCCGGTTCTGGGTTGGTACCCGCCTCGCGCGCTTCCTGGCCAACGCCGACCAGGCCCAGGCCGTCCTCGCCCGCCAACTCATCGACCTTGTCCAGGGCGGAAGTTACCTGCCCGACGAGATTAAGGTCGCGGAGATGGCCGAGGCGGTCGAAGACCTGCTGAACGTGCACCTCGCCCGGGACAACTTCTACAACGAGCCCCGCGTGGCGCGACGCCTCGCTGAACTCGTCGGAGAACACGGGGCGGTCCCGGACAGCCTCGCACGACAGTACGTCAAAACCCTGATCACGGTGTTCCTCACCAACGGCCACGGCGAGGCGTTCGCGGCTAACGAGATCTACCTGGACCTGATCAGCCGCTTTGACCCGGAGCAGGCATCGCTCGCCCTCCGAGCGTTCGCCGACGCCGAGATCTCAAGCCAGCTGCAGCGTCAACTGTCCCAGAAGAAGTGGGACGAGCTCCTGAACGTTATCGACGTCAAGATCACGGGACGGCCCGAGCGCGAGCTCCTGCAGGCGGTCCGCGACTTCCCGGGCACCCCGGACAAGCTCCGCCTCGACTCCGGTATCAAGCGTCACCTCGCCGCGCTGCCGAGCTGAGAACCAAGTAGTCCTCACGCAGAGCAGCCACGAACACCCGATGCAGGCTTCCGGTCAGAATAGACCTTCTGCGGCTGGTTCGTGGCTGTTCTGCTCCCGGATTCCGGGAACCCGTCGGTTTCTGTTGGCGGTGGCGCGGAAGCGCGCTATTCGGGGCGGAAACGGGCGTGCAGCGGCGGGTCACTGGTGCCTCGGGCGAAGTGTCGACGCCTGCCGTCGCCGTGGCTGCTGATGACGGTGAGGAGGGCACGGTGTCGGCGCTCACGGGACTCCTCATGCCCAGGCGCCGACCAACATCGGTTCGGGCCGGAGCTTGATCCCGGTTGCGATCTCGACCTGCGCTGAGAGTTCGGTGAGGGCTTGGGCGAAGCCCGTCGCGGTCGCTCCGTCGTGGGCGGTAAGGGTGAGGGCGCGGCGGTCCGAGCAACGGATGCCGTCAGCGATCTTGTTGCCGGGGCGGTAGCCGCTGTGTTCCAACAGCCACCCGGCGCTGGCCCGGAGCTGTCCATCGCTGTCGGTGTGAACTGGGCAGCCGGCGGCGGACCAGTGGTCGGCCTGGGTGACGGTGACGGGTGAGTTGAGGAAGACCGATCCGGCCTGGCGGGCGTCGGGGCCGTGGGGGTCGAGGAGCAGTCCGCGGCGGTGGCGGTTGGCGAGGACGGCGGCCGTGACCTCGGCGACGGGCGGGCGGGTGCCGACGGGGACGCTGAGTTCGTCGGCGAGCGGCTGGTAGGCGACCGGGGCGGCGGCTGAGCGGATGAGGTGGAAGGTGACGGTGAGGATCGTCCAGCGGCCGGGATTGTTCTTGAAGCGGCTGTCGCGGTGCCGCAGTCGGCATGCTTCGGCGGGCAGGGTCCGCATGCAGTTCATCTCCCAGTCCCACACCGTCAGGTGGTCCAGGGTGTCGGAGATCTGCTGACCGTAGGCGCCGGCGTTCTGGACCGGGGCGGCACCGGTGGTGCCGGGTATGCCGGCCAAGCACTCGATCCCGGCCAGCTGTTCGGCAGCGGCCCAGGCAGTGAGGTCGGTGAGCGGTTGGCCGGCCTGGACGGTGACGTCGACCGTGGTGTCGTCGACGCGGGTGGCGGTGATGCCCTCGGTGTTCATCACCACGACGGTGCCGGGGTGTCCGGCGTCGGAGGCGATGACGTTGCTGCCGTGGCCCAGCACCACGGGCGCCTGGTCGTCGCGCTGCCCGATGGCCCTGACGGCGTCGGCCCAGTCGGCGGGGGAGGAGATCGTCAGGGCGTGTTCGGCGGGGCCGCCGAGCCGCAGGGTGGTCAGGGACGCGAGCGTGGTGCTGGGCACGGCTGGGCCTCCTAGGTTTCGTCGGTGATCGCCTTGAGTGCGAGAGCCCGCAGCGGGGCCAAGCGGGTGCGGTTGTCCTGGTGGTGGTAGACGGCGTTGGTGCAGATGGCCAGGTAGCGGCCGGTGGCCGGGGCGAGGTAGAGGCTGGTTCCGGTGAAGCCGTGGTGGTAGGCGACCCGGCCCTCGTCGGCGAGGATCCAGGCCAGGCCACGGTCGAGGCCCGCCTCGATCTCGGCCTGTGGCTGCATGCTGTGGGCGAGCCAGCGGCCCAGGGGCCCGCCGGTGGCGTGCGAGGTCAGCAGGTGGGTGGCGAAGGTGGCGAGGTCGGCTGGGGTGGTGAACACCCCGGCGTGGCCGGCGACTCCGCCGAGCAGGGCGGCGTTGTCGTCGTGCGGCATCCCCCACAGCCGGGGCCCGCCGGTCAACCGCTGCTCGGTCGGAGCGACCTGAGCGGAGCGGGGTACCGGTCCGTAGGTCGTGCTGGTCATGTCGAGGTGCTGCCAGAGCTCGGCCGCCAGCTCGTCCAGGCGCTGGCAGCGGTAGTTGGCCAGGGCCAGGCCGAGGAGGATGAAGCCGCGGTTGATGTAGCGGTGTCCGGCTCCGGGGTCGGCGATCAGCGGCTCTCCACAGATCAGGTCGGCCAGCGGCTCGGTGCGGTGGCGGTACTGGTCGAGGCGGGTGTCGGCCCGCAGGCCGGAGGTGTGGGCCAGGACCTGGTGAACCGTCACCCGGCCTCCGGGTGCCTCGGTCGGGATGCCGGTCAGCAGTTCGCGGATCGGGGTGTCCAGCGTGAAGCCGTCCATGAGGGAGGTGCCGACCAGCGGCCAGGTGGCCAGGACCTTGGTCAGCGACGCCACGTCGTACACCGTGTCCGCCCCCGGCCGGGCGTCGCCGCACTCGGGGGCGACGACGCCGGAGGTCAGGTAGCCGGGCTCGGTGTCGAAGGTGCCGTGGGCGATGACTCCGCCGGGCACGGTGCCGTCAGCGGTCATCAGGTCCAGGCACTCGCGCAGGTCGGCGAGCGCGTTCGGCTTCCACGGCACGGTGTTGGTCACGGCTACTCCTGGTCGATCGTCAGGTCGGCACCGAGCGCGGCCAACTTCGGCAGCAGGCTGCCGTATCCGCGCCGCAGGTGATACATCCCTCGGATCGTAGAGGTGCCCTCGGCGGCCAAGGCGGCGATCACGAGAGCGGTCACCGCCCGGATGTCCTCCCCGGCCACGTCGGCGCCGGTGAGGGCGGACCAGCCCCGGACGGTGATCACCGAGCCGGTCGCGTTGACGGCGGCGCCGAACGCGGCCAGGGCCGGCAGGTGGGTGTCGCGCTGGGTGTAGATCCGCTCGTCGATGCGGGAGGTGCCCTCGGCCTGGGTGAGAAAAGCGGTCAGCTGGGGCTGCACATCGGTCGGGAAGCCGGGGTGCGGGCCGGTGGCCATCTGTACCGGCCGTGGCCCGGCCGGCGTGCTGACGGCCGTTCCGCTGTCCAGCGGGTCGAGCTGGATTCCGGCGTCGGCGAACACGGACACCAGCCCGTCCGGGAACGCGGCCGGCGGGAAGCCGTCCAGGTGGACGGTGCCGCCTGTGATGGCGGCGGCCAGCGCGATGGTGGCGGCCTCCAGCCGGTCCGGCGGCACGGTGAACACCCCGCCCCGGATGCGGTCGGTGCCGGTGACGTTCAGGGCCTTCCTGCCCCGCCACTCGATGCCGACGCCGGCCTGCGAGAGCAGGGCGGCGGTGTGGGTGACCTCGGGTTCCACGCTGGGGTTGAGGATCGCGGAGGTGCCCGGGGTCCGGGCGGCCAGCAGCATCGCGGTGACCGTCGCGCCCAGGCTCGGCCCCCACGAGCGGGTCTCGGCGTCGGTGATGAACGGCAGCCGTTTGCCGGTGAAGCGGGCCCGTACCCGGCCCCGGCTCACCTCGACCTCGGCCCCGGCGGCTTCCATCGTGGCCAGGTGCCGGTCGATGTAGCGGGCGCAGAAGGCGTCCCCGCCGGGGGTGGGGAAGGTGACCTTGCCGGCGCGGGCCAGCAGGGCGCCGCCCATCACTGCGGTGGTGCGGATGCGCCGTCCGAGGTCGTCGGGGATGACGGGGAAGTAGGAGTCGGCCGGGCGGGTGGCGAACTCGCTACCGGTCACGCTGGCGCGGGTGCCGGTGCGGTGCAGGATGTCGGCGACCACGAGGGTGTCCAGGATCTCGGGGGCGCCGATCAGGGTCAGTGGGTCGTCGGCCAGGATCGCGGCGGCGTAGAGGTGCAGGGCGATGTTCTTGCTGCCCTGCACGGTGGTGGTGCCGACCAGGCGGTTGCCGCCGGTGATCCGCACGGCCCGCTCGTCGGCGGTGGTGGCGTTGGTGGTGGTCATGGTCACCTTCCCTGGCTTCCGGCGGGGAAGAAGCCCCCGACCTGGGTCTTGGGGTAGAGCAGGGTATGCGCGCCGATCAGGGTGGCGGGCTGGAGCACGGTGCCGGCCGGGACGATCACGCCGTCGCCGATCACCGCGCCGAACTTCGTCTGGCCGGTGGCCACTCGGTGGCCGTCGAGGTAGGCGCAGACCTCTTCGGTGGCCGGCTCGGTGACCGGGCCGGAGGTGACGCGCAGGCCGGTGGTGGAGACGAAAGCGCCGATGTTGACGCCCAGGCCGAGCACGGAGTCGCCGACGAAGCTGGTGTGCTTCATGAAGATCCCACCCGTCAGCAGGGAGCGGGTGACCTCGGCACCGAAGCCGATCCGGCAGTCGGGGCCGATGACGGTGTTGTCGCGCACCCGGGCGCCGGCCTCGATGACGGCGCCGGGGCAGACCAGCACCGGGCCGGTGACGAACGCGCCCTCGGCGATGACTGCTCCGGGCGCCACGACCACGTGGCCGCGGACGGTGGCGCCGGGCTCGATGACCCCGGTTGGCTCCGGCAGCGGGATGTCCAGGTGACCGGCCATCAGGTCGGCGATGGCCTTCTTGAGGCCGAACACGGTCGGGCAGCAGTTCAGCAGGTGCAGCACGACCGGGTCGGTGACGTGCTCGGTGTCGAAGTAGTACGCGGGGGTGGTGCGGTAGTCGATGCGCTCCAACTCGGTATCGATGGTGGGCGCGTCGGTCAGCCGGTTCATGGGCTGCATCTCCTCTCGGGCGAGCGAGTGGAAGAAGGGGACGTGTGGCCTGCGGAGCTACGAGACGGGCAGGTCCGGGGCGGTGGCCGGGACCTGGGCACTGGCCTCGGCGGGGTGGCTGTGGACCATGAGGCCGAGCAGCGCGAGCACGGGCAGGTGCAGGGCCGCCCAGCAGGCGGTCAGGAAGGTGCCGAGCCGGTCGTCGTCCGGCGCTGCGTGGCGGGGGCCGACGGCGGGCATGGCGGTGCTGTGCGTGGGCATGTGAGGGCCTTCGGCAACAGGGGGCGGATGGGGAGATTCCCAGTGAACCGCCGTGCCGAAGGCCGGATCCGTAGCCGGGCTACGGGCCGTAATACGACTACGGGTCAGATGATCTGTACGCCCGCACGGGAGGCGAAGTCTCGGACTCCGGGCAGCTTGCGGTCGTGCCGCAGCAGGTTGGTGGCGAGGTCGCGCACGGCCCCCCGCCGGAGTTCCTGCGGGGCCGCCTCCTCGGCCGCGAGCAGGGCCCGGTAGCACTGCTCGGGCTTGCCCCACTGGTCGAACGCGCGGGCCACATCGATGAAGAAGCGGGCCTGCCGCTCGGCGGTCGGCAGTGAGGCGGGGTCGATGGTGGCGGCCAGCTCGATAGCCCTGCCCGCGTCGCCGAGTTCGTAGTGGACGGATAGCTCGTGCAGGGCGATGCCCTGGATCCCGTCCACCAGCCCGGAGGTCCGCCCGGCTGCGGCAGCGCTGTCGGCTGCCTCGCGGATCAGCGAGTGTGCGTAGGAGCGATCACCAGTCTTCGCGGCGGTGTAGGCAGCCGTGGCGTACAGGTCGCCGCGGGTTGCCAGACGGGCGGTCTCGGGCACCGTGTTGTCGGCGAGGAGTTCCTCGGCGGCGACCACCACGATGTCAGTTGCCCTGGCCAGACTGCCCTGACGACGCCACGAGCTGGAGACCATCCGCTGGGACTCGGCGACCACCAACGGGTCATCGCCCGCACGGGCGGAGGTCAACGCGCGGTCCGCGGTGATGGCCACCAGGTTGTTGTCGCCGGCCTTGATGCACAGCCGCACCGCGAGGTTGTAGAGCTGGGCGACATTGCGGGCTCGCTCCTCCGGCGTGCCGACCATCTGGGCGGCGGCGATCCGAACCGGCAGAGCCTCGGTGAGCGCGTCGTACTTCGCAGTCTTGAACTCCTGGCGCGACGTCAGTAGGGAAGCGGCTACGGACTCCTGGGTCGGCTCGCGCCGAGGCGCTGGAATCCGGCCCGGTCCGTAGAGCAGCAGATCTTCCAGCCCGGCCAAGGGCGAGGCTGTCTCGGCATTCGCGGCCTGCTGGCCGGCGACCGGAGCGAACAGGGCGGCAGCCGCCAGGGTCAGGAACGGGCGGCGTCGCACATCGTCCTCCTCGGCAGCGGAAGTGCTCGTCAGCGTAGCGGAGGCGGACTTGCGGGGGCGGGACCTCGGCCGATCCGCGGCTGGCTGCGGTAAGGCCATCAGCTCGCTGAGCTCGCAGCCCAGCACCGCCGTGAGGCGACGCAGCAGGGTCAGATCCTTTACCTGTTGCAGGTCGCGTTCCACCAGCGACATCCAGACCTCGCTGCGGTCGAGCTCGGCGGCGAGACGGAGCTGCGTCCACTCCATCTCGGCGCGGCGGAGTGCGATGAACTTGCCGAACGTGATGCCACTGCTCCCCACGCTGGCCCCCGGCATCGTGTTGAAACCATTACAGAGGGCTACCGTACCGATGATTGGGGGCGCGGTGTAGGGCTTTCGGGGCGACGCCGGCGTTCACCGCGCTGCCGTGGCCAGCGGCCGATTCGGCGAGGTGATCACCGTCGGCGGGTGGGGTCGTTGGCGGCTTTGGCGCCGGTCGGTACGGCGGGTCCGGTGAGCGTGGGGTTCGCGGTGGTGCTGGTGGTGCGCGCGCGGGCGGCCTGGGCGCGCTGGTCGATGCGGTCGGCGGTGGCGTTGCGTAGACGCCAGAGGAGGACTTCGGCGGGGCGGTCGGCGGTGGTCAGCTCCCGTAGCTGGGCGGCCTCGGTGAGAGCGCGACGGGGTAGCTGGCCAGCGGATTCCGCCTGGGCGAGGGCGGTGGCCAGGGCGGGCCAGGATGGGTCGGCGAGGATGCGCTGGGCGTGGTCGGGGATGGCGGTCTGGACTTGGGCGGCGAGGCGGTCTGCGGTCTTGGGGGTGGGGGTACAGCGGGTGAGGTCGGCGATGACGGGCTCGGCGGTCTGCCGGTAGGCGGTTCGCAGGTGAACGAGGGCTTGTTGGGCGGCGTGGGCTTGTTGCTGGTGGCCTCGGGTCTGGTGCCAGTGTGCGATGGCGATCACGGTGAACATGGCGGTGGACAGCAGGGCGGCGGTGGTGCCGCCTTCGCCGGAGTCGGCGGCGTGCAGGACTTGCTTGGCGGCTGAGCGGAGGGCGACCGCCTGCTGGTGTTCGGCGCGGATGCGGGATCGGTTGGCGTGGTTGAACGCGCTTGCGGCGGCTCGCAGTTCGGCGCGGGCGTGGTCGGGTGCGGAGAGGGCCGCAGTGTGGAGGAGTTCACCGAAGGCGGCGGCCTGGGCTTGGATGACGGCGTCGGACTCGGCGGGGTGGTGCTGGCCCTGGTAGGTGAGGAGGAGGGTTGACCGCAGGGTGGTCTCGGCCTGTCGCCAGCGGTCCGGTTCGACTGTGCCCCGTGCGGGCGTGGTGGGCTGCTGGGCAGCGAGCCGTTCGCGCAGGCGGTTGATGGACAGGTCGGGGGCGAGTGTGGAGCCGCCGAAGTAGACGGGCTCGCCGGCGGCGTTGACGTCGCCGGGGCGGGCGAGGCTGTAGCCGAGGACGTCGCCAGTCTCGGGTCCGATGCGGTAGCGGATCTGGATGCCGAGGGCGGTGAGGGTGGAGAAGTACTCCTGCTCGTCGCGGCTGGCTGCGGTGACGGTCTGGGCCTGTTCCTGCAGCCACTCCTTCGCGGTCTGCTGGTGGCCAGCGCGCTGGGCCTTGGCCTGCTCGGCGCTGGTGGGCATCGGGGCTGCGGTGCCGTCACCCGAGTTGAGCTGGCGCAGGCCGAGTTCCTTCTCGATCTTGCGGCACTCGGCCTGGGCGCGTTGGCCGTCGCGCTTGTTGCGGGGCCGGCGGCCGTCCTCGCGGACGCTGGTGGCCATGATGTGGATGTGGTCGTCGGCGTGACGTACGGCGATCCATCGGCAGCCCTTGTCGTCGCCATCGGGCGCGATGCCAGTGGCGTGGACGATGCGGCGGGCGACCTCGGCCCACTCGGCGTCGGTGAGGTAGCGGTCGCCGTGCGCGGTACGGACGGGACAGTGCCACACGTGCTGCGGGACCTTCGCGCCGAGGCGTTGCTCGCGGGCGCGTACGGGCTGGTCGAGGTAGTCGGCCAGTTCGGTCAGCAGGTCCTGGTGTTGGTCGAGGGGGGAGCGGCCCGGGTCGGGCAGGCCGGGCATGGCGAACGCGGCGACGATGTGGGGGTCGGTGTGCTCGTCGCGCCGGCCGGGGCCGAAGAGGTAGGAGAGCAGACCGCGGGTGCGCGAGCCGGTGGAGACGTCAGGCACCATGGCGGCCTCCCGGCAGGATGCGCTGGTAGGCGAGGCGGGCCTCGGCCGCGCAGGCGTGGAGGGCATCCAGGACCTGCATGGCGCGCTCGGGGAGCTCGCCCCGGTAGATCTCAACCATGAGCTGGTTGAGGTTGTTGCCGGCGCGGTCGATCGCCCGCTGGTGGGTGCCGAGGTCCTTGGTGAGCCGGTCGACGGCCTTGCGGTCGGGCAGGGGGACGAAGCCGTCGGGGCGGCCGGTCTTCACGACCTCCAGGGCGACGCTCATGCCGGAGTTCGCCAGGAACGCGGAGCGCGAGAGTTCGAGCTTGGCGGCGGCGAGGTCGATCATGACTTTCTCGGTCGGTTCCACCGAGCAGGTGAGCTGGTCGTCGCGCTTGGTTCCGGAACGCGGCTGGTACATCCGCTTGGCAATCGCAGCGATGCGCTCGTCCTCCGGAAGCGGCGGCCGGTCGAGTACCGGAACGCGCTCGTGGAGGAACTCGGCGGCGGTCGCGGTCGGCATTTCACGCACGACGCGCTCGGCGTCGCTGCGCTGCGGCGGCTCGGCATCGTGCTCGGGAAGCTCGTCCTGGACGTGGCCGCCCCCGGTCACGACCTCCTGGTCCGGCGCGCCCTCGCGCTGGTCCTGCCCCGCGACCCCTGGGGCGGGGTCAAGCGCAAAGTCCGCGGCGCCAACGGCGTTGTGGACTTTGCCCCAGCTTGCTCCGTCGTCGTCGTGACCGTGGCTGGTCCAGGGCAGCGCGTGCTTGACGCGGGCGAGTATGCCGCCACGGCCGGGCTTGTCGCTACCGGCTCCGCGTCGCTGGGCGTCCTGCTCGGGCGAGTCGGAAGCAGGGTCGAGGTGGTGCTGCTGGTCGGGCACGGGGATCTTCCGGTTCTCCTGGCGGGGCGAGTGGTTGTCGGTTGGCGGGGTGTTCGCCGGATGTGGGGTGATGGTCCGGCGGAAGCTGGGTTTGGCGCTGCCGGAATTCCGGTGTAGACGGCACCGGTTCAGGACTTCCGGGACCTTCGGATGGGCGGGGGAGTTCCGGTGAACGTTGGTCAGCGCCGGTGAGAGGCCGCTCGCCCGGTCCCGAAGCGGCTGGTGTTCGGGCGAGCGGCGGGGGTGTCAGGCCGCCGAGACACTGGCTTGCACGTCGGCCTGCCGGGTGGCCTGTTCGTCCTTGAAGCGCTGGGTCAGCTTGCCGAGGCGGTCGCTGGCGATCGGTATGCCGGCCTCGCGCAGGGCCGTCTTGATCACGGCCTGGGTGGGGCCGTGCTTCTCGACGGCGGGGCGGACGGTCTCGACCAGCTCGTCCATGGAGGCGGCGGGCTTGCGGCCGGTGCGCTTGGTGCCGACCACCGGTTCCCGGCTGTCGGGCCGGACGTCGTCGTCGGGCTCGGGCACCAGTTCGTCGGCGGGCTGGTCGTCCTGCTTCGCGTCCGTCACCGGTGCGGGCTCGGTTGCCGGTGCAGGCTCGGCGTTTTCGCGGAGCGGGAGTTCGCGCTCGGCGGGCTTCGGTTCGGTGGTGGTCGCGGTTGCGGCGGTGCTGTGGGCGAGGAGGGTGCCGCCGAAGAAGGCGAGGGCGGGCCATCCGGCGACCAGGATCCGTAGCCAGGCCGGGACGTGGGCGAGGTCGAGCAGTCCGGCGGTGGCGACATTCGCGCCGAGGGACGCGACCAGGGCGATGGCGAACCAGGTCCAGGCGGTGCCGACCGGGCGTCCGCTGGTGCGCAGGGTCCGCATGCGGTGCCAGGCTGCGACGAGCAGCAGGTCCACCGAAACGGGGTAAGCCCAGGCTTTCCAGCCGTGCTGCCCGGCGGCTTCGGCGATGTCGTGGAGGTGGGCGAAGGACAGGGCGCCCGCGATGGCGGCCTGTACGAGGACGGCGTCCGGGCGGGGCATACGGCGTGTGTTGGTGGCGGTCATGCGGAAGGTGGTCCTCGCGGGTCGAGTGGTGGCGGGGAGCGCGATTGCCGGAGGCGTTTACGCGAACCCCCTTCTAAAGGGGGGGCCGCGCGAAAACGCTCGGGTGCGACAACGGCGTAAACGGTCGCGAAAACGCTTCTACCTGCGGTTTTTCCTGGGAGCGTCCGGCGCGACAACGGGTTGTACGACGGTCGCGGCGGCGGGGGTGCGTGAACGCTCGCGAAAACGCCCTGTTCCTCGTGACGTGGCCGTCGCGGCGGCGACCCGGTGGCTCTCGGCGTCGATGAGGGCAGGCTCGGCGGGCGCCTGTGCGGTGGTGTTCTGCGGTGTGGCCGGTACGACGGCCAGCGGGATGGCGGGCTGCTCGACCAGGGTCGACGGGGTGCTGGTGCTGATGTGGCGGGCGGAGGTGAAGTACCGGTCTTCTTTGCCGCCGCCGATGCCGCCGGCGGAGCCCTTCTCCACTTCGGCGAGCCCGGACTTGACCTGGGTGTTCAGACGTCGGCGGGCCCGTCCGATGGATGCGGCGTCGGGCTTCGTGTCTCCCGTCATGGCGGTGGCCAGCTGCTTGGCGGTCACGCCGTTCTGTGCCGCGCGCAGCAGTTCGGCGATGTCGATGGTCTCCTCGATGGCGCTGGTGCCCGCCTCGTGGTCGTGGACGATGGTGAGCGGGCCGATCTCGCCGGTGACGGTCTTGAGGTGGTGAAGGTTGACGACGGGATCGCCAGCCTCACCGGCGATGAACAGCACGCTGCCCGCGCCGGAGGTCAGCCAGGTGGAGCCGTACACGCGGTCGAGGGTGGGGCGCTGGCCGCGCGGGGCGTCCGCAGTGGCCTTGCGCTGGTGGTGCAACTCCAGGACCTGGATGCCCTCGCGCAGGGCCCGGTTGCGGGCGCTGTTGTAGGCGATGGCGAGGCTGTCGTCGACGAGCGTGCTGACGGCGTCCTTGAGGCTGTCGATGACGATGGTGTCGGCGCCGTGTGCGGTGGCCAGCTCGGCGAGGAGGCCGGGCTCCTTGTCCAGGCTGGTCGGCAGCGGGCCCTCCCAGATGAGCAGCCGCTCGCGGACCAGCTTCTCGTGTTCGGGCCGGACCAGTCGGGCCATGGCCCGTGCGATCTGCTGGGGTCGGTCCATCGCCAGGTACAGGACGCGCTTGCTCTCGGCGACGGGCATGCCGAGCGCCGAGTCGCTCAAGCCGATCCGGGCGAAGATCACCTGATGGGCGATGGTGGTCTTACCGACGCCGGGGGCGCCGACGATCATCAGGCTCTCGCCAGCTGCCCACACGGTCTCCCCGCGCGTGCCCCACAGAGGCTCCTTGTCCGCCCCGGTCTTGGTGACGAAGTCCCAGCCGTCCACCATGAAGCGCGACAGGCGACTGTTCCCGGAGGCCAGCGCGCGCTCGCGTCCCTCACGGACCTCGGCATCGAGCGCGCTGCGGATCTCGTCCGGCTGGGCGCCGGGCAGCAGAGCCTGCTGGACGGTCCGGATGCCCGTGGCATGCAGCTTCCGCAGCTCCGACTCGCGTCGCACGATGGCCGCGTAGTAGTCGGCGTTGTCCGCCGACGGCGGCGCCTCGGCGGCGAGCCGGACCAGGTAGTTCACGCCGCCCACGCGCTCCAGAGCACCGGCGCCTCGAAGCCGGTCGGCGACGGCGACCGCAGCCGTCGGGGCCCCTTCGAAGGCAAGGCCGAGGATCGCGCGCCAGATGGTCTCGTGGGCGGGCCGGTAGAAGTCGCCGGCGTCGAGGATGGCCCGCGCCGCGTCGATGGCCGGCCTGCCCAGCGCCATGCAGGCGCCGACGACCGCCCTCTCGGAGTCCAGGTCATTCGGTGGTGTCCCCTTCGGGAACACCGTGTGGTCGTCTTCGAAGACGGCACCGGCTGCACCGGAGCTCGACGGCCCGTGTGCCGGGCCCGTAGGCTGGGACATGGATTCCCTCCCGCCGTGCATCAGGCCCTGGCAGGCCGCACGGCGGTTGATCGTCTTGATGGGTGGTCAGATAGGGAGCCTTCACGGCCCTCGGTGCGCTAACACCGGGGGCCGCCCTCGTTTCCGGGCTCGCGCGGCCGATCGTGCTGGCCTGAGTCCGTCAACGTACGCAGAGTAAACACACACCAAGTGTGCTCCGTCAAGACAGGTTTTGTGTCGCTGCAACACGACGCATGTGCTGAATGTTGACTTCGCCTGTGTTGGCTCGCTATCTTGTTGCCATGACGAACCCCAAGGACTGGCAGGCCGGCGTGACCGGCCGCGTCGCCGAGGCGGTCCGGCGCTTCCGCGAGGAGCGGGGGATGAGCGCGCAGGACGTCGCTGCGGCCTGCGCGAAGCTGGGCTACCCGATCGCGCGGAATGTCATTGCCAACCTTGAGAACGGCCGGCGCTCCAGCGTCGACGTGGCCGAGGTGCTGGTCCTTGCCAAAGTGCTCGGCGTCCCCCCGGTCGTCTTCCTCGTCCCCCTGGGCGAGGTCGGGGAGATCGAGCTTCTCCCGGGTTCGATGCACTCGACCGGTGATGCACTCCAGTGGGTCTGCGGGGAGCAGATGCCCGACCATGAGCCGGCCGACGACCTGGAGCTGCGGTTCCAGGAGGTCCGCTTCTACAACGAGACGCTTCACGGCCTGCAGAAGACGATCGGTAGCTCGGAGGAGTACCGCCGCAAAGTCGCCACGGCCCGTGACGCGGCGACCCGCGAGGCCAACGTCAAGCTGGTCAATCAGTTCGACGAGATCATCGGCGACTACTCGCAGGAAATCCAGGCCCGGAGATCGACGATGCGCAGGAGAGGTATCACGCCGCCGGCCCTGCCGTCAGAACTTGCCTACCTCGACCTCAGCCACCACGACGACT
This sequence comes from Kitasatospora sp. NBC_01287, assembly GCF_026340565.1. Taxonomy (NCBI): domain Bacteria; kingdom Bacillati; phylum Actinomycetota; class Actinomycetes; order Kitasatosporales; family Streptomycetaceae; genus Kitasatospora; species Kitasatospora sp. NBC_01287. Next base: position 4,966,353 of record NZ_JAPEPB010000001.1, read on the forward strand.
GGGGGCACGTCTCCGAAGAGACCCCCGATGCGTCCGGCAGTCAGCCTTCTGCGGATGAGGAAATCTAGAGCCCGGGGGACGTGCACAGGCATCCGTCTTGTGAGGCCGCTCAGCTAGTGCCGTGACCGAGAAGGTTCACCGGCTGCGGTCTGGTGACGCTCGGAAGCCCGGGGACAGACAGCAGCCAGGCCGTTTCTTCAGTTGATCAGAGAGGACAACACGTCAGCGAAGGACATGGTCGTGTCGGGTTGGAGGCGCGTGGTTTCGCCTCGGAAGGACCGCACCTCCAGCCAGCTCTGCGGCGATGCCGTGGGCAGTACGTCCATGAGCTTCTGAAGGTCGACCGACCGATAGACCTTGAATTTCGGTGACGGTCGGTAGTGCGACGGCTGGATGTCGAAGCGCATGTCAACGGCGGGATACGGCGGCCGTCCCCAGTCGCTGTAGGGCAGCGCGGCGTGACCGTGGATGCGGGCGTCTACCAGCACTTCCGGATCCTCGTCCCCGATCTCGCAGTTGAACACGGGGAAAGCTGTCGCGACCCGCGCTGCCGCTGCCGGATATGCAGCGCACGCGCGGCCCAGTGCCGGCGAGCAGAACAGCGCGTGATCGAAGGACCCGACTGGGCTCGGCAAGGCCACCTTGTGATGGGACTGGCCGCCGAAGGCAAGGTCACGTCTGGTGCAGAGGAAGTCCAGGAACCCGGCCACCACCATGTCCTGGTGGCTGCTGGCTCGCACTGTGAAGCGGACCGCTCTGCGCCCTTGCTCACACAGCACGTAGTACTCGAAGAAGCCCATCGGGTGATCGGGCGTGTGCGCGCGGCGGTAGACCTGGTCGAAGCCGTCGACCGGCAGGTACTGGGGTGCCGGCGCGTGGGGACCGGCAGACCTGGTGATGACGTCCAGCACCGGTGTCCCGGCCTCGGCTTCTGCCGGATCGCACGGCGGGTCTACCTCGGTAAAGCCCTTGCGGAGACGTTCGTTGATCTTGCGTGCTGCATGGCGCCGCGCCTGTTCCTCGTCGTCGAGGATCGTCGTGCTCCCCTTGCCCGAGGTGCGGTCAGAGCCCCAGCGAAGGAAGCAGCGGATCCCTTCCTGACGGATCTCCCAAAATTCGAGCGTGGCCTCTCGGCGTTCGAACCGCCGCCATGTGGTCATCGGGCCTCCCATGCCGCCTGCGGTAGGCCTGCGCCGGGACCGCACGCGGGTGACCCTATCGCTCGCCCGCGAGCTTGCTTCTCCGGTGGTCAGGACGCCAGGATGCGCATCCGTCCGCCCCAGCGGATGCCCTTCTCGCTGCGGATACGGGCACGCTCGCGCCGTTGGGCTGCGAGCACGTCGGGGTGGCGAGCGTTCTGGTTGCGCCAGCGCAGGTAAGCGTGCAGGGCCCGGGTCTGGACGGTGTGGTTGCGGTGGTTCGAGTTCGCGATCGTGAACTGCCGCAAGGGCCCGAAGTGGGCCTCGATCGGGTTGGCCCAGGACGCGTAGGTCGGGGTGAAGCACAGCTCCACCCGGTTATTCCTGGCCCAGCGGCGAATCCGTTCGCCCTTGTGGGCGGACAGGTTGTCCAGGATGACGTAGATCGGGGCGCCGTCCGGTCGGGCCGCGCGGATCGACCTGAGTGCGGCCAGGGTGTTCGCGGCGCCCTTCCTTCTGCGGTTGACGCCCCAGAGGGTGTCGTCGCCGATCGAGTAGCAGCCGTGGAAATACCGCACGCCGTGGGTGCGGTGATAGGTCGCGGGGTGCCGCTCGGGGTGACCGGCAGGAGCCCAGCCGGAGCCGGCGGTGGGCCGGATGCCGAGCGGTCCGAACTCGTCGAACGCGAACACCCGGTCCGGGAAGTGATGCAGCACGTGCTCGATGCGGTTGAGCTTGGTGTCCCGGTCGGGGTCCGGAGACTCCTTCCACGTCTTGGTGCGCTGGAAGGTGACACCGCGGCGGGCGAGCAGGCACCGTAACGCCTCGCGGCCGATCCGGATCACGCGGCCGTGCACACGTCGCAGGTAGGCGGCGAGTTTGCGGATCGACCAGCGGGTGAAGGGCTGGCCGAGCTTGGTCGGGCGGGTGGCGGCCGTCTGGACGACGAAGTCCTCGTCGTCAGGACTGAGCAGGCGGGGACGGCCTCCCGCCCACCGAGGGTCCAAGCAGGCCAGGCCGATCTCGTTGAACCGGTGGATCACATCCCGGACGGTGTCCTCGTCGGCCTGCACCAGCCGCGCGATCACCGGGACCCGGTTCCCGCCGGCCGAAGCCAGCAGCATCATCGCCCGCCGGAACCGCACCGAACTGGTGCTACCCCGGCGCACGATCTGCTGCAGCTTCTGCCCCTCCTGGTCAGTCAACCTGCGCACACGGACAGACTCAGCCACCAAACCCCCAGCCGTCGGATCCACGGACGTCACCGCACATCCAACCGCCGCAAGGGCCACCCCGGCGAACCATCCCGGTCAAAGCACTAGCAGTAAGCCCACGGGAGCACCGGTCTGACCCGACTCCCCGAACCACGCGGCACGCGTGACGGGCCGCCAGACCCGTCCGCGTCTCGCTCCAGGTGTTAGCGCACCTGGGCGAGGAATCGCGCCGTCATGACCACCCATCACACGATCAGGCCGCTCGGGGTGCCAGCCCTGTGCGGTCGACGAGGAGTCCCATGCCTCAGCCCGCCCTTTCTCTTGCCCGCCTCTCAGAGGCCCTCGGCCTGCCCGAGCAGAGCCTGCTAGCCCTCGTCGCGAAATGCGACGCGGCTCCGGACCCCACGCTCGTCGCCCTCACGGTCGAAGAGGCCGCACGCCGCCTCGGCGTCGGGCGGACGACCATGTATGCCCTGGTCGCCTCCGGTGAAGTCCCGTCCGTGACGATCGGCCGTCTCCGCCGAGTGCCCGCCGAGGTGCTCAAGGAGTACGTGGCCGCCCGCACGCAGGCCACCGCTTCGACCACCGCGCTCGCGGCCTGAGGGGGATCGAATGTCGAACACCCGCAAGCCCAACGGCGACTCCTCGATCTACGAGGGCAGCGACGGCCGCTGGCACGGTCGCGTCACGGTCGGCATCAAGGACGACGGCACCCCCGACCGCCGTCACGTCAGCGCCAAGACCCGCCCCGAGGTCACGGCCAAGGTTCGCAAGCTGGAGAAGCTGCGCGACAACGGCACCGTGCCCAAGGCCGGCCAGAAGTGGACGGTCGGCAAGTGGCTGACCCACTGGATCAAGGAGATCGTCCCCGGCACCGTCAGCGAGAACACGTACGCCGGATACGAGGTCGCCGTCCGCGTGCACCTCATACCCGGCCTCGGCGCGCATCGCTTGGAGAAACTGGAGCCCGAGCACCTGGAGCGCTTCTACCGGAAGATGCGGGATGGCGGCAGCGCCGCCGGCACCGCTCACCAGGCCCACCGCACCGTCCGGGTAGCCCTCGGGGAGGCCGTCCGGCGTGACCACCTCACCCGCAACGTGGCCACGATCGCCAAGGCTCCGAAGCTCGAAGAGGAGGAGGTCGAGCCGTTCGAGATCGAGGAGGTCCAGGCGCTCATGGAGACGGCGCGCAAGCGCCGGAACTCCGCTCGCTGGCTCTTCGCGCTCGCTCTCGGTTTGCGGCAGGGCGAGGTGCTCGGGCTCCAGTGGAAGGACGTCGACTTCGCCCGCGGCGTCGCCTGGGTCCGCCGCGGCCGGCTGCGGCCCAAGTACCAGCACGGCTGCGGCGACCGCTGCGGGCGCAAGCCCGGCTTCTGCCCGCAGAAGGAGCCGATCCGGCGCGAGACCAAGGACACCAAGTCCCGAGCCGGGCGGCGCGCGGTGCCGCTGCCCGAGCAACTCGTCGTGATCCTCCGGCAGCACAAGGAGGAGCAGGACCGCGAGCGGGCCCTCGCCCGCGACCTCTGGACGGATAAGGGCTATGTCTTCACCTCGGAGACCGGCGGGCCGCTCAACCCCAGCACCGACTACCACCACTGGAAGCGGCTCCTGCGTGAGGCAGACATCCGCGATGGCCGCCTCCACGACGCCCGTCACACCGCCTCGACTGTCCTCCTCCTGCTCGGCGTGCCGGAGCGGATCGTCATGGCGATCATGGGCTGGTCCTCCACCGCGATGGCCCAGCGCTACCAGCACGTCACCGAGCCGATGCTGAACGATGTCGGCAAGAAGATCGGCGCGGCTCTGTGGGGCGCACTGCCCGGAGAGTTCGAGAAGGTCTAGCGACGCGGGGTCGAGGGGAACGGGGCACCAACTCTACTGAAGTTGGTGCCCCGTCCGGAGGTAAGAGGCCAACGGGTGGCACGGCTTGTTTCGGTAGCACCGAAGTGGCAAGAGTCTGTTGCTGTCACGGTTGCAGGCTCATACTGAATGCCCCTCGGACAGAAGGTGCGTATGGTCGCTGTTGATGCTGTGGTCACCAAAGAGGTTGACCGAGCGAGTGAGTGCTTTCTCAGTTTCTTCGAAGTTCACGAGCGGCTTGCAGAGCGAGTGCACAGCTTGGAGTCCGGCTCTTACGATCATGAGCACTTGGAGGCATTGCGAGCGGCTGTCTGTTTTGAGCTGACCCCAAGTGGTGCTTTCCGCGGTGGCTACGCGGGCGGTGGCGAAGTTCCCTGGCCGCGTGACCTGCGGGACATCCCACACGACGTCCTTGCCCTGTGGGACGCATACGCTGCCCAAGTTCGGAGTGCAGTTCTGCGTGCGCACCTTCGTGATCTGCTGTACACCGCCGGTGTAGCCCCACGTCATCTCCATGCGCGTGATGCAATCAGCGCGTATCTAGAAGCAGTGCCGACTCTTCTTCATGGCGAGGACCTCACCCGTGGCCGTCTTCGGGCTGTTGAGTCTCTCGCTCGCGCCGTCGCCCTTGCCGTGGAGATGAACCAACGCGATCTGCGTGACCGAGCGGTCGAGCAGATCATCTCGCTGACAGGCGATCTACTCGATCTCAGCGCGGCGCCGTTCGGTTTGATCTATCGGCTTCTGGAGGTACTGCATGTCCGCCGGCTGGAACCGGACGTGGTCCGGAACCTGATCGAGCGGGCCTGCACGGAGTGCGGCGACAACCTGCAGCTCCACTTGGCATTTCTGCACATGCTACGCGTCATGACCCCCGAGCCGATTGCCCAAAAGGACATCAATCGCCGGACAGTCATGGCGATGATCGATCACGCAAAGCAGAACACCGGGATGCTTCGTCTGCTGGACCTGAACGATGCTGCTACCGCTGCACGGGACCTTGGAATGCCCGATTTGCTCCGGGATGTAACACTCATGATCCAGAGCATGGGCACGGCAGAGCTTGGGCTGGTTACTACCCGAGTGGTCACTCTGCAGCTGTCGCAAGATGAGGTAGACCTGGCTCATGCCGAGATAGATGGGGCGGCTGACCTTGCCGAAGCGCTGCGGAGGGTCGTTGGTACATGGCCTCCTGCTGGGAACCTTGACTTTGCCCGGCGAGCAGCGACAGAAATGATCCGAACCGCTCCGCTCCGCTTCGGGATAGCGCAGGGCGCCGTCAACCCAGTGGGGCCGGTGCCGGTTGCTGCCGCCAGCAGCGACGCACTTGCTAACGCCCAAGCGGAGTTCCAGTTGTGCTGCCTTCAACGGCGGGGGCTCGCAGTCGCTGCAATGCTTGACCGCATCGGCGAGCGCTTCTGCCCCAGCGAGCAAGATCTGGAAGCAGCGATCGCTCACGATGTCGTCGGTTCGGCATCCAAGACGCGCATGCTCCTGCACGCCTTCCTGTACTACTGGGCAGGAAATGACGACGCAGCTGTGCATCTTGCCTTGCCACGAGTCGAGGACCTGCTTCGCGAGATCGAGCGCGGCCGGGACGTTCCGGTAGTCGGCTTCGCAAAGGGAGCGGCCCCTGGTGGCGTGACCCAGCTGGGCACACTGATTGCCCAGATGCCGGCGGCCGGGTTTGACGGTAGTTGGAGTCGCTCGTTCGCGCTGCTGTTGACCGACGGTGAGCATGGACTGAACCTGCGTAACGATGTGGGCCACGGTCTGTGTGACTGTCCCCCGCGGCACCATGTGGCCCTTGTGCTGCACGCGGCCCTGTTCCTGCTCGCTGTCGCGCACGGCGTCGTTGCTCTGCAGGCTCCTGGCGGCGACAAGCCCAACTGAGACCAAAACCGAGACCACGAAACGACGAAGAACCCGACCGCAGCGCGGTCGGGTCCTTCATCTGCCCTGGCGGGCGGGTGCGGAGGATACGAGATTCGAACTCGTGAGGGGTTGCCCCCAACACGCTTTCCAAGCGTGCGCCCTAGGCCACTAGGCGAATCCTCCGTGGGAGAGCTTAGTACATGTTCGGGGGTGCTCGCGACCACCTATCCGCAGGTGGGTGTGGGTGGATGCCTGCGGATCGTTGAGCGGGGTGGGGGTGCGGGGTGGGGGTGCGGAGTGGGGGCTGGGATCCGCTACTCTTGTGCCAGCCCCTCGTGCGGCGTTATCTCTCTGAATCCCCCCAGGGCCGGAAGGCAGCAAGGGTAGGAGGGCTCTGGCGGGTGCACGAGGGGTCCTTGCGTTCCTGGTGGGACCAGGGGCGACGCGTTTGTCCGTGTGTCCCGATATCGTCGGTGGCGTGTCCCTAGCCCTGTACCGCCGCTATCGCCCCGAGACTTTCGCCGAGGTCATCGGGCAGGAGCACGTGACCGCTCCGCTCCAGCAGGCCCTGCGCAACAACAGGGTCAACCATGCGTACCTGTTCAGCGGGCCGCGGGGGTGCGGGAAGACGACGAGCGCGCGGATCCTGGCCCGCTGCCTCAACTGCGCGCAGGGGCCGACGCCGACGCCGTGCGGGGAGTGCCAGTCCTGCACCGACCTGGCGACGGGTGGGCCCGGGTCGATCGACGTGATCGAGATCGACGCCGCTTCACACGGTGGCGTTGATGACGCGCGGGAGTTGCGGGAGCGGGCGTTCTTCGCGCCGGTGCACAGCCGGTACAAGATCTTCATCCTGGACGAGGCGCACATGGTGACCTCCGCCGGGTTCAACGCGCTGCTGAAGGTGGTGGAGGAGCCGCCGGAGCACCTCAAGTTCATCTTCGCCACCACCGAGCCGGAGAAGGTGATCGGGACGATCCGGTCCCGGACGCACCACTACCCGTTCCGCCTGGTGCCGCCCGGGACGCTACGTGACTACCTGGTCGAGGTCTGCGGGCGGGAGCAGATCCAGGTCGAGGACTCGGTCTTCCCGCTGGTGGTGCGGGCCGGCGCCGGGTCGGTGCGTGACTCGATGTCGGTGATGGACCAGCTGCTCGCCGGAGCGGCCGAGGGCGGCGTCACCTACCGGATGGCGACCTCACTGCTCGGGTACACCGACTCGGCCCTGCTGGACGAGGTGGTCGACGCCTTCGCCGCGCAGGACGGGGCGACGGTTTTCCAGGTGATCGACCGGGTGGTCGAGGGCGGGCACGACCCGCGGCGGTTCGTCACGGACCTGCTGGAGCGGCTGCGTGACCTGGTGATCCTGGCCACGGTGCCGGAGGCCGGCGAGAAGGGGCTGATCGACGCTCCGGCGGACCGGATCGCGGTGATGCAGGCGCAGGCCGACGCCTTCGGGTCGGCGGAGTTGAGCCGGGCCGCCGACATCGTCAACACCGGCCTGACCGAGATGCGCGGGAACGCGGCGCCGCGGTTGCAGCTGGAGCTGATCTGCGCCCGCGTCATGCTTCCCGGGGCGTACTCGGACGAACTGTCGCTGATGGCGCGGCTGGACAAGCTGGAGCGGCGGGGCGCGGGCGCGATGCTGGGCGCCGGAGCGGTGCAGCTGGATCCCGGTGTGCGGATGGGGGCTGCGCCGACCATGGCGCCGGTGGCCCAGGTGCCGCCGGCCCAGGCCCAGGCCCCGGCGGCCGCGCACGCGGTGGCCCCGCAGGCGGTGGCCCCGGCGCCCGCGCAGCAGCCCGCACCCGCTCAGCAGCAGCCCGCACCCGCCCCGGCCGCGCCGGCCCCCGGGGCCTGGCCGATCCCGCGCAGCTTCCCCGCTCCCGGCGAGCCCGCCCCCGCGCAGGCCGCGCCCGTCCAGCAGGCGCCTACCCAGCAGCCCCCCGCCCAACAGCCCCCCACCCCCGCACCCACCCCCGTCGCGCCGCAGCCTTCGCAGCCTTCGCAGCCCTCGCAGCAGGCGGCGCCGAGCGGTCAGCAGCAGCAGGGCGCGGCCCAGGTGCGGCAGTTGTGGCCGCAGGTGCTGGACGCGGTGAAGAACCGGCGGCGGTTCACCTGGATCCTGCTCAGCCAGAACGGCCAGGTGGCCGGGTTCGACGGCAGCACGCTCCAGGTCTCGTTCATCAACGCTGGTGCTCGGGACAGCTTCGTCAGCAGCAACAGCGACGACGTGCTGCGCCAGGCCCTGGCCGACGCGCTCGGGGTGGACTGGCGGGTCGAGTGCATCGTCGATCCGTCCGGTGGCACCCAGCTGCCGCAGTCCGGTACCGGCGGCAGCGGTGGTGGCGGCAATGGTGGTGGCGGCGGCTGGGGTGCGGCTCCGCAGACCCCGCGCCCGGCCGCGCCGCTGGCGACCGCCACGGCGGTCGGCGGTTTCGCCGGCCCACCGCCCGCGCAGCCCGCCGTGCCCGCGCCGCACGCCGCCCCGGGGGCCCCGCAGTCGGGCCCGGGCCCGCAGGCCCAGCAGCAGCCCCAACAGTCGTACCAGCAGCCGCCCCAGGGCCCGGCGCAGGGAACGACGCCGGGTGCGGCCCATGCGCAGAGCCGGCCGCAGGCGGCCGCCTCCGGCCCGATCGCGCCGGAGGACGAGGAGGTCTCGATCGACGACGCCGCCGTGGCCGCCGCGTACGGGGAGAGCGTGTCGGGGCAGGAGCTGATCATGCGCGAGCTGGCCGCGACGGTGCTGGAGGAGATCCAGCACGGCCGTTGAGCCGCGCCGCCGAGCGCGTAGGCTCGACCCCGACGTGGTCCTGCGGTGGCGCGGTCCGGCCCGAGCGAGCCCGCGTTTACCCACGCGTACCTAGGCAGGAGTGAACCGTGTTCCCTGGCGGCCAGCCCAACATGCAGCAGCTGCTCAAGCAGGCGCAGAAGATGCAGCAGGACCTCGCCCAGGCCCAGCAGGAGCTGGCCGAGACCAAGCTGACCGGCTCGGCCGGCGGCGGCCTGGTCGAGGCGACGGTGACCGGCAGCGGCGAGCTGGTCGCGCTGACCATCGCCCCGGCGGCGGTGGACCCGGAGGAGACCGAGACGCTGGCGGACCTGGTGCTCGCGGCGGTGCGGGACGCCAACGCGGCCGCGCAGAAGCTGCAGGCCGACCGGATGGGCCCGCTGACCCAGGGCCTGGGCGGCATGGGCGGCGGCATCCCCGGCCTGCCGTTCTGACGTCTGCCGTTCTGGCGTCTGCCGTTCTGGCGTTTGCCGGTCTGGCATCGGCAGTTCTGACGTCTGCAGTTCTTGCGCCTGCCGTTCGCGGCCCGTCCGTGGCTGTGACCAATCGGGGTCGCGGAGCGGAACAGTTCGATCAGAGTCGATTTTCGGGCGTCGGACGGTGTGTCCGGCGCCCGGTTCGTTGGATGATGGCACCGGCGGTACAGCGGTACGGCCGGGTCGTGTGAGCAGTGGAAAGGCAGAGCGGTGTACGAGGGCGTGGTTCAGGACCTGATCGACGAACTGGGCAGGCTGCCCGGCGTCGGGCCCAAGAGCGCGCAGCGGATCGCCTTCCACATCCTGCAGTCCGACCCGGTGGACGTGCGGCGCTTGGCGCACACGCTGCTGGAGGTCAAGGAGAAGGTGCGGTTCTGCGCGGTCTGCGGCAACGTCGCCGAGGCGGAGCGCTGCCGGGTCTGCCTGGACCCGCGCCGCGACCTCACGGTGATCTGCGTGGTCGAGGAGCCCAAGGACGTGGTGGCGATCGAGCGCACCCGCGAGTTCCGGGGGCGGTACCACGTGCTGGGCGGCGCGATCAGCCCGATCGAGGGCGTCGGCCCGGACGATCTGCGGATCCGCGAGCTGCTGGCCCGGCTGGCCGACGGCAGCGTCGGCGAGCTGATCCTGGCCACAGACCCCAACCTGGAGGGGGAGGCGACCGCCACCTACCTGGCCCGGCTCTGCAAGCCGATGGGCCTGAAGGTGACCCGGCTGGCGAGCGGGCTGCCCGTCGGCGGGGACTTGGAGTACGCCGACGAGGTCACCCTCGGCCGGGCCTTCGAAGGGAGACGACTGCTCGATGTCTGAGAACAGCGCGCACCAGGCGGTGCACACGGTCCAGCAGGCCCACGCGGCCGAACCGGACGACTTCGCGGTGCAGATCGCGGACTCGATCAAGAGCTTCGTGCTCGCGGTGACCGAGATCGCCAAGGGCGACGAGCCGGGCAGCGCGGTCTCGCTCCTGCTCCTGGAGGTCTCCCAGCTGCTGCTGGCCGGCGGTCGGCTCGGCGCGATCGAGGACGTGCTGCCGGAGGACCGCTTCGAGCCGGACGCCGGTCCGGAGCCGGACGGGGTCGAGCTGCGCGAGCACCTCGCCGAGCTGCTGGCACCGATCGACGTCTACCACGAGGTCTTCGACCCGTACGGGCTGCCCGAGAAGCCGAACGCCTTCCGGATCTCGGACGACCTGGCCGGCGTGGTCAGCGACCTGCGGCACGGGCTGACCCACTACGACGAGGGGCGGGTCAGCGAGGCGCTCTGGTGGTGGCAGTTCTCCTACCTCTCGACCTGGGGTTCGACCTGCACCGCCGTGTTGCGCGCGCTGCAGTCACTGATCGCGCACGTGCGGCTGGACAGCCCGATCGGCGCGGTGCCGGACGGCGCCGACACCGATGACGACGGGCTGACGGACGAGCAGTTGGAGCAGCAGGCGGGCGACCTGATGGCGGCCGAGCTGGGGATCTGAGGCCCACCCGGCCCGCCCCTCTCAGACCGCGGCGAGCAGGCCGCGCAGCAGCTCGTTGAGCAGCTGCGCCTGTTCGCCGGTGAAGCCCGCCCCGGCCAGCGCCCGCTGCTGTTCGGCAAGCCCGGCGGCGACGGCCTGGTCGACCACCGTCAGACCCCGCTCGGTCAGCGTGATCCGCAGGCCGCGCCGGTCGGTCGGGTCGGGTGAGCGGGTCACCAGGCCGGCCCGCTCCAGCTTGTCCAGCCGTCCGGTCATGCCGCCGGTGGTGAGCATCAGGGTGGCGGTCAGCTCGCGTGGCGAGAGCGCGTGCGGGGCGGGGGCCCGCCGCAGGGTGGCGAGCACGTCGAACTCGCCCCGGCTGATGCCCCACTGCTGGTAGATCTTCTCGATCCGGTCGCCCATCACCCTGGCCAGCCGGTAGATCCGGCCGAACACCGCCATGGCGTCGGTCTGCAACTCGGGCCGCACCACCCGCCACTGCTCGACGATCGCGTCCACCGCATCCGCCTCCCGCTCGGCCCCGCCCGCGCCTTCTGCCGCCACTTCGGCTCCCATCTCGACCACCACTCCGCTCCGTGCGCTGCGCACCGCCGAGCCTCGCACCGCCGCGGCGCCCAGCGCCTCGCCGTGCCGCCCCGCCCAGCGCCTCGCCGCCCAGTGCGCCGCTGCTCCAGGGCACCAGTCTGCCACAGAAAGGCTTGCATATAAGTAGCTTGCTGCTAAGTTACTTATGACTGATCTACCCACCACCCCGGAGGTACCCGTGTTCCCCACCAGGCGAGCGGCCGTCGAGCCCGTGCGGGTTCCGGGCGAGCGTGCCCTGCTGACCGGCATGGCGATCGACTCGGTCGGCTCCGGCATGTACGTCCCGTTCAGCCTGGTCTTCTTCCGGCACGTCACCGGCCTGCCGCTGCCGCTGATCGGCGCGGTGCTCACGGTGACCGGGTTCGCGGCCATGGCGGCGCTGCCGCTGGTCGGCACGGCGGTGGACCGGTTCGGCGCCCGCCGGCTGCAGCTCGCGCTCTACCTGGTGCGCGGGCTGGGCTTCGCGGCCTATCCGTTCGCGGGCTCGCTGCCCGCCTTCGCGGCGGTGGCGCTGCTCACCTCGATCGGCGATCGCGGGTTCCCGGTGGCCCAGCAGGCCCGGATCGGCGAGCTGGCCCGCGGGGCGGACGTCGAGCGGCTGCAGGCCATCGCGCGCAGTCTGGCCAACGCCGGGCTCGGCGCCGGGACGCTGCTCGCCTCGCTGATCATCGCCGTGCTGGGCGACCGCGGGTTCACGGCGGCGGCCTGGTTGAACGCGGCCAGTTTCGTCCTCGCCGCGCTGCTGGCCCGGAAGGTGCCGGCGGTGGCGCGGGGGGCGGCGAGGGCCTCGGCGGCCTGCCAGGACTGCGGCTACCGCACGGTGCTGGCCGACCGGCGCTACCTGGGCCTGACCGGCGCGAACTTCCTGATCGCGCTCGGGTACTCGGCGCTGTCGGTGCTGCTGCCGGTCTTCGCGGTGAGCTGCCTGGGCACCCCGCAGTCGCTCACCGGTGCGGCCTTCGTGCTGAACACCGTGCTCTGCGCGGTCGCCGGGGTGCCGGTGGCGCGGCTGGCCCGGCGGCTCGGCCGGCGGACCCGCACGGCGGCCCTGGGCGCGGGGCTGTTCGCGGCGGCGGCGCTCGGCCAGGCGGTGCTGGGCACGGTGCGACCGCACGCGGTGCTGGTGGCGCTGGGCGGGCTGCTGGTCCTGGTGGTGGTGGCCACGCTGGGCGAGCTGGTGCACAACCCGTCCTCCTCGGCGCTGGCCACCAGCGCCGCGCCGGTGGCGCTGCGCGGGCGGTACCTGGCGACCTACCAGCTCTCCTGGTCGCTGGCGAAGACGGTGGCGCCCTCGCTCTTCACCGGGCTGCTCGCGGTGGACGCCCGGTTGCCCTGGCTGCTGGTGGCGGCGGCGGCCCTGGCGGGCGGGGCGCTGCTGCTGCGGCTCGCCCGACTGCTACCGGCCGGCGTGGACCAGGCCGCAGCGGTCCAGGTCGCGTCTGTCCAGGTCGCAGCGGTCCAGGTCGCAGCGGTCCGGGACGCAGCGGTCCGGGACGGGGTTGTCCAGGTCGCGCCGGTCCGGGGCGAGGCTGTCCAGGTCGAAGCAGCCCGGGGCGAGGCTGTCCGCGTGGTGACCCGGGTGGGCACCCCGGGCAGTGCGGCGGCGGTCCAGGCGCCGATGCCCGCGGCAGGCTGAGCCCGCACTCCGGCGCCCCGAGCAGCCCGAGCAGCCCGGGTTTCGCGGATTTCCCGAAAAATCTTCCCCGGAAAATTCCGAGCCCTCGGCACCGCCGGTCGCGAATTCTTCCGAGCCCGCGCCCCACCGCCCGCAGAGTCGCCGGTCGACCCGCTCGACGTGCGTTCACCAGTTGAAACGCGTGTCTCATGATATGGATTGCGGCTGACGGCCGCCCCCTGCTCGGTAGACTGACCGGCGACCGCAGTACCCCCGCCCCAGGGGGTCTGGGGGGACCGGACGGCGCCACCCCGCGTCGGGCACCACCCCCCGAAGACGACTTAGTCGAGGAGCGCACGTGGGCCTTGTCGTGCAGAAGTACGGCGGCTCATCCGTTGCGGATGCCGAGGGCATCAAGCGCGTGGCCCGTCGAATCGTGGACACCAAGAAGGCCGGCCATGAGGTCGTCGTCGTGGTGTCCGCGATGGGCGACACGACGGACGAGCTGATCGAACTCGCCGAGCAGGTATCCCCTATTCCCGCCGGTCGCGAGTTCGACATGCTGCTGACCGCGGGCGAGCGGATCTCCATGGCCCTGCTGGCGATGGCGATCAGAGCGCTGGGCCACGAGGCCCAGTCGTTCACCGGCAGCCAGGCCGGTGTGATCACCGACCAGGTCCACAACAAGGCCCGCATCATCGACGTCACGCCGGGCCGGATCCGCTCCGCCCTGGACGAGGGCAACATCGCGATCGTCGCCGGGTTCCAGGGCGTCTCCCAGGTGAGCAAGGACATCACTACCCTGGGCCGGGGCGGCTCCGACACGACCGCGGTCGCCCTGGCGGCAGCGCTCAAGGCCGAGATCTGCGAGATCTACACCGACGTGGACGGCGTCTTCACGGCCGACCCGCGGGTGGTGAAGAAGGCCCGCAAGATCGACTGGATCGCCTACGAGGACATGCTGGAGCTCGCGTCCTCCGGCTCCAAGGTGCTGCTGGACCGCTGTGTGGAGTACGCGCGGCGCTACAACATCCCGATCCACGTACGATCGTCCTTCTCCGGTCTCCCGGGGACCATCGTCAGCAACACCAACCCGAACAAGCCCGAAGGGGGCGAGATGGAGCAGGCCATCATCTCCGGAGTCGCCCACGACACGTCCGAGGCGAAGGTCACGGTCGTCGGGGTGCCGGACAAGCCGGGCGAGGCCGCCCGGATCTTCCGCGCCATCGCGGATGCCGAGGTCAACATCGACATGGTGGTGCAGAACGTCTCCGCCGCGTCCACCGGGCTGACCGACATCTCCTTCACCCTGCCGAAGACCGAGGGCCAGAAGGCCATCGACGCGCTCGGCCGGGTCAAGGAGGGCATCGGCTACGAGTCGCTGCGCTACGACGACGCGATCGGCAAGATCTCGCTGGTCGGGGCCGGTATGCGGTCCAACCCCGGGGTCACCGCGACCTTCTTCGAGGCGCTCTCCGAGGCCGGCGTGAACATCGAGCTGATCTCCACCTCGGAGATCCGGATCTCGGTGGTCACCCGGGCCGACGACGTCAACGAGGCGGTCCGCGCCGTGCACAGCGCCTTCGGTCTGGACAGCCAGACCGACGAGGCCGTCGTCTACGGCGGGACCGGGCGATGACCGGCGGCGGAGCGGAACAGCGCGCCAGGCCCAACCTCGCGGTGGTCGGTGCCACCGGCGCGGTGGGCACGGTGCTGCTGGGCATCCTCTCCGCCCGTCAGGACGTCTGGGGCGAGATCCGGCTGATCGCCTCCGCCCGCTCGGCGGGGCGCCGGCTGACCGTGCGTGGGCGGCAGGTCGAGGTCGTCGCGCTCACCGAGGAGGCCTTCGAGGGGATCGACGTCGCGATGTTCGACGTCCCCGACCAGGTCTCCGCGCAGTGGGCGCCGATCGCGGCGGCCAAGGGCGCGGTGGTGGTCGACAACTCCGGCGCCTTCCGGCTGGACGAGGACGTGCCGCTGGTGGTCCCCGAGGTCAACGCGGCCGCGGCCCGGATCCGCCCGCGCGGGATCATCGCCAACCCGAACTGCACGACCCTCTCGATGATCGTCGCGATCGGCGCGCTGCACTCCGAGCTCGGGCTCTCCGAGCTGGTGGTCGCCTCGTACCAGGCGGCCTCCGGGGCGGGGCAGGCCGGGATCGACGCGCTGCGCGAGCAGACCGTCAAGGTGGCCGGCACCTCGGTCGGCGAGCAGGCCGGCGACCTGCGCGCGCTGATCGGCGACAGCGGTCCGTTCGCGGTGCCGCTGGTGCTGAACGCGGTGCCGTGGGCGGGCTCCCCGGCGCCGGACGGCTGGTCCTCCGAGGAGCTGAAGGTCCGCAACGAGAGCCGCAAGATCCTCGGGCTGCCGAACCTGCGGGTGTCGGCGACCTGCGTGCGGATCCCGGTGGTCACCACCCACTCGCTGGCCGTGCACGCGGTCTTCGAGCGCGAGGTGACCCAGCTGCGGGCGCAGGAGATCCTGGCCCAGGCCCCCGGCGTGGTGCTCTACGACAACCCGGCGGCCGGCGAGTTCCCGACCCCCAACGACGTGGTCGGCACCGACCCGACCTGGGTCGGCCGGGTGCGTCGCTCGCTCGACGACCCCAAGGCGCTCGACCTCTTCCTCTGCGGCGACAACCTGCGCAAGGGCGCGGCGCTGAACACCGCGCAGATCGGTGAGCTGGTGGCGGCCGAGCTGCTCGGCTGAGGTCGCCTCAGGAGCAGTCGCCTCAGGAGCAGTCGCATCGGGGCCCTTCGTAGCAGGGACGCAGCAGGGACGCAGCAGGGACGCAGCTCAGCCGCACCAGGGTCGCGGCTGAGTAGCGCCCGGCCAGCATCCGGATAGCACCCGAATAGCGCCCGAATAGCACCAGAGCCCCCTTCCCGGTGGAGGGGGCTCGGGTGTTTACGGAAGAATGTCCGCCGAACGGGGCAACCCTGAGGGGGGATCGAGTGTCCAATGGTCGTGACAGACCTGGCAGTGATGGCGACGGCGCCTACGGTACGGGTGCCGCGCGGCGCTGTGCGGCAGCCGGTTGAGTCGGAGATGTCCACGGCCGCCACTGACACCGCCGGCGCCAGCGTCGACCTGCTCACGACCACGTACCAGACCCACTACCGCGCGCTGCTGCGGCTGGCCGCGCTGTTGCTGGACGACCAGTCCAGCTGCGAGGACGTGGTCCAGGAGGCTTTCATCCGGGTGCACGCGGCCCGGCGGCGGGTGCGCGAACCGGAGAAGATCCTCGCCTACCTGCGGCAGACCGTGGTCAACCTGTCGCGCAGTACGCTGCGTCGGCGGCTGCTCGGCCTGCGGCTGCTGCCCAAACCGATGCCTGACATGGCCAGTGCGGAGGAGGGCGCCTACGATGCCCTCGAACGCGACCAGCTGAAGGCGGCTCTGCAGGGTTTGCAAAGGCGTCAGCGCGAGGTCCTGGTGCTGCGCTACTACGCCGACATGACGGAGGCTCAAGTGGCCGAACTGCTCGGGGTCTCCGTGGGCGCGGTGAAGGCGTACGGCTCGCGCGGACTGGCGGCGCTGCGGGTGCTGATGGAGAGCAGTCATGACTGAGGATCAGTTCGCCGCGGGGGAGCCGGAGCCGACCTGGGGCCAGGAGCAGGCGCTGCGCGCGATGCTGCACCGCTCGGTCGCCGGCCTGCAGCCGGACCCGGAGGCGCTGCCGCGGATCCGGCGCGCCATCCCGGCCCGCCGGGCCCGCCACCGCCAGGCCTGGACCGGCGCGGTGCTGATCGCGGTGGTCTCGGCCGCCGCGGTGCCCACGCTGGGCGGCCTGGACGCGTTCCAGCTCTCGGACGGTTCGGCGACCGCCCCGAGCGCCGCCGCCCCGGCCACCGCGAGCAGCCGGCCCAGCGCCACGGCGCACCCGGGCGGCGAGCGGTCGGTGGTCCCGCTCCCGCTGCCGGACACCGGCACCGCCGCACCGAGCGGCGGCCCCAGCTCCACCCCGAGCCCCACCGCCTCCGCAGGCAGCGCGGACCCGCCTTCGCCGGACCGCGGCAGCACGCCCGCCGCGCCGGCCGGCCCGGCGAGCTCGACGGCGTCGGTGCCGCCCGGCTGCGCGCGGGCCGACCTCGGCGGCGGCCAGGCGACGGTGGGCGCGCCGGACGGCGCGGGCTGGGTCTACGGGGCGTTCACCGTGGCCAATGTCTCCGGCCGCCCCTGCCTGCTGACCGACCCGGGCACGGTCACGGCCACCGTCGTCGGCGGCAGCGGGACGGTGCGGGTGCTCGCGCACGCGGCGGGCGACCCGGCCACCGGCCTGCCGGACCCGGCGGGCGCGGCCGGGCAGCTGCTGCTCTCCACCGGCGGCGGCTACCGGCTCCCGTTCGCCTTCCTGCCGGACGCGCCATGCCCCGCGGGCGGTGCGAGCAGCCCGGCGGCGAGTCCGAGCGCCACCGTCGTCGCGCCGGCGGCCAGCGCCGCGGCCGGCCCGACCACCCCGCCGACCGCGGCCGGCGGGGCGGTCGGGGCCGGCGGGGCCGTGCACGGCGCCCCGGTGCCGGTGAACGGCGCACCGGCGGCAGGCACGGCCGCCGGTGCCGCCGGTGCCGCCGGTGCCAGCCCGCAGGCCGGCAGCGGGTCGGCCCCGGCGACGACCACCCCGAGCCCGTCGCCGACCGCGACCGCCGACCCGGCGCCGACGGCCCCGGCGGCCGTCACGGTCGGCCACCGCCCGCTCGGCACCGGCCCGGACGCGGCCGACGCCACCATCACGGGCGTCTGCGGCGGCGGCACCCTCTACCAGGCGGCCCCGCAGCTCACCGGGTAGCGCCCGCGTCCCCGCGCGTCCCCGGACTCCCCGGCGGCTCGGCGGCTCGGCGGAGCGGTGCCGGGGGCCGGCACGGGGGGCCGTGCCGGGCGGTCCGGAATCGGTGGTTACCGTGAGGGGTGTGTACCGATTCCTCCTGACCGCACGCTGGCTCGGCGGCACCGTGCTGGCCCTGGTCGCCATCGCGGTCTGCCTCTGGCTGGGCTCCTGGCAGCTGAGCCGGTTCGAGGGCCGGGTCTCCAGCCACCACACCGCCGCCCCGGCCGCTCCGGGCGGCTCCGCGCAGCCGGCGGCCGGCCCGCTGGAGACGGTGCTCGGCGGGCCGCAGGCCCAGGTCAGCACGACCACCCTCGGCCGCGCGGTGGCCGCCACCGGCCAGTACGACGCCGCCCACCAGCTGCTGGTGCCCGACCGCGCGCTGGACGGCCGCCAGGGCTACTACGTGCTCACCCCGCTGCGCACCGCCACCGGCCGGGCGGTGGCGGTGGTGCGCGGCTGGCTGCCGGGCTCGCCGGGCGCCGCGGTGCCGGCGCCGCCGACCGGGCAGGTCACCGTCGAGGGCCGGCTGCAGGCCTCGGAGACCAGCGACACCAGCGGCGCGGTCAACGGCGGCCTGCCGACCGGGCAGCTGGGCATGATCAGCCCGGCCACCCTGGTCAACCTGCTGCCCTACCCGGTCTATGACGGCTGGGTGGCCGCCGACGGGGTGCCGGCCGGCCTGACCGCCGTGCCGACCACCCAGCCGGACGGCGGCAACGGCCTGGACGCGCGGGCCTTCCAGAACCTCGGCTACACCCTGGAGTGGTTCGTCTTCGCGGGCTTCGTCTGCTTCATGTGGTTCCGGCTGGCCTGGCGTGAGGCCGAGGCGGCCCAGGACCGGGCGCTGGGTCTGCTCCCGGTCCTGGAGGAGCAGCAGGCCTGAGGCGCCCGCCGCCCCGTCGTGCCTACACCCCCGTCGTGCCTGTACCCCCGTCGTGCCTACGGCTTCAGGTGCCGCCGGGCGAAGTCGAGTTCCAGCCGCAGCTGCTTGATCCGCTCCTCCACCACCAGCGAGCCGTGCCCGGCGTCGTAGCGGTACACCTCGTGCGGGGTGCCGAGCTCTGCCAGCCGGGCCACGTAGTTCTCGATCTGCCGGATCGGGCAGCGCGGGTCGTTGAGCCCCGCGCTGAGGTAGACCGGCACCCGCACCCGCTCCACGTAGGTGAGTGGCGAGGAGGCCCGGAACCGCTCGGGCACCTCCTCGGGGGTCCCGCCGAACAGGGTGCGGTCCAGCGACTTGAGCGCCTCCATCTCGTCCCCGTACGCGGTGACGTAGTCCGCGACCGGGACGGCGGCCAGGCCCAGCGACCAGTCGTCCGGCTGGGTGCCGAGCCCGAGCAGGGTCAGGTAGCCGCCCCAGGATCCGCCGGAGAGCACCAGCCGCTCGGGGTCGGCCAGCCCGGACTCCACCGCCCAGGCCCGCACCGCGCCGATGTCCTCCAGCTCGATCAGGCCGACCCGCTCGCGCAGCGCGTCCGTCCAGGCCTGGCCGTAGCCGGTGGAGCCGCGGTAGTTGACCCGGACCACCGCGAAGCCGTGGTCCAGCCAGGCGGCCGGGCCGGCGGCGAAGGAGTCGCTGTCGTGGTGGGTCGGGCCGCCGTGCACCTCGAAGAGGGTCGGGTGCGGGCCAGGACCGGCCGGGCGCTGGACCAGCGCGTGCACCGGTCCGCCCGGTCCCTCCACCCAGACGTCCTCCACCGGCACCGAGCGCGGCGGCACCGCGCCGGGTGCCCGCAGCACCACCGAGCCGGCCGTGGAGCGCACCGCCGAGGGCTCGGCGGCCGAGGACCAGAGGAACTCCACGGTGCCGTCGGGGCGGGCGGTGGCACCGGCCACCGTGCCGCGCGGGGTGTCCAGGCGGGTCAGTTCACCGCTGGCCAGGTCGTAGCCGAAGAGCTCGCTGCGGGCCTCGAACTCGTGCTCGACCAGCAGGGTCCTGGCGTCCGGGAACCACTGGGCGGAGACGTCGCCGGGCAGCGGGCCGCCGTCCTCGCCGCGCAGCACCAGCTCCGTCTCGGCACCGGTCAGCGGGTCCCAGAGCAGCGGCTCCCAGCGGCCGCGGCGCTGGTGGGCCAGGAGCAGCCGGCTGTCGCCCGGCACCGGCGCGAAGCCCTGGCAGGCCAGCCCGCGCGGCTCGGCGCGGCCGGTCACCTCGTCCAGCTCGGCGACCGTCGTGGCCCGGCCCGCCCCGTCGATCCGCAGCACCCGGATCGCGCTGTGCATGGCGTCGCCGTGCTCGGTGTGCTCGATGGCCAGCAGAGCGGAGTCGTGGGACAGGTCGCCGATCCCGCCGTACTCGGCGTGCCGGTAGATCTCGACCGGCTCGGCGGCACCGGGGCGCAGCAGGTGCAGGGTGGTGCCGTCCTCGTCGGTGGAGCGACCGACCACCACGGTGCCGTCCCGGCCCAGCGCCAGGCCCGCCTCGTAGGACGGGGCGAGGCCGGGGACCGCCTCCTGGTCGGGGCCGCCGCCGAAGGGCTGGCGGCGCCAGACGCCGTACTCGTCGCCGTCGGTGTCGTCGAACCACCAGATCCAGGCACCGTCGGGGGAGAGCGCCGCGTCGGTGGTGCCGCTGGGGCGGTCGGTGACCTGCCGGTGGGTGCCCGTGCTCCGGTCCCAGGCGTAGACCTCGTAGGTCCCGGCCGCGTTCGAGACGTACAGCGAACGCTCCGGCGCGTCGTCCGCCCAGTCGGGCAGAGACACCCGTGCCGCCCGGAAGCGTTGCTCCCAGGCGGGCACGTCGTTCTTCTCGCTACTCATCCGAGTCACTCTGGCACGAATGGGCGGTGGTCCGGCAGTGGGGTGTCACTTCCGCGGCAGCAGCTGGGAGAGCGCGGCCACCGCGAGTTCCAGCGCGACCAGGACCAGCATGCTCAGGCTGAAGGCGTGGGTGTAGCCGTGCTGGACCGTGCTGTAGAAGAGGTTGCCGAGCAGTGCGACACCGAGCGCGCCGCCGACCTGCGGGGTGGTCGCCGCCACTCCGGCGGCCGAGCCGACCAGCTCCGGCCGCACCGAGCCCAGCACTCCACTGGTCAGCGGGGCGATCACCAGGCCCATGCCGAGCCCGTCCAGGAACATCCCGAGCGCCAGCCACCAGGCGCTGCCGCTGGTGCCGATCTGGTCGGCGGTCAGGGCGAGCACACCCAGGCCCGCGGCCATGCCGACGGCGCCCAGGGCGACGGCGTGCCGGCCGAGCCGGGCGGAGACGTGGTGCGCGCTGAGCGAGGTGAGCAGGTAGCCGCCGCCGATCGAGACGAAGAGCAGACCGGAGCCGAGCGCGTTCATGCCCTTGCCCTGCTGCAGGTAGATGGCGAGCACCAGGAAGAAGGAGGCCTGTCCCATGTTGAAGGTGAGCTGGCTCACCGAGCTGACGATGAAGCCGGGCTCGCGCAGCAGCCGGGGGTCGAGCACGGGGTGGACGGCGAACCGGGACTGGTGCACGGCGAAGAGCGCGAAGAGGACGGCCGAGCCGGCCAGGCAGAGCCAGGTCCACAGCGGCCAGCCCTGCGACTGGCCCTGGATCAGCGGCAGGACCAGGGCGGTCAGCGCGCTGGTGATCAGGGTGCTGCCGAGCAGGTCGAGGCCGGTCTTCCCGGGGGCCTTCGACTCCGGGACGCAGCGCTTGACCAGGGAGAGGACCACCACGCCGACCGGCACGTTGATCAGGAAGCAGCTGCGCCAGCCGAGACCGAACAGGTCGGCCTGGATCAGCAGGCCGCCGATCAGCTGACCGAGCACCGCGCCGATGCCCATCGAGAGCGCGTACCTGCCGAAGGCCTTGGCCTGCGCGGGTCCTGAGTAGGTGTCGCGCAGGATGGCCAGCACCTGCGGGCCCATCAGCGCGGCGGACAGGCCCTGCACCACCCGGCTCGCGATCAGGGTCCCGGTGGTCGGGGCCAGCCCGCAGGCGGCGGAGGAGAGGGTGAAGAGCAGCAGGCCGAGCGCGAAGATCCGGCGGCGCCCGAACCGGTCGCCGAGCCGGCCGGCGGGGACCAGAGCGGCCGCCAGGGCCAGGCCGAAGCCGGCCACCACCCACTGGACACCCGCTGGGCCGGCGTGCAACTCGTTCTGCAGCGAAGGAATGGCGACGTTGACGACGAAGAAGTCGAGCGAGGTCACGAAGCTCGCGGTGAGCACGACGGGCAGCAGGCCGCGGTGCGGCTGGTGCGCCGCGGTGGCGGCCGGGGCGGGGGCAACGGTGGTGGTCATGCTTCAGGCTCCTTGGGGGAGGGGCGCCGGCGGCGTCGCCGCCGGCGCCCTGGGGTTTCAGAGAGAGGGGACCTTGTCGAGGAAGCCGTGCACCGCGCCGATCAGGCCGTCCTCGGTGGCCTCCAGCACGTCGAAGCCGACGACCAGCGCCTCGGCCCCGGCCGGCCCGAGGTCCCAGGTGAACCGGGCCAGGTTGTGGTGGGCGTCCACCGCGCCGAGGGTGAAGACCAGGCCGGGGAACTGGGCCTGCACGGCGCCGATGACGGCGTCCACGCCGTCCCGCCCGGCGACCTCGGCCAGCGGGTCGGTGTAGCGGGCCTCGGCGGCCCAGTGGGTGTCGATCAGCTTGCGGCGGGTGGCCGCGTCGGTCTCGTTCCAGGTGGCGATGTAGTGCTCGGCCAGCTGCTGAAGGTTCGTCATGTTCCTGCCCCATCTTGTGTTCTGCGGTTGTTCTTGCAGGTCAAAACGTTAGGCTGAATACGCACGAGCCGAATCGGTCATCCCTAGGTATGGTCGACCCATGCTGTACGGGAGAGCGGGTGAGCAGGCCGCGATAGCGGAGCTGCTGACAGGGGCGAAAAACGGTCGCAGCGGGGTTCTGGTGCTGCGCGGCGAGCCGGGGATCGGCAAGAGCACGCTGCTGGAGTACGCGGCCGAGCAGGCGGGTGAGGGCTTCGAGGTGCTCCGGGCGACCGGCGTCGAGTACGAGGCCGACCTGCCGTTCGCCGGCCTCAACCTGCTGCTCGGGCACGGTGTCCCGCTGATCGAGGCGCTGCCGGTGCCGCAACGCCGGGCCCTGGAGGCGGCGTTCGGGCTGGCCGAGGCGGGTGGCCCGGCCAACCGGCTGCTGACCGGACTGGCCGCGCTGGGACTACTGGCCGAACTGGCCGCGCGGCGGCCGCTGCTCTGCCTGGTGGACGACGCGCAGTGGCTGGACCACTCCTCCTCCGACGCGCTGCTGCTGGCCGCCCGGCGCCTGGGGAGCGAGGGGGTGGTGCTGCTCTTCGCGGCCCGGGACGGCGAGGGGGCGTTCCCCGCGCCAGGCCTGCCCGAGCTGCGGCTGGCGCCGCTGGACCCGTCGGCCGCCGCCGAGTTGCTCGCGGCCCACTCCGGCCTGGGTGACCGGAGCAGGGTCGGCCTGCACTACCGGGTACTGGCGGAAGCGCGCGGCAACCCGCTCGCGCTGACCGAGCTGCCCGCCGCGCTCGCCGGTGACCAGGACTACCAGGGCGGCGAGTTGGCGCTCACCGAGCGGCTCAGAGCGGCCTTCCACGGTCAGGTCGCGCGGCTGCCCGAGCCGAGCAGGACGCTGCTCCTGGTGGCCGCCGCCGAGGAGAGCGGTGAGCTGGCGACCGTGCTGGCGGCCGCCGAGGCGCTCGGTGCGGGCGCCGGGCACCTGGCCGCCGCCGAGCAGGCGGGCCTGCTGCGGCGCACCCCGGACGGGCGCTGCACGCTGCGCCATCCGCTGCTGCGCGCCGCGATCCTGGAGAGCGCGCCGCTGGACCGGAAGCTGGCGACCCATCGGGCCCTGGGCGCCGCACTGCTGGACACCGGCGAAGTGGACCGCGGGAGTTGGCACCTCGCGCTGGCCGCGACCGCCCCCGATGGCGAGCTGGCCGAGGCGCTGGAGGGCACCGCGCGCCGGGCCGTGGCCCGCGGCGGGCACTCGGGCGCGGCCGCCGCCTACGAGCGGGCCGCGCAGCTGGCTCCCGACCGCGAGCGGGTCATCCGCTGCCTGCTGCTGGCCGCCGAATCGGCGCTGGACGCCGCGGAGGCGGACCGGGCCGCGTCGCTCGCCCAGCGCGGCGCCGAACTGGCCGACGAGCCCTTCACCTTGGCCGTGCTGGACTGGGTGCGCGCGACCGCCGAGTTCTGGCGCGGCGGCTATCCCGAGGCGCACCGCCTGCTGCTGCGCGGCGCCGCGCGCGAGATCGACCCGGCGCTGTCGGCGCGGCTGCTGCTGCAGGCCTTCCACACCGCCTGGTACCTGGGGGAGGAGCGGGTGCTCGACCTGCTGGGCCGCCTCTCCGCGCTCGACCTGCGGCCCGCGGACCCGAGCGCCCCGCTGGTCGACTACCTGATCTCGGCCGCCGGCCGGCCGCTGGGCCTGCCGGTGCCGCCCGCCCGTCCGCTGAGCGAGGCCGTCGAGCTGGCCAGGGCGGCCGGCGTGGACAGCCCGCGCGAGCTGGTGCAGCTCTGCGGCGCCTCGCTGATCCCCGGCCGGGACGCGGAAACCTACCAGCTGGCCGCGGAGTTGGTCGCCGAGGCGCGGGCCGCCGGGGCGATCGGCCTGCTGCCCACGCTGCTCTTCTTCTTCGCCGAGGCCGAACTCTTCCACGGCCGCCACCGGGACGCCGAACTCGCCGCGGCCGAGGGCCTGGCCCTGGCCCGGGACACCGCCCAGCCCCAGTGGATCAGCCAACTCTCGGCGCTGGAGGCCTATCTGGCGGCGCTGCGAGGGGAGGGCGAGCTGGTCGCGCGGCGGGTCGGCGAGGCGCTGGCCGACCAGGCGACGGCCTGGGGCGCCCCGGCCGCCGGGACGTCCTGGAGCCAGTGGGCGCTGGCCCTGCACGACCTCGGTCAGGGCCGGGCCGCCGAGGTGGTGGAGCGCCTGGAGCCGCACACCGCCGGGGTGTACCGCAACCACCTGTCGGCCATCCGCACCGTGCCCGACCTGGTGGAGGCGGCCGTCCGGCTGGGCTGCCCCGAGCGGGCCGAGGTCGCCTTCGAGCGGTTCGCGACCTGGTCGGAGCGGATCGGCGAGCCGGCCTGGACCCGCGCGCTGGTGCTGCGCTGCCAGGCGCTGCTGGGGCCGGCCGAGCTCGCCGAGTCGGGCTACCTGGCGGCCCTTGAGCTGCACGCGGTCGCCGGCCGGCCGTTCGAACTGGCCCGCACGGAGCTGCTGTTCGGCGAGTGGCTGCGCCGTGACCGGCGCAAGGCCGAGGCCCGGACCAGGCTGCGCGCCGCCCTGGAGGTCTTCGAGCGGCTCGGCGCCGGCCCCTGGGTGGAGCGGGCCCGCGCCGAGCTGGGCGCGGCCGGATCGGCCACCCCGGTGGCCGCTGCGGCGGGGCCGCTGGCCGGGCTGACCCCGCAGGAGGAGCAGATCGCCCGGCTCGCGGCGAAGGGCCTGTCGAACCGGGAGATCGCCGCCCAGCTCTTCCTCAGCCCCCGCACCGTGGGCCACCACCTCTACAAGGCCTACCCGAAGCTCGGCATCGCCTCCAGGGCCGGTCTGGCCCAGCTGATCTGACGCCGCGTCAGTCCCCTTCGACGTTCACCTTGGGCAGCATCCGGTCCAGCCACCGCGGCAGCCACCAGGCGCGCGGGCCCAGCAGCGTCAACACCGCGGGGACCAGCAGCAGCCGCACCACCGTGGCGTCGACCAGGACGCTCACCGCCAGGCCCAGGCCCAGCATCTTGACCACGATGTTGTCGCTCAGGATGAAGGCCGCGAAGACGCTGACCATGATCAGCGCGGCGCAGGTGATCACCCGGGCGGTGATCTCCAGGCCGTGCGCCACGGCGTCCTTGCTGTTGCCGGTCCTGACCCAGTCCTCGTGCACCCGGGCCAGCAGGAAGACCTCGTAGTCCATGCTCAGGCCGAAGACGATGGCGAACATCATCATCGGCACGTAGCTCTCGATCGGCACCGTCCCGGAGACCCCGAGCGCGGGGCCGCCCCAGCCCCACTGGAAGACGGCCACCACCACGCCGTAGGAGGCGCCGATCGAGAGCAGGTTGAGCACCGCCGCCTTCAGCGCCACCAGCAGACCGCGGAAGACGGTCAGGATGATGATGAAGGCCAGGCCCACCACCACCGCGATGATGAGCGGCAGCCGCTTGGCGACCAGCTCCAGGAAGTCCAGCTGGGCCGCGGTGGTGCCGGTCAGGTAGCCCTTGGCGGCGGTGCCCGTCGTGCCCTGCGGCAGCGAGTCGTCCTTCAGGTGGTTGAAGAGGCTGGTGGTCACGGCGTCCTGCGGCGCGCCGGTGGAGATCGCGGTGGCGATCAGCACCTGGCCGTCCGAGGTGGGCTGCAGCGGGCTGATGCTGGCCGCGTTCGGCACGCCGGTGAGCGCGTGCTGCAGGTTGGTCAGCAGCGCCTGCTGCTCGCCGGCCGGCACGCCGCTCTGGTCGATCACGATGGTCAGCGGTCCGTTGGCACCCGGTCCGAAGCCCTCGGAGATCAGGTCGAAGGCGCGCCGGTCGGTGAAGCTGGTCGGGTCGGCGCCGTCGTCGATGTGGCCGAGCCGGATCGAGAAGAGCGGGATCGTCAGCACCCCGATCACCACCAGGCCGCTGGCCAGGAACCACCACGGGCGGCGCTCGACCCGGCGGGCGTAGCGGTGCCAGAAGCCCGCGCCCTTCTCGGCGCTCACCGGGCTGCTCTCCGCCACCGGGGTGCGCAGGGAGAACCGGTCGATCCGCCGCCCGATCAGCCCGAGCAGCGCCGGCACCAGGGTGATCGCGCCGAGCACCGCGGTCACCACCGTGACCATCGCGGCGACGCCGAGCAGGGCGATGAAGCTCACCCGGGAGACGGAGAGGCCGGCCAGGGCGATCACCACGGTGCAGCCGGAGACCACCACCGCCCGGCCACTGGTGGCCACCGCCTGCCCGGCGGCGGTGGCCGGTTCGGCCCCGTCCATCAGCAACTGGCGGTGCCGGGTGATCAGGAAGAGCGCGTAGTCGATGCCCACGCCGAGCCCGATCATGGTGGCCAGGGTCGGCGAGACGCTCGCGAAGGTCAGGGCGATGGCCAGCAGGCTCAGGCAGGCCAGGCCGACGATCACCGCGATCAGCGCGCTGAGCAGCGGCAGTCCGGCCGCGATCAGGCTGCCGAAGCCGATCACCAGCACCACCACGGCGACCGCGAACCCGATCGCCTCGCTGGTCAGGTCCTTGGTGTCGGGCCTGGCCAGTTCGCCGAGCGGCCCGCCGTACTCCACCTCCAGGCCGGCCGCCCGCATCGGCGCCACCGCGCTGTCCACCCCGTGCAGGTAGTCGGTGCCGTAGACGGAGGGGTTGGCCTCGAAGCGGACGGTGATGTAGCCGATCGTCTGGTCGGCCGAGAGCGCGCCGGTCGGCGGGGCGCCGGGGGCGGGCAGCGGGTTCACCACGGAGAGCACGTGCGGCAGTTGCTGCAGCGCGGTGACGCTCTGGCCGATCGGGCCCGAGGCGTCTGTCAGCGGGCCGCTCGGGTCGTGCAGCACGATCTGCGAGCCGTTGCCGCCGGAGCTCGGGGCATGGGCGGCGAGGACCTCCTGCCCGGTGTGCGACTGGACGCCGGGCAGCGAGAAGTCGTCGGAGTAGGTGCCGCCGATGCTGTTCTGCAGCCCGTGCAGCCCGCCCAGCGCGACCAGCCAGCCGATGAGCACCACCGCCCAGTGTCGGGCGCACCAGTGTCCGAGCCGCTGCAGGCCGCCAGGCCTCTGGGTGGGCGTTGCCATGAGCTGACGGTAGGTCGTGACGGTTGCGGTCCATCCGTGCGACATACGCCCAATCAGGTAGGCGACCGGGCCGCGCCCGGCCGGCCCGAGGGCGCGGGTGCGGCCGGGGTGTGCCTACGGCTGGGTGCGCCCTGTGGCCGGGCTGGGGTCACGGTTTGGGGTGCGCCTACGGCTGGGGTGGGGCCGCCACGCCGGCCAGCAGCAGCCGCAGGATGGCGTGCAGTTCCAGGCCCAGTGCCTCGGGGCCGCCGGCCTCGGGCTCGCTGGTCCAGCGGTAGAGGGCGCCGAGGTAGAGGTCGCGCAGCACGTTGCCGACCTGCTCGGGTTCCAGGCCTTGCCGGAACTCGCCCTGCGCGACGCCCGCCTTGACGATCCCGGCGAAGATCTCGGCGACGTACGGCTCCTCCAGGATCGGCCGCCCGGCCTTGACCCAGGCGGTGAGCATGGCGACCGTCAGGCCCCGCTCCTCCCAGTTGAGCCGGCCGAGGACGGTCATGCAGTGGGTCAGCTGGCCGATCGGGCTGCTGCCGCCGCCCTCGCTCTCGGCCAGCAGCTCCATCAGGTTGTAGCGGCGCCGCTCGCCCCAGGCGGTGATCAGGTCTTCCTTGCGCTGGAAGTAGTTGAAGAAGGTGCCGCGGGCCACATCGGCGCGCTCGGCGATCTCGTCGATCGAGGTGTGGTCGTAGCCCTTGGCCATGAACAGGTCGATGGCGGCGGCGTAGAGGCGCTCGCGGACCCGCTGCTTGTTGCGTTCGCGGCGGCCGAGGGTGGGGGCGGCGGCGGACGGACGCGGGTCCATGCGGGTCTCCTCTTCGGCTCGGCGTTCGGCTCGGCCCAGGTCGGCTGAGTAGGGGTAGCCCGCACCGACGCATTTTTATACCACGGTCTAACTATTCTCCGCAGACTTGTGCGGGCCTCGGCCGGCCGGGCCGGGCCTCGCGGGCAGGTCCTCGCCCGGCCGGAACCTCCGTGGGTCTGTCGCGCCATCCCTTGTGAGCAACTGTGACTTGAGAGCAAAGTAGGACTTGCGTTCATGAATTGCCTGGTGTCTATAATTGACTTCCAGTCAGAACTGTTGACAGGCAACCGAGCTGACGCCTGGGCGATGAGAGCTGAGGTGCGTGCCGTGGTGCCCGGATCGGAGGTGGCCGAGCGGCCGGCCGGACGGCCGTGGGCGTATCCCGAGGTGACCCGGCTGCTGCTCGCCTTCGACGGGTCCGCCGGCCGGCTGCTGGCGGCGCTGGTCGGCACCCCGGTGCACGCGGTGCCGGACGGTCAGGAGCGGGTCGAGCCGGCCGCCGTTCCGCTGGTCGTGCGCGAGGCGTTGGCGGTCGACGGGGCCGCGCTCCCGCTGGTGCTGCGGCGCGACCGACTGGTCACCCCCGAGGGGGCCACGCTCGCGGGCAGTCAGGCCTATCTGCCCGCCCACCTGGCCGAGTCGCTCACGCCACCGCCCGGGGTCCCGCTGCTGCGCCATCTCGCCCAGCGGCGGCTGCTGCTGGGATGCCGCCCGGTCTCCTTCGCCCCGCGCTCCTGGCCCTACGGCCCCGCGCGGCCCTGGAGCGTCGGGCGGGACTACCTGGTCGACTGCCGCGGCGGGGGCCGGCTCTGGGTCAGCGAGCAGTTCAGCCCCGAGCGGATCCCGGCCGCCGCCGCGCCCGGACCGGCCCCGGCGCCCGACCTGTCACCGCTCGACCCGGCGCCGGCAGGGCAGGTTCTGCCCGCCCCGGCGTCGCCCGCGGCTCGGGAGAGTTGATCAGCGGGCCTGCTCGATCAGCGTGCGCAGCCCTTCGAGGATGCAGCGCAGCCCGAAGTCCAGGCCCTGGTCCTGCCCGCCGTTCGCGGCGGCGTCGAGCAGTGCGGTGCTGACGGCGGGGTACCGCTCGCCATGGGACCGCACCACCCGGGCCATCCCGGCGGCCAGTTGGGTTTCGGTGAGTTCGCCCGGCGCGGTGGCCCGGGCCTGCAGCGCGATGCCGCGGATGTGACCGGCGACCACCAGCACGGCGTCCGTCCGCTCGGCGCCGCGGAGCGGGGTACCGTCCAGCGACAGCAGCGCCGCCTCAAGCCAGCCCAGCTCGTTGGGGCCGAGCAGGCGCGGCCCGACCGTGGTCTCCAGCAGCCAGGGGTGGCGGGCCAGGGCGGCTGACAGCTGCCGGGCCCAGTGGGTCAGGCCGGCGGTCCAGTCCCCGGGTGGGGCCACCGGTGCGGGCGGCTCGCCCATCGCGATGTCGGTCATCACCGCGACCAGCTCCGCTTTGCCCGGCAGGTAGCGGTAGAGGGACATCTTGGTCTTGCCGAGCGCCCCGGCCACCCGCTGCATCGAGACCGCGGCCATGCCCTCGGCATCGGCGACCTCGATCGCCGCGGCGGCGATCCGCTCCAGGGTCAGGGCGGGCTTCGGCCCGCGCCGGGACTGAGGGCGGCTGCCCCAGAGCAATTGGTAGGTGCTGTCCGCCGCTTCCGGCGTCTCCGCCGGCCTGGCCGTCCCTGCTGTCCCGGCCGATTCCGCCGACTCCGCTGGCCCCATCGCCGCCTCCTGGTTCGCCCTGCCCTGCCTGCTTGTTTGACGGGTCGTCAAGAACGGTGTCTACTGTACACAGAAGCTACTGAGTCCGCCGGACGCAGTACTAGATCCGATCTGCGCCCACAGGGGGACGCCATGAGGAACACCCGCGTGCTGATCTCCGGAGCCTCCGTCGCCGGCCCCGCCCTTGCCTTCTGGCTCGGGCGCTTCGGCTTCTGCCCCACCATCGTCGAGCTGGCCCCGCAACTGCGCTCCGGCGGCCACGCCGTCGACTTCCGCGGCGCGACCCATCGCACCGTGCTGGAGCGGATGGGCATCCTGGACGAACTGCGGGAACTGCGCACCGGCGGCAGCCCGATGTCCTTCGTCAACGCGAGCGGTCGCGAACTGCTTCACCTGCCGGGCGAGTTCACCGGCGGTGAGCTGGAGGTCCGGCGCGGTGACCTGGCCGCGCTGCTGCACCGGCACAGCGAGGACCGTGCCGAGTACCTCTTCGGCGACTCCGTCACCGCGATCAGCGAGCAGCCCGACGGCGTGCGGGTCGCCTTCCAGCACGGCCCCGAGCGCACCTTCGACCTGGTGATCGGCGCTGACGGGATCCACTCCCGCACCCGTCAACTGGTCTTCGGCCCCGAGGAGCGCTTCGTGCGCCACCTCGGCTACTACGTGGCAGGCTGGCGCACCCCCAACCCCGGCTTCGCCGCCACCGAGGGCACCGTGATGTACAACGAGCCCGGCCGTGGCGTGGGCCTGGCCGTCGACCCGCGCGACACCAGCTGGGCCCACGCCACCCTCTTCCTCGCCTCCCCGCGGCTGCCGATCCACCACCGCGACGTCCAGGCCCAGAAGCGGATGCTGGCCGATGCCTTCGCCGGCACCGGCTGGCACGCCCGCGCGCTGCTAGCCACCCTGGACGGCGCCGACGACCTCTACTTCGACTCGATCAGCCGGGCCGACCTGCCCAGTTGGTCCAAGGGCCGGGTGGCCCTGATCGGCGATGCCGCCTGCGGCGCCACCCTGGGTGGCATGGGCACCGGCACCGCGATCACCGCCGCCTACGTGCTCGCGGGTGAACTCGCCACCGCTGAGGGCGACCACATCACCGCCTTCGCCGCCTACGAGGCCCGGCTGCGCGGGTTCGCCGAGCGCTGCCAGCAGGGCGGCGACCGCACCGGGCGGTTCCTGGCCCCCAAGGGTCGGCTGGGCGCCGCGCTGCGCAACCGGATGCTGAGCACCCGTCCGATGCTCGACATGATGCTGCGCGCGGGCGAGAAGGTCACCACCCTCGACGGGATGCCGCACTACGCGGGCGCGGCCGCCTGAGCGGCCCGGCGGCGGGCCGGCCGCCGATCAGGCGTCCTGATGGTCCATCAGGGCCAGCCGGGCGGCCGCGAGCGCCGGGTCCCCGGCGGTGGTCACCGGGCCGGGGTGGCCGCCGCGCGGATCGGTCAGCAGCGTCAGCAGGTGGCGGCGCACCGGCCCCGGGGTGACGGCCACCGAGCCGGCCAGCACCAGCGGACCAGGAGGGCCGTCCATCGACCGGACCAGCTCCGCGAGGTGGCCCGCCGCCCGCTCGGCGATCGCCAGCGCGGCCCCGTCGCCGGCCTCGGCGGCGGTGCTGACCAGCGGTGCGAGCGCCGCCAACCGCCGCGGCGGCCCGTCGTAGGCCCAGCGCAGCAGTTCGCGCCCATCGGCCGCCGCGCAGTGGCGCAGCACGGCGCCGCCCAGCGGCCCGGTCGGCTCGGCGAGCGCCAGGCGCACCGCCTGGCGGCCGAGCCAGAAGCCGCCGCCCTCGTCGCCGAGCAGCCAGCCCAGGCCGCCGCCGAACCGTTCCACCCGACGGTCGCTCACCAGGCAGCAGACCGTCCCGGTCCCGGCGATCAGCACGGCGCCCGCGGGCCGGTCGGTCCCGGCCGCGAAGGCGGGCACCGCGTCCGGATACAGCGCCACCGGCGCCGCGATGCCGAAGGCCGCCCGGCAGCTTTCGGCGAACCGCGCGCGATCGGCCAGCGCCCGGAAGCCGGCCAGCCCGACCGCGCACCCCGCCACCCGGTCCGCCACCCGGTCCGCCACCCGGTCCGCCACCCGGTCCGCCACCCGGTCCGCCACCCGGTCCGCCGCTCGGTCCGCCGCTCGGTCCGCCGCTCGGTCCGCCGCCCGCTCGCCCAGCGCCTCGCGCACCGCGGCGGCGAGCGACCGGATCGAGGCCTCCGCGCCCTCCGCCGTCGCGTTGCGCCCCGGGACCGCGCCGCGCCCGCACTCCCGGCCCGCCGCGTCCAGCAGCACGGCACGCGACCAACTGCCGCCGCCATCCACGCCCAGGAAGAGCCGGCTCACCGCTCGGCCCCGGGCCGCAGCCCGCGCACCGCCGCCCACGGGTGCCCGTGGTTGGCGGCGAGCGCCGCCCTGGCCCGCTCCGGTGAGCAGCCGCCGACCAGGACCACCAGGGCGGTCACGGTCTCCTGGCCGCACGCGTCGAGCGCCGCGCCGGCCTGCTCCCCGGTCACCCGGCAGGCCGCCACCAGGGTGCGCACCGCCCGCTCGCGCAGCTTGGCGTTGCGGGCGGAGGCGCTGACCATCAAGTTGGACCAGGTCCGTCCGCTGCGCACCATCAGCGCGGTGGAGAAGGCGTTGAGCGCGAGCTTCTGGGCGGTGCCCGCCTTCATCCGGGTCGAGCCGGTGACCACCTCGGGCCCGGTCTCCAGCAGCACGTGCAGGTCCGCGAAGGCGGCCGCCGGGGCCTGCGGATGGCCGGAGAGCAGCGCGGTCGTCGCCCCCGCCGCGCGGGCCGCCCGCAGCGCGCCCAGCACGTACGGGGTGCCGCCGCTCGCGGTCACCCCGATCACCAGGTCGCCGGCGACCGGGGCGTCCCGTTCGGCCGGCTCCGGCGGCTCGTCCTCGGCCCCCTCCCGGGCGACAGCGGCACTGGGTGGGCCGCCCGCCAGGTGGGCCACGAACGCCTCCTCGCCCACGCCGTAGGTGGGGCCCAGCTCGACGGCGTCGCCCAGGGCGATCCGCCCGCCGGTACCGGCGCCGTAGTAGTGCACCCGGCCGCCCGCGCGCAGCGTCCGCAGGCCGGCCTCGACCAGCTCGGCCAGCTGGGGGAGCGCGGCCCGGACGGCCCCGGGCACGGTCGCGTCCTGGTCGTTGATCAGCCGCAGGACCGCCGCGGTGTCCAACCGGTCCAGCTCCAGACTGGCCGGGTTGCGGCGCTCGGTGGGCGGGAGGGCGGCCGCGGGATCGTCGCCGCCCGGATCGCAGCTGTCCCGGTCCTCGAACGTGGTGCGGTCGGGTGACGCGTCGTCGACGTCCAGCGGCACGGGGAGGCTCCTTCACAGGCGCGGCGGGTCCGTCAGCAGTCTGTCAGCGCCCGCTCCCCACCGGTGCCTCCCGCGCGCTCACTCGCCGATGAGCAGCGAGACCGTTCCGGCGGGCAGCGGAAGCGGCCCCCCGTCGCGCGACAGCTGGTACTGGGCACCGTCACTGACGCCGGCGCAGCTGAGCGCGAACCGGCCGGCGTCCCCGGTCGCCGTGTCGGTCCGCCAGATGCCCGGGTGGATCTGCTGCCACTGCCCGTTGCCGTCGGCGGGGACGTTGTCCACGTTCAGCATCCGCGTGCCGGCC
This sequence comes from Kitasatospora sp. NBC_01287, assembly GCF_026340565.1. NCBI lineage: Bacteria > Bacillati > Actinomycetota > Actinomycetes > Kitasatosporales > Streptomycetaceae > Kitasatospora > Kitasatospora sp. NBC_01287. The sequence goes on from NZ_JAPEPB010000001.1 coordinate 5,000,011, forward strand.
AGGCAGGGCGGGGCCAGTACGTCCACGGTGGTGCGGGCCGCGGCCGGGTCCTTGACCAGCAGCGCGATCGGCGCGGCGGGCAGGACGGGCGCCGGCCGGTCGGCCAGCAGCTGCAGGGTGGCGCCGGTCAGACCCTGCTCGCCGCTCAGGTTGCTGCGCAGCAGCAGGAGCCGCTGCCGGCCGTCCGGCTGACGACCGGTGGCCAGCAGGACGAACTGGTCGCCGATCGGTTCGTCGTCCAGCAGCCGCACCTCGTCGTGCGGGCCCCCGCCCTGCTGGTCCCAGTACGAGGTCAACTGCAGGGAGTAGTCCGGACTGTCGGCCGTCAGGCCGTAGACCCACCAGGGCAGAGTGCTGTCGGTCGGATTGCCGGCCGCTGGGGCGCTCGGGTTCGATGGCGGCCCGGCCGGGGCGGTCGGCGAGGACGTCGCGGTGGCCGGCGGCACCGCCCGGTCGGCCCGGTCGGCCCGGTCGGCCCGGTCGGCCCGGTCGGGGACCGAGACGGTCAGCGCCAGGGCCAGCGCGGCGGCGGCGCCGACCGCGACGCCCGCCAGCCGTACGGCCCGGCGCCGGCGGCGGGTCTGCGCGATCCGGTCGCGCAGCCGGTGCTGGAACTCGGGCGACGGCAGCTCGATGGCGCCGGCCAGTGCGGCCAGTTCGTGCTCCAGGCGCTCCTCGGACCACTCGGAGGACCACTCGGGGAACGGCTCGGGGAACGGCTCGGGCGGGGTGCTCATCGGGTGGCTCCCTGCATCGCGCGCAGCGGCGCTCCGCTGATCTTCGTGGTCGGCCGGCCGGGCAGCCGCGGTGGACTCGGCAGGCGCGGCGAGTGCGGCGCGCCGGGCGCGCTCAGCGGGTTCGCCGCGCTCGCCGCTGGCGGTTCGCTGGCGGTGCCCGCCGCCGCGGCACCGGCCGTGTCCGTGCTGTCCGTGGTGTCTGTGGTGTCCGTGATGTCTGTGGTGTCAGCGGTTTCCGTGGCACCCGCCGTGCCCGGCACACCCGTCAACCCCGAGGCGCCGGAGGGCTGGTGGCCCATCGCGGTGCGCAGCTGCGCGAGTCCACGCGAGCTGAGCCGCTTGATGTTGCCCACCGAACAGCTGAGGGTCTGCGCCGCCTCCGCCTCGGTCAGTCCGACGTAGTGCCGCAGCACCACGGCGGACCGGGTCCGCGGTGCGAGCCCGGCCAGCGCCCGGCGCAGCAGGTCGCGGTCGTCCACGGCGGCCGAGGCCTCGTCCCGGCCGGTCTCCGGGAGTTGCAGCGTCAGGATCTCCTGCAGCCTGCGCCGACGCACCGTGCTGATGTGCGTGTTGACGATCGCGGCCCGCACGTAGGCCTCCTCTCGGCCCTGGGAGCTGGCCTGGTCCCAGCGTCGGTAGCAGTTGGCGAGCGCGGTCTGCAGCAGGTCCTCGGCCAGGCCCCGGTCGTTCGTCAGCAGGTGGCACAGGCGCAGCAGGGAGGGGGAGCGGGCCAGCACGAACTCTTCGAACCGGGCTTCCCGTTCGCTGCGCCGCACGCCGTCTCCTCGAGTTCCGGTGCGGTGCCGTTCGCTGCCGCACCGTCCAAGAACGCGAGGCGTGTGCGGTGGGTTGTCTCCCGAGCCTGTGGCCCTTGTCACATCGCGCGGTGTCAACCCGCCCGAGCCGGGCCGCGTTTCGGACGGGAGCGAACCGGGCGCCACGGCCGGCGAACCACCGACTGCCACAGCCATGTCGACTGCCACAGCTGGAGAGACCATGACCACGAGCACCACGCGGACCGCACGTGCGATGACCACCGAGCAGCGCGCCCGCTTCGAGCGGGACGGCTACCTGGTGGTACCCGCCGCCCTCACCGACGACGAGGTCGAGCGCTACTCCCGCGCACTGGACCGGGTGTACGCCCAGGAGCGCGCGGCCGGCCGGGTGGGCGCCGACGGCTCGATGCACCGGCTCGGCGCGGTGGCCGCGCTGCCGGAGGCGGTGCACCTGACCGACCATCCCAGCACCTTCCCGCTGGTCTGGTCGGTGCTCGGCTGGAACGTGCACGTCTACCACTCGCACCTGGACGTGCATCCGCCGATCCGGGTCCCCAAGCCCTACCGCTTCGAGTGGCACCAGGACGGCGGGCGGCAGAACCGCGAGCTGGAGACCGAGCCGCGCCCGCGCCTGTCGGTCAAGGTCGCCTTCTGGCTCTCCGACGTCTCCGTGCCGGGCCGCGGCAACTTCAAGGTGGTGCCGGGCAGTCACCTGAGCAACCGGATCGACGGCCCGCCGCGCCGCGACATCCGCTGGCCCGAGCCGCCCGGTGCCGTGGAGGTCACCGCCGAGCCCGGCGACGCCGTCTTCTTCGACCGCCGGCTCTGGCACACCCGCACCGGCAACCACTCGGAGCTGACCCGCAAGGGCGTCTTCATCGCCTACTCGCACCGCTGGTCGCACAACCGGGACGAGAACTCCGCGCTGCTCGCCTCCCCGGCGGCCGTGGCCTTCACCCCGGTCCAGCGCCAGCTGCTCGGCGCCCCGCTGGCCGCCCCCGGCCAGTCGGCGGGCGACCACCAGTGGGGCCACTACCCGGACACCACTCCGCTGCACGGCTACCTGGCCGCGCGCGGCCTGCTCGACCCGCACCACCCGCCGCTGCGGCCCTGACGGCGGCTCCCCGGCGGACGGCCCCGGCCGCGCGGGAGCGTGACGCCGCTCGCTCGGCTCGGATCCCCCAGATCGGATCGGACTCCCATCTAGGTTGCATTCCTATCTAGCTGGTGATGGAATACACCCATGGCCACAGACCGCAGATCCAGCTGGCTCAAGGGCGTTCTCGACCTGCTCGTGCTCGCCTGCCTGACCGAGGGCGAGAGCTACGGGTACGAGATCTCCAAGGCCCTGGCCGGAGCCGGGCTCGGTGAGATCAAGGGCGGCACCCTCTATCCGGTGCTCAACAGGCTTGAGGAAGCCGGCCTGGCGGTCGGCGAGTTCAGAGCCGCCGAGCGCGGACCGGGGCGCCGCTACTACCAGCTCACCGATCAGGGCCGCCAGGAGCTCGCCGAACAGGGTGCCTCCTGGCGGGAGTTCCACACGGCGGTGAAGTCGATGCTGAGCAACACGCAACCAGGGGGAGCACCATGACGAGCAGCAGCACGGAGTCCGACAGCGGCGCCACCAGCGTCCCGGGCGAGGCGGGCGCGGCCTACCTCGCGGACCTGGCCGGGCGGCTGCGCGCCGCCGGCCTGCCGGACGCCGAGGTCACCGCCACCGTCGCCGACCTCGGCGGCTATCTCGCCGAGAGCGGATCCCCCGACCCGTACGAGGAGTTCGGCGCGCCGCAGGAGTTCGCCGCGCGCCTGACCTCGGGCCGGGTCGACGAGCGGCCCGAGGCGGGGGCGGAGACCTGGAAGTGGGCCGCCGACATCTACACCGACCGCAAGTACCTCAACCACTACGGCGACCAGGGCTGGGAGGTGGAGGGGCTCGACCGCCTCGGCCGCTTCGTCTGCCGTCGCTCACCGGACGCCGCCATGCGCTGGGAGTACCGCCGGGAGACCGCGGTGAGCCTGCGCGACCGCCCGTCCATCGTGGCCGGGCTCGTCCCGGAGGGCTGGGAGCCCTGCGGCCAGTGGCTCTACTTCCTGTACTTCAAGCGCCCGAAGGCGGCCACCGCCGGCCCCGCGGCCCGGCTCGACGACCTGCCGGCCACGCCGGACCAGCGCCTCTTCCTCGGCCGCACCTACCGGGGCAAGCTCAAGCAGTTCCTGGTCTCCGGCCTGGTCTCCGCCCTCGTCGTCGGGCTGGCCGTCCACTTCGGCGGCGCCCGCCTGGGCCTGCCCATGCTGATCGGCGCGTGCGTCGCGGCCCCGGTCGGCTTCGCCATCGCCTGGCGCCGCCTCAAGCGCGAGGGCCTCGCGGGCACCGGGGACGCCTGACCGCCGCCCGCGCTTGCCGCCCTTGCGCACCCGCCGCTCTTGCACCCGCCACCGCCCGCCGCCCTTGCGCCCGCGGCACTCCCGCGCCGCGGGCACTCCTGGCCGGGCTACCGCTCGTCGGCCTGGCGCCTCGGCGTGAGAAGCCCGTCGAGCACACGGCGGACCTTCTCCGGGGTGTCCTCGTCGCCGAGCCGCAGGGCGGTGTTCGCGGCGACGAGGACCGCGTCGAGCTGGAAGGCGGCGAGTTCGGGATCGAGATCGGGAGCCTCGCCGGCGGCGAGGGCCTGCTCGAACTCGCCGGTGAGCAGGGCGAGCCAGTGCCGGCGGTGGCGGATCAGCTCGTCACGGACCGGGCCCGGCCGGCTGTCGAAGTCGGCGAGGCCGGCGGCCCAGAAGCAGCCGCCCGCGAAGAGCGGCGCCCGGACATAGGCGAGCCAGTACTCCGTCAGCGCCCGCAGCCTGGCGCCACCGCTCGGGGCGTTCGAGGCGGGGCTGACGACCGCGTCGAGGAAGACCTCGCGGGCCGTGGCGGCGACGGCCAACTGCAGGTTCTCCTTGGACCCGAAGAGGGTGGCGATGCCGCTCTTGCTGAGTCCGAGGTCGGCTGCCAGACGGCCGATGCTCAGACCGGTGAGCCCTTCGAGCGAGGCCACATCGACCGCGTGCCGAGAGATCGCCGCCCTGGCCCGCGCGCCGCGCAGGAGGCGTTGGTCGGTGGCTTCCTGGGGCGGGTCCGGCTCGCTCATGGCTCCATCCTGCCACGTCTTGCCAGGCACACACGAACGGTCGTACGTTTACTTCATGCTCATCGAAGCGAGCTCCCGCACCGAGGAGACCGATCCTTTCTGCCTGCCATCGCCCCGTGCCGCCGAACTCCTCGCCCGCGCCCCCTGGCGGCGCTTCGCCGGCATCGGCGACAGCCTCTCCGCGGGAACGGGCGGCCCCAGCCCTGGTTACGCCAGCCTGGGCTGGCCCGACCGGGTCGCCGACGTGCTGCGCCGCGTCCACCCCGATCTGGCCTACCTGAACCTCGCCGAGGTGGGTGCGACCACCGCCGGAGCCCTGGCGACACAGTTCGACCGGATCGCCGAATTCGCCCCCGACCTGCTCCATCTGCCCTGTGGTGCGAACGACTTGTTCCACGCGCGGCCTGACTTCACCGTCATCGAAGGGAAGTTGCGGCAGCTGTTCGCACTCGCCGCCGGTACCGGAGCGCAGTTGACCACGTTCACGCTCGGGCGGGCCTTCGTCGTCCCGGGGTTCCCCGACTGGCCGGACCGGGTCCGCACCGTCAACGCCATCACCCGCGAGGTGGCCCGCGACCACGGTGCCCTCGTCATCGACATGGCGGACCACCCGGTCAACGACCGGCCGGACCTGCTCAGCGCGGACGGCATCCACTTCTCCGCATCGGGCCAGGCGGTGCTGGCCGCCGAGGTGGTCAGGTCACTCGCGGGCCTGCTCGACACCACCACGCCCGAGTAGGCCGCGGGCGCGGGGAGCGGCGGCGGCCCGAGGTCAACCTCCCGACCCTGCGCCGAACGGGACCTGAAAGCCACTCAGGACCGGCTTCCCCTGCTCCCTGCCCCCGCCCCCGCCCCCCGCCCTCTGCTCCCTGCGCGGCGCGCCCTGCAGCGCTTCGAACCTGATCCGGCCGCCCCGCACGAGCACCGAGCCGCACTCACGGCCCACGGGGCGCGGTCAGGCCGCGGTCGCCTCCACCCCCGCACGGCTTCGGGTCTCCTGCCGCACGACACGCCGGCGCCGGGACGGGATGCCCACGGTCGGGTGGGCGACGCCCCAGGCCGCGCCCTTGCAGATCAGTTCCTTGTAGAGGGCGGCCACGCGGCCCGTGAGGGCGCGGTCCACCGCTCGGTCGTCGGCGGTGACGAACTGGATCAGGCCCTCCTTGCGGCCGAGGGAGATGCACTGCTGGAAGTAGCGGATGGTGACGCTGGGGACCTTGGTGCCCGTGAGGCGGGCGGCGATCGCGTCGGCGGCCTGCCAGGCCATGGGAACGCCCGAGGCGCAGGACATGCGGAGGGGCTTTCCGCCCGGGCCGATCGCCATCGCCGCGTCGCCCACGGCGTACACGTCCGGGTGGGAGACCGAGCGCATCGTGGAGTCGACCACGATCTGGCCGTGGTCGGTGAGCTCCATGGCGGTCGCACGGGCGATCGGGTGGACGGCGAAGCCCGCGGTCCAGACGGTGACCTCGGCGGGGATGGTCGTGCCGTCGGCCGCCGTCACGTCGTCCACCGCCACGGCGCTGACCTCCGTGTGTTCGTGGACCTTGACGCCGAGCTCGTCCACCACCTTCCGCAGGTGGGCGCGACCCTTCTCCGAGAGCCAGTCACCGAGAGCGCCGCGAGCCGCCAGGGCGACATCGAGGTCCGGGCGCGCCTCGGCGATCTCGGTCGCGGCCTCCAGGCCGGTCAGGCCGCCGCCGACCACGACCACGGGCCGACCGGCGTCCAAGGTGGCCAGGCGCTCGCGCAGGCGGAGGGCTCCGCGGCGGCTGGAGACCTCGTGGACGTGTTCGGCGTTGCCGGGTACGCCCTCGTCGTTCCAGCCGCTGCCGAGGGCGTAGAGCACCGTGTCGTACTGCAGTTCCTCCCGCGCGGGGCCGTCCACGGCGGTGAGCGTCACCGTCTTGCGGTCCACGTCCACGGTGGTGACCTTCGCGAGCTTCAGTTCCACGCCCGTGCCCGCGAACATCTCGCTGAACGGCCGGGGCGCGAGGTCCTGGCCGGCCGCGAGTTGGTGCAGCCGGACACGCTCGACGAAGTCGGGCTCGGGGTTGACGAGGGTGATGGCGACGTCCTCGCGGTGCAGCCGCTTGGCGAGGCGGCCGGCGGCGACGGCTCCGGTGTATCCGGCTCCGAGGACGACGATGCGGTGCTGCATGAGCCTGCTCCTGTCTGCGCGGGTCCGCCGTTGTCTTGCGCGGTTTCGCCCCTTGAACCGGGCAGCCCGGCGTTTCCTGACAGGATCGGGATGTGAAGCACGTCACAGCGTGCGCGTGTCGGATCAGAGGGTGTAGAGCGGGGAATCCCCGTGGTCCGCGGCGGCCCACTGCTCGGTCGCGCGCACGAGCTTGTCGGGGTTGACCTGGCTGCGGACCGCGGCGATGCCCCCTGCGGTGACCTCCAGGCAGGTGATCCCGATGACCCGGCCGTCCACGACCGCCACGATGGCGGGCTCGCCGTTGGCGGTCGTGGCGTGGATCTCGGGCGCGCCGCCGACATGGGCCCGCTTGGCCTCGCTGGGCTTGAACAGGCCGCGCAGGAACTTGGCGACCGCGAGCGCGCCCTCGAATGCCTTCGCGCGGGCAGGGACCTTCCCACCGCCGTCGCCGACCGAGACGGCGTCCTGGGTGAGCAGGCGTACGAGGGGTTCGGTGCGGCCGCTGGTCGCCGCGGCCAGGAATTCCTCGACGATCCTGCGGGCAGTGGCCTCGTCGACCTCGGTGCGCGCCTTGCCGTCCGCGAGGTGCTTCTTGGCCCGGTGGTAGATCTGCTGGCTGGCGGCCTCGGTGATGTCCAGGATCCCGGCGATCTCCCGGTGCGGGTGGTCGAAGGCCTCGCGCAGCACGTACACCGCCCGCTCGTTGGGCGACAGGCGCTCCAGCAGGACGAGGACGGCGTACGACACCGACTCGCGTCGCTCCGCGGTGTCGGCCGGGCCGAGCATCGGGTCGCCGGCGAGCAGCGGCTCGGGGAGCCACCTCCCCACGTACGTCTCGCGCCGGGCGCGGGCCGAAGTGAGCTGATTGAGGCAGAAGTTGGTGAGGACCTTCGTCAGCCAGGCCTCGGGCACCTCGATCCGCTCGACGTCGGTCGCCTGCCAGCGCAGGAACGTCTCCTGCACGGCGTCCTCCGCCTCACCCGCCGAGCCGAGCAGCCGGTAGGCGATGGCCTCCAGCCGCGGCCTGGCAGCCTCGAACCGGTCCACGTCGCTCATGCTCAGGGCCATGCTCGCGGATCCTACTCGCCCTGGTTGCTCCACTTCGCTGCTGTACCAACGAAAGGCTGACGGAGTGGAAGTGCGGGTCCCGCCATGTCGCGAGTGCGGAGAGTAGCGAGAGGGGTAGCTTGTGGTTACCCGCTGTCGTGATCGTCGGGCCGCTCCGCGCCGCTTGCGGCCACGGGCGAGCCGCAAGGGCCGAAAGGGTTGCCCATGCACGTCGTCTTCAGCCGCACTCGTCTCAGCAGGGCCGTCCTGGCTGCCTGCGGAGTCTCGGTGCTGCTCGCCTCGCACGCGATGCTCGGTTCGAGTGCCGCTGCCGCCGGATCGCGTTCACCCGACCCCGCCGCCCACGGTGGGGGCGCGGTCATCACCGTGACGACCGCCAGGGTCGGTGCGCCCGGCAACCCCGCGGTAGGTGTCGTCCCGTTCACGGACGCCGTGTACCGCACGTGCGCCGACGCCCCGCCGACGTCGAGTGACTGCCTGACGGTCGGCGCCGTCCGAGACCCCTACGAGATCGGGCAGTTGGAGGTCACGGTCGGCGAGTGGGTGGCCTTCCTGAACACGGTTGACCCTGCGGGCCGTGACCCCCACGGTCTCTACGACAGGACCGAGAGCTCCTCGGCGTGGCCGAAGTACGGCTCGATCAACTTCTCCGCCGACGCCGGCGACGGCTGCCACTACTCCGTGGCGTATCCGGAATGGGCGGACAAGCCGTATGGCTTCGCGAACTTCCTGAAGGCCGCGCGCTTCGTCAACGCGCTGTACAACGGCCGACTGATCTCCAAGCGGGACAGCAGCGACAAGGGCTTCAACTACGTCACGTACCAGGTCGAACTGTCGCCACAGACCGAGCGCGGAATGTACGACCTCGCCCGGCCGGACGCGACCCGAGCTCATGACTCCGGCTTCGTCGTACCGAGCCAGGACGAGTGGATCAAGGCGGCCTACTACGACCCGAACGGCGGCGGCACCGACTCCTACTGGAAGTACCCGACCAATCCGGGAGTCTTCGGCGACGGCGACGCGACCGCCCCTGCCCCCACGGTCCTCAACCCCACCACCGGCGATGTCGTCAACGCGGCGACCCAGCCACTCGCCTCGTACCACGCCACCGGCCGGCCGGCGCCGAACTGGTGCCCTGGTGAGGTGCAGCCCGACGTCTGCGCCACCGTCAACCCGTTCGGGCTCGATCCTGTCAGCTACGCCAACCTCTACCAGGGCAGCCTCAGTACGGTCGGCCAGGCGAGGACCACCTCACCGTGGGGCACCCTCGACCAGGGCGGCAACGCGGTCGAGTGGACCGACACGATCACACCCCCACCGACCGGAGGCGACTCCGCACGGATCTGGCGCCGCGCGCACGGCGGCGTGTCCAACGCGGGCGCGTTCCAGATGTGGCCCTCCGCGGTCGGCCTCCAGCCCCAGGACAACGTGTTCTTCAACCTCACCTACCCGTGGTTCGGCATCCGGGTCGGAGTGATCGGCGACCTGGAGCCCAAGGGCGGCGATCGCTGAACCAGGGTCCACTGCGCCGTCGTATGCCGGCCCGACAGATGGACGAACTGTTCAAGCTCGGCTCTGAGGGACAGTCACTCAGCTGGTCACGCATAACGAGTCGGGGCCCGGCCGGACGCCACTCCGGCTGGGCCATCGGCGTATGACTGGTGCAGTGGGAGCGCGCGGGGCGGGCGTCTCTCCCGGTGCTGATCAGCTTGAACAGGCACATCCAGCGGCGGTCTTGGCCTCGGTTGCTGTCTGGGCGGGGTCGACGGGCTGCTCGTCGGGGGTGCAGCAGGCGGTGGTGCCGCAGCAGGCTTCCGGAGCGCCGTCGGCGCTCTTGCCGAGAGCGTCGGCGTCGGCCTTGACGACGTAGACCTCCCAGGGCTCCTTGCCCGGTCCGTGGACCCAGACCTTGTCCTGGAGCGCGTAGCAGCAGGAGGTGTCGTTCTCCTCGAAGGTGGCCAGGCCGGCCTCCTTCAGACGGTCGGTCGCGGCGGTGACCTGCCCGCTGGACTCGACCTCGACGCCGAGGTGGTCCAGGCAGGTGTCCTCGCCGGCGGTGCCTTCGAGGAGAACGAGCTTGAGTGGGGGCTCGGTGATGGCGAAGTTCGCGTAGCCGGGGCGGCGCTTGGCGGGCTCGGTGCCGAAGAGCTCGGAGTAGAAGGCGATCGAGTCTTCGAGGTCGGCGACGCGAAGGGCGAGCTGAACACGGGACATGGTGGTCTCCCCGGTCGATGCTGTATCGACGGCTGTCGATGCAGGCAAGGTTGCTCCTCGGATAGATGACTGTCAACATAGACGCATGTCGAATCTGGAACTGCCGGTGCTCGGCCAGGACGAAGCGATGGTGTGCTGCTCGCCGATGGTCCGCGAGCCACTGGGCGAAGAGGCCGCCGTCGACCTGGCGAAGATGTTCAAGGCCCTGGCCGATCCGGTGCGGCTGCGGCTGCTGTCTCTGATCGCCTCGCACGAGGGTGGCGAGGCATGCGTCTGTGATCTGACCGGCCCCTTCGACGTATCCCAGCCGACCATCTCCCACCACCTGAAGGTGTTGCGCGAGGCTGGTCTGGTCGGCTCCGAGCGACGGGGGACCTGGGTCTACTACTGGGTGCTGCCCGCCGCCCTGGCCAGGCTGTCGTCTCTGCTGGAGGCTCCGGCCGGGGTTGTTCCGGCGGGTGTGGGGGCTTCGAGATGACCGAGCCGGCTCCACTGGGCCGCCGGACCGCTGTCGAGTTCGTCGGGACGGGCGCGCTGGTCGCCATCGTGGTCGGCTCCGGCATCCAGGCCACCAAGCTCTCCCAGGACGTCGGCGTGCAGCTGCTGGCCAACTCGCTGGCCACCGTCTTCGGCCTTGGTGCGCTGATCGCTCTGCTCGGCCCGGTCTCCGGCGCCCACTTCAACCCGGTCGTCACCCTCGCTGCGTGGTGGACCGGACGCCGTGAAGGCGACGGGCCGACCCTGCGCGAGGTCGCCGCGTACGTGCCCGCGCAGATCGCCGGAGCGATCGGCGGCGCGGTACTGGCCGACGCGATGTTCGCCGAGCCGCTGGTGCGTTGGTCCACCCACGACCGCTCGGCCCCGCATCTGTGGCTGGGCGAAGTCGTGGCTACTGCCGGCCTGGTCCTGCTGATCTTCGGCCTGGCCCGCACCGGCCGTGCGCACTTCGCACCGGTCGCGGTCGCCTCCTGCATTGGCGCGGCGTACTGGTTCACGTCCTCCACCAGCTTCGCGAACCCGGCGGTGACCGTCGGCCGGGCCTTCACCGACACCTTCGCCGGCATCGCCCCCGGCTCGGTGTTGCCGTTCATCGCCGCCCAGCTCGTCGGCCTGGCCGCCGGCGTGGCCCTGGTCGCCGTGCTGTTCGGCCGACCCACGCCTGCTGGTGAGGACGTCGTCGTCCCGCACGGCGAGCACCACCTCGCCACCTCCGGCCGCTGACCCGGCCTTCCCCTCACTCCCCTTCTCGACCAAGAAAGCGCCCTGCCGTGAGCACTCCCGCCGTACCGTCCGTGCTTTTCGTCTGCGTCCACAACGCCGGACGGTCCCAGATGGCCGCCGCCTTCCTCACCCACCTCGGCCAGGACCGCGTCCAGGTACGCTCGGCCGGCTCCGCCCCCGCCGACACCGTGAACCCCGCAGCGGTCGAGGCCATGCGGGAGGCCGGCATCGACATCTCCGCCGAGACACCGAAGGTGCTGACCGTCGAGGCCGTGCAGAGCTCCGACGTCGTGATCACCATGGGCTGCGGCGACGCCTGCCCGTACTTCCCCGGCAGGCGCTACCTGGACTGGAAGCTGGAGGACCCGGCCGGGCAGGGCGTCGAGGCCGTCCGCCCGATCCGCGACGAGATCGAGCGGCGCATCCGGGCCCTGATCGCCGAACTCGGCATCGAGGCACGCGCGTGAGCGTCGACCCGATTACCGCCGTCCGAGTTGCCCGGATGCTGCCGGAGCACGCCGAGCAGGTCCTGGCGATCTATCAGCTCGGTATCGACGAGGGGAACGCGACGTTCGAGGCCGTCGCCCCCAGCTGGGCGGCCTTCGATCTCGTCGAACGCCGCAGTCCGACTGTGGCCTGAGCCGCTCGATGGCGCCGGCGGGCCCTCGGCTCTGCCGGCGTACCGCCAGCAGGTGCTGCTGGCGGTCGGGGAGGGCCGGGGCGGTTGCTGTACTTCGCTGCTGTACTTTCCAGCCGGAGGAAGAGGCAGCCTGGGCATCTACGTCAGATGCCCAGGGAGATCGACCCGCAGGAGTGGCGGGCGGGTGTGGCCGGACCGGTCAAGCCAGTCGGACTCCCATGCTCGCAAGAGGAAGAAGCAGACCCCGTCGTCGCGGAGAGCCAGCGCGGTGTGCCCTCCGCAGAGACTTGCGGCAGCCGTATGTGCTCGCGGGTGTTGAGGTCGGTGGCGTATGGAGCCACTTCGTGACCTGCTCGGCCGGCGGTGAGGATCGTGTAAGGTCCCCGCGTCCACCGATGTTCTGCCTGTGCCGCCTCAGTGTTTCGGTCCCCAATCCCGACGGGCACACCAGCACCAGGTCGGTCACCGTCGTGATCCTTCCCGTTTACCGGGCCGCAGCCGTCCTCGTCGCACTGGCCCTCTGCCTGACGGCGGCTCTTCTGCTGCGCCGGCTCCACCGCCGAGGCCTCGCGGCGGCCCTGGAGGCCGGCCGACGTGAAGGACGACAAGGCCAACCCGCCCTTGCGGCCGCCACCGAGGCGACCACGGACACACCTGCCGATGCGCACGTCGGTCCGCGACGCCGCCCTTTCAGCGCTCTGTGGACGCTACGCCGCACCTCAGCGGGCGCGGCCCCACCGTCGGCACCGACACCTCCTCCGACCGCCTCCTAGATGCGGCTGACCCTTCGCCCTTCCCCTCCGGCGACGAAGCGCCGCGCTCGGCGAGGGGCGAACGTCGAGATCCACGGCCAGGAACGGCTCGATTCGCCCGCGGCTGTCAGGGGCGTCCAAGAGGCCGGGTCGCCGTGCTGGCACCCCTGGTCGGTCGCTGGAGCCACCATGGGGCGCCATCCGGATCAGTACTGACTGCCGCCCGAGAGGGACCGGCAACCCGAGGTCCGGGCTCCACGAACGCCGGACGACGCTGGTCAGCGGCCTCGTCTCGGTTGAGCTCGCTGCCGACGGTTGCTGCGGATGCTGTCCTTTGCTGCTGTACACAACGTCAGAGGCCCTATCGGATCTCTCCGATAGGGCCTCTCTACTACTGGGTGGGGTGGCGGGATTTGAACCCACGGCCTCTTCGTCCCGAAATTACGGGCAGCGTGGTCGCTGAGGTCGTCCGGGCAGGTCAGAGGTGGTGTCAGGGGCGCTGGTGGTCACTGCCGGACGGGGCGGTTGCTGTACTTCGCGGCTGTGCCCGCCCGGGGTAGTGGCCTACTCGCGGACATGACGGCCTTGTGGTGCGAGCGGTCGGCGCCGTGTTCCGCGCACGCCTCTTGCTGGAGGATGACGGCGATCTGGTCGACGTCGTCGTTGGTGTCGAAGAATCCCTGGATGGTCGGTGCCGCCGCGCCGTTGACGCCGATGAAGAAGGTGTAGAGGTGGCCGTCGTCCGCCTGCAGGTAGCCCGCGTACGTCTGCGCGTTGATGGCGATCTGCTGGTTGAGCAGGTCGCCGCCGATGATGGTGCCGGGCTTGGCGAAGACCTTGCCCTTGGCCGGGCAGTCGGTGGTGCAGTAGAGAGCACCCGTGCCGGATACACCGAGGATCGGCAGTGAGGTGCGGAACGCGTCCGCGTCGGGAGTGCGCAGCCAGTATGCGAGCAACTGGTTGAGCCCGGTGGGGGTGACGCGGTCGACAGGAACGTCACCGCGTCCGTCCGCCATCTGGAACTGGGTCGGGTCGACGTTCGCCGTCCGGGCGAGGAAGTCGTGGATGACCGGGAAGGCGTCGAAGCAGTTCTTGCTGCCGTGGTTCACGGCGATGTTGCACAGGGCCAGGTTGGCGCCGAGGTTGTGGCTGACATTCAGGATCAGCTTGGCGTAGTCGCGGTACTGCGGTGAGACGAAGGCGGCCACCTGCGGATCGCCGGTGTACGAGGCGGGCAGCGTGCTGTCCGGGTTGGGCCCGGTCGGTGGGGCGGTGACGGTGACCCCGGCGCGGCCCAGGGCCTCGATCAGGGCGGTGCGCCCGAAGGCGTTGGGGTCCTGGATCTGGGAGTTCTTCAGGGTGGGCTGGGCGTCGGCGGCGATCGTGCCGGAGAGCGTGATCGCGGTGCCGTCGGGGGACGTGGAGACCTGGATGTCGGTGGTGCCACCGGCCTCCACCGTCTGGACGTTGGAGGTGACCTGGTACGGCGCGACCTGCGGGCGCCAGCTCAGCTGGGCGGGCTGCCCGGGGGAGGTCGGCGTGCTCAGCAGGTCGATGACATTGTCGTTGATGATGAGGGGCGTCGGCTGGGGGGTGATCGGCGGGGGCGTGAACAGCCGCGCGTCGATCACGACATCGCCGTCGACCGTGGTGATGCCCGAGGCGCGGACCTGCTGGGCGATCTGGTCCAGGCCGGCGAGCGGGTCCTCGGGCGTGAGGGTGGCGCCCGGGACGTCGTCGGCGTAGGTGTGGTCGATGGGAGTGAAGTCGACCGACCCGTCCGGCTTGGTCCGGCCGCCCATGGTGAGGTCGCCCTGAGCGACGAGTGCCAGGTTCCCGGTGAGGGTCGATCCGTTGAGTCGGCCGACCGCGTTCACCGGCGTGGTGAAGCGGTGGTCCGGGCCGAGGTCGTGCCAGGCACCGGAGATGGTGATCAGCTTGACGGTCGAACCCGGCATGAAGAACTGGTCGGGGTACATCGAGTGGACGACCCGCCCGTTCTCGGCGTCGATCTCCAGCAGACCCCACTGCGCGTGCTTGTACGCGGGCTTGTTCATGATCGCCGCGATGTCGGGCCCGAGGTCGCTGTGCGAGTTCTCCGCAGGTGTGGCGGCGGCAGCCGTACCTGCCACGACCGCGAGCGTGACGCCGACGGTGGCCCAGGCCCGAAGCCGACCACGGATCCTTGATCTCATTCGTCAACCGTTCTGGAGGCGGAAGCCCCGTTCTGCAGGGCGCTCACGGCGCATGGTAGGTACGCGGTCTCCGGGGGCGGGGCTGCTGCGCGGTGTGCTGACGGCGTGGGGTGTGAAACTCATTCGGTTGGTCGAAGCCGGGCACCCGTATGAGTCGGGGTCGAACAGTGGGCGGCCCGTCAGCCCGCGCGTGGCCGGCTGAGTCATCAAGGGGGCCCGTGATCCAGACCGGCGCGGTGGTCATGGATGACCTGCTCAAGCTCGGCTCTGAGGGACAGCCACTCTGTTGGTCACGCAGAACGAGTAAGGGCCCTACCGGATCTCTCCGATAGGGCCCTTACTCGTACTACTGGGTCGGGGTGGCGGGATTTGAACCCACGGCCTCTTCGTCCCGAATTACAGGCAGCGTGGTCGCTGAGGTCATCTGCGCAGGTCAGAGGCGCTGCCGGGTGCACTGGGGGCCATTGCTGGACGCCCCGGTTGCTGTACTTCGCTGCTGTACTTCTGGCACGGGAGGCCCGGAGGCTCGCTTGCGTCGACATGGCACGCGCAAGGGATAGATAGTTTCCGGTGAGATACTATCTCTAGCGCTACTAATGTGCCGCCACTGTCTCCGCCACCCTGATGGGGTCCCCACATGCATCGGTTTATTGGTCGGGGTCGAGAACTGCGCATCCTGGACCACGCACTCCACGAAGTCCGAGAAGCTGGCGCCGACGCCGTACAGCCCGGTCAGTGCCTGCTCATGCGAGGGCGGCGACGGGTCGGGAAGTCGACGTTGGTCGAAGAGTTCCTGCGGCGTGCGGAGGTCCCTCAGTTGTTCTTCACAGCCGGCGGCGGATCTGCCGAGGATGAACTGGTGGAGCTGCTCGATGCGGTCGCCACCTCCACGCTGCCGGACAAGGGCCTCTTCGCGGAGGAGGCACCGACCCAGTGGAACGCTGCCTTTCGCCTGTTGGCCGAGATACTGCCCGACGACTCACCCAGCGTCGTGGTGATCGATGAGGTGCCGTACCTCATGGAACGCATCGACGCCTTCGAGGGCATGCTCCAACGGGCGTGGGACCGCCTGCTCAGTCGCAAGCCTGTCCTTCTTCTGCTGGTCGGCTCCGATCTGTCGATGATGGAGGCGCTCAACAGCTACGACCGACCGTTCCACCAGCGCGGACGCGAGATGGTCGTGGGGCCGCTCAACCCGGCCGACCTCAGCGAGATGCTCGAACTGGAGCCCGCAGCCGCTTTCGACGCCGCCCTGATCACAGGTGGGCTGCCGCTGATCTGTCGAGAATGGCCGGTCGGCGCCTCGATGTGGGAGTTCCTCGGCGCAGCTCTGGAGAATCCGATCTCTGCCCTGCTGGTCTCGGCCGAACGGTCACTGGCTGCGGAGTTTCCCCCCCAGGCGATGGGCCGGGAGGTGCTGCGAGCGATCGGGACGGGCGAGCGGACCTTCACCAACATCGCCCGGGCCGCCGGCGGCATCGCGCACAGCACGCTTACCAGGGCGGCCGACCTACTGATCGACAAGCGCGTCGTGGCCGCCGAACTGCCGATCTCCCTCCAGCCCTCCAAGGAACGCCGCTACCGGGTGGCGGACCCTTACCTGCGCTTCTGGCTGGCCTTCCTGGATCCGCACATGGCAGAGATTGAGCGCATGCGTGGTGACCTCACTCTGGCGCGAGTCCGGGAGCAGTGGTCCAGTTGGCGAGGTCGCGCAGTCGAGCCGCTGATCCGGGAGTCGCTCGTGCGTATCCTGCCCGACGGCGATCTGCCGGCCGCCCCGGCAGTCGGTGGCTACTGGACCCGTAGCAACGACGTCGAGATCGATCTCGTCGGCGCTGATCTTCAGCCCGTTGCCAAGCAGCTTTTGTTTCTCGGGTCGATCAAGTGGTTGGAGACATCCCCGTTCGACGCTCACGACCTGGCCGCCCTCCACAAGCACCGGGCCGCGCTCACAGACGACCCGGTACCGCTCGTCGCAGTCTCCCGAAGCGGCGTCAGCTGTGCCGGGCTCCAGGCAACGTACGGACCGGATGAACTGCTCGGCGCCTGGCGCGCCCGCTGACCAGTAGCTGTCCGCTGAGCCCTGCCGAGCGGGGCGAACAAGATCAAGGAGCCGGCTGGGCTGAGGTCCGCAGGCATCCTGGTCTGGGAGAAATCGGAAGATCTTCTCCAGGATTACTCCAGAACCGCCCCTGAAAAGCAGTCAGGCCCGGCCCCCCTCGCGGGGGAACGGGCCTGAGCTGGTGTTACTGGGTCGGGGTGGCGGGATTTGTACCCACGGCCTCTTCGTCCCGAATCACGGGCAGCGTGGTCGCTGAGGTCATCTGCGCAGGTCAGAGGTGGTGCCAGGGGTGCTGGTGGTCATTGCTGGACGGCCTGGTTGCTGTACTTTGCTGCTGTACTTTTGCCGCCCATTGCACGCTGGCCCAGGATGACTCATCCACAGCTGGGGGCCGGGATGCCAACTGAAGTTGTTGGACCGTCTCAGTGGTCACCAACCGCCCTGGCAACCAGTAGGGAGTATCCGAGGTAGAAGCGGCTCAGCTGTGTCATGACGGAGAGGAACTTGAGGGTCTGCCACTTGTGTTGGAAGTCGTCATTGGCGACCTCCTGGAACGCCTCGGCGTGGCGATCCCAGTGGATCAGGTCTCCGTACTGGAAGAGGGACAGGACCTCTTGTGGCTTGACGTCCTCGCCTGGCACGGGCAGGTTCGGATGTGCCCCCATCAGTTCGAGTGCCTTGCGGTCTGCCATCGCTGTGAGCAGGCGGGAGTTCAGCTGCCCGTGGGCGCGGTTCCACAGTCGTTGAAGCTCTAGCCGTTGATCGCGGTGCTCGTCGTGATGCTGATGTGCAATTTGGCCGATGATCTTTCGTACCTGGCTGTAGCTTGCTGGCTCCTGCGCGCTCGCCATCTGGCGGAAGAGGACGGTGGTCCCTCGGATGGCTTCCTTCGCTGGGAAGTCTGCAATCACCGCCTCGACTCCGTCACTCATGTTGATGGAGACTCCGCTGCTGTGGCTGAGGATCGTGGACTCAGACAGCTCCTGGCAGGTATGGACGTATCGACGCAGGATCCCCAGCTCGGCAGCAGAGATCCCTGGGAGCTTCGCGAACGATGCGGGGTTGGGTAGGTCGAACACGAGTCGGAAAAGCTGCCACCAGTAGGCGTAACCCTCCGGACTTGGGCTGCGATCGGCATACGGTGGTGCGAACCGCAGTTGCTGAGGCAGAGCAAATGCTCGCGGCTCTACGGCTTGCACGTGCCGTACGTCGTCCTAGGCCACGGGGCAAGTTTGGCAGACTGGCCAGCGGGTCTGCGCTGCCGGATGGGCGTCGCCTCGACGACGTCACGGCTGACAGTGCCCGGCTGCTTTTCCAGTCGTGTCCCTCCGCATCGCGGTCATGGACAGCTCGGCGAGACGGGGGAGGAAGGTCACGTTGAGCTGCTCGACCGGGTGAACCAGGCCGCGCTCGCAGGTCTCCGCGGTCCATACCGTGCAGTCAGCTCGCGGGTAGGCCGTGTTGATGCCGATCTCGCCCTTCGGGATGGTGCCGTTGAAAGGCGTCGGGATGCCGTTGGTGTTCCAGTAGTCCCACGCCTCAAGGGCCTTGGCCTGCTCGAAGGCGAGGTAGAGCTGCGGGTAGCGGTCGATGATGCGCATCTCGCGGAAGATGAGCTGGCCCAGCAGGTGCGGTGCGGTCACGGCGAGGGCGTCGAAGTCCGCGCCGCGGAAGGTGACGGACGCTGCGTCCTGGCCGGGCGCGAGTGCCACGCTGGCGAACAGATGCGACAGGCGTCGCCTGGTGAAGCTGGCGACCCCGGAGGTCAGGCTGGCTTCGATCTGCCCGACGAGTTGGAGGAGGCGGTCGTATCCCGGGTTGAAGCGGGACAGGTCGAAGAGCTGGTCCATGCCCTGGACCGCGGAGAAGGCCAGCCGTTTGTAGAGGCGGTTGTTCATCTCTCCGAGCTGGGCGTACGCCTTGGTCTCGAGGGTCGTGGAGTGGAGCATCAGGTACTCGGACAGCACCTCGAAGTAGAGGTAGCCGAGGAACGGGAAGGCCGGCACGGTGGCGGCGAGCTGGTCGATGAAGTCGGCTTCCGGTGTCTGCCTCCCAGTGGCGTTGGCGAGGATGGTGTCGAGGAAGGGTGCTGCTGCATGGAGCCGGTCCAGCACTGCTCGGCGGAGCTGGGCGTCTTCGGGCTCGGTGAGGAAGCTGCGGTGGGTGAGGTAGGTGCGTAGGTGGATGGCGCCCAGCCGGAGGTAGTCGATGCCCTTGGGTGGCACGGGGGCGTCGGGGGTGATCTCGAAGACCAGGGTGCGGGTGTGCTTCTTGGTCTCCAGCAGGTAGGTGCCGAGGTTGTGGGGCCGTAGGCCGGCGGGCTCGGGGTGAGGGGAGCGCAGTACAGGGCCGCGACCAGGCAGCCGGTGGAGGCGTAGAGGTGTCCGCTGGCGCGGATCGCGTCCAGGGCCACGGTGGTGTGCATCAGGTGGATGGGGTGGCCGGCAGCCAGCGTCCTGGTCATGGCGTTGCCGCTCAGCAGCCAGCCGTTGGGCGTCTCGCGTGCGAGCTGGTGGCGCCAGTCGGCTTCGGTCTCGGCGAGGCCGGACGGGCCGGGCCGCGTGGCGCTGCTGGTGTGGTCGGTGTGGGCGTTGTCCCACTCGCTGTGCATGGACAGCCTCCTACTGCAGGGGGGTGAGGATCTGGCTGGCGTGGATGAGTGCTCCGTGGTTGGTTGCGCCGTCGAGCCGGGCTTGTTCGCTTCGCACGACCAAGTCGAAGGCGACAGGGTGGAGCCATGCGGGGATGACGATGCGTAGGTGGGCGGGATCGGGCCACCAGCGGATGAGGGGAAGGCGGTAGCGGTCCAGGCAGTCGGCTGCCTTGAGTAGGTCGATCAGGTGGGGCGCCCGCTGGTAGGCGAGGTTCTGCAGTGGGGTGAAGTCCGCGTACGGGACGTCGTGGAGGCCGATGGCGCTGGCTGCCTGCTGGGAGAGGTCGGGCGGGAGTTCGCGGCCGAGCATGGTGGTCACGGCGTGCTGGTTGCGCGTGAACCAGGCTGCGGCCCGTCGGCCGTGTCCGGAGTCGTGGCGGTCGTCGCGACGCCGGCAGTCGTGGACTGCGGCGGCGGCGCAGAGGGCGGCGGTGTGATCGCGGTCGAGTCCGTACTCCTGGGCGAGCAGGCCGGCGAGCAGGGAGACGCGGGCGTTGTGCCGGATGCCGTGGATGGAGTCGACGAGCTGGTGTTTTGCGAACCAGGTGACGTTCGGTACCAGCATGAGCGGCGGATGTGGCAGGGTGGGCGGCGCTGCTGAGGCTTCGGGCCGGTTTCTGGCGATCCAGGCGAGTGTGTCCTGGTCCATGACCTGATGGGCTGGAAGGCTCCGGTTCTCGGCGAGTTCTCTGAGCGACGCGGTGCTGTGATCCGGCGTTCGTGAGGTCATCTCTGGTTCCTCGAAGGGAAGAGGTTCGGTGGGCGTCAAGCTGGGCGTGGCGATCCTGACCATGGGCACGCGGCCGAAGGAACTGGCCGAGCTGCTGGCCTCGGTGGAGATGCAGACGGTCAAGGCGACGAAGGTCGTGCTGGTCGGCCAGGGGTGCGCGCTGCCGGAACTGCCCTCATGGGTGGAGGGCGTGGAGCTGACGGAGAACCTCGGGGTGACCGGCGGCCGGAACGTCGCCCTGGAGCACCTGCGGGACGTCGACGTGGTGATCGACCTGGATGACGACGGCCTGCTGGTCGCGGACGACGTCCTCGCGCGGATCGCCGCCCTGTACGAAGGCGACTCCGGGCTGGGGATCGTCGGTTTCCGGATCGCGGACGAGACCGGCGTCACCCAGCGGCGCCATGTCCCCCGGCTGCGGGCCGGAGATCCGATGCGCGGCGGGGAGGTGACCGGTTTCCTCGGCGGCGGCCACGCGCTGTCCTCGACGATGCTGGAGCAGGTCGGGGGCTGGCCGGACGCCTTCTTCTTCGCGCATGAGGAAACCGACATGGCCTGGCGGGCGCTGGATGCGGGATGGCGGGTGCTGTACGTCCCCGAGCTGCTGCTCCAGCACCCGCGTACCAGCCCGACCCGGCATTCCTTCTTCTACCGGGTGAACGCCCGAAACCGGGTGTACCTGGCGCGCCGGCACCTGCCTGCTCTGCTGGTGCCGGTCTACCTCGGGGTGTGGATGGCGCTCACCGTTGCCCGGACCCGGGATGTGGCTGGGTTGAAGGCGTGGTTCGCGGGCTTCGCGGAGGGCTGGCGGACACCGTGCGGACGGCGCAAGCCGATGCGCTGGCGCACGGTGTGGACCATGACCCGGCTCGGGCGTCCGCCGATCATCTAGGCGGCTGCCGCCTGGCGCATCCAGTCGGGGATGGCGGCGGGGGTGGCCTTCAGCCAGGCCACGTAGCGGGCGACGCCTTCCGCCATCGTGATGCTCGGCCGCCAGCCCAGCAGCTCTTCCATTCGCTGGACGGAGGCGTATCCGCCCTCGGGGTCGCCGGGCGGCATGGGCGTCTCGACCAACGGCACGTCCGGGAAGTGGCTGCGGACGAGTTCGGCGACTTGCCGGATCGAAGTACCGGTTCCGGTACCGATGTTGATGGTCTCGTCGTGCGCGCGAGGTGCTACCAGCGCCCACAGGGTGCCGGTAGCGATGTCGTCCACGTGGACCAGATCGCGGATCTGGTGGCCGCCACCGTTGAGGTGCAGGGGCAGGCCCAGTGCGGCCCGCATGGCGAACCAGGCGACCACCCAGGAGTGGCTCCGCTCCTTGACGACCTGCGGTTCGCCGTAGACCGAGAAGTACCGCACCACGGCGTAGGAGATGCCGGCGTCGCCGAGGACGGCGGCGGTCTGGTACTCGCCCCACGCCTTGCTGTTGCCGTAGACCGACACCGGCTGGACCGCGGTGTCCTCGATGAACTGCGTGGGGTGGCTGGTGTGGTCGCCGTTGCCGTAGACGCTGGCGGAGGAGACGAAGACCATCCTGCGGACCCGGTCGGAGGCAGCGACGGCGTCCAGGACGCGCTGGGTGCCGGTGATGTTGGTGTCGATGGCGTCCAGCGGTCGGCGGGTGCAGGCGGCCACGTCGGCCAGGGCGGCGGCGTGGATCACGTAGTCGCAGCCGGAGATCACCTTGCGCATCAGGTCCGGCTCGGCGATGTCGCCGACGATGAAGTCCGGGTCGGTGGTGTCGATGCCGAACCGTTCGCGATACACCTCGTGCGGGTAGGCGTCGAGCTTGCACACCGAGATGGGGCGGGCGCCGAGCTGGCGGAGCTGGGACGTGATGCGGCTGCCGATGAGGCCACCGGCACCGGTGACCAGCACGGTCTTTCCTGAGAGCTGTTCGAGCGACAAGGGACGTTCTTCCTCTCACGCGCGGGGTGGGTGGTGCAGGAGGGACGTGCTGGTCGGCCCGGCGGCCTGCCGGCGACGGGCCGGGTCAGCTGTCGCGGTGCTGCGGGCAGCGGCAGGCGGGCCAGGTGGCCGAGGGGTGGTAGGCGTAGGCGTCGGGTTCCGATTCGACGCTGATGACGCCGGAGTCGTCGTATCGGGTCCCGTCGGCCGCGAGCTTGAACGTGCGGATGTACAGGCCCTGTCGACGGTCTTTGGGGAGCTTGAAGTCCGGGGAGTTGCCGATGCTCACGCCGCCAACTCCCGGTGGTGCTTGCGGCGGCGACGGCCGGCAGCGAGCTGGCGCAGGACCAGGGCACGTCGGCGAGCGCGTTCCCGGTTCGGGACGAAGATGACGGTCCGGTCGCCGGCCCGGATGTGGAGTTCGGTGCTGTTCACGCGGCGCTCCCGAAGCGGATGCTCCTGGTCACGTCGCAGGGCCAGGGGCTCTCGCACCGGACGCACAGCCCGTCCTTGCTACGGTGCTCGTCCAGCAACATGCGGTTGCTGGTCGCGGCGGCGCCCTCCCGCGTCGGACTCGGGGATCGGCGCGGGATCGGACGGTTGGGGTCCACGAGCGTGGAGGCGCCATTGAGGCTCCACGGGTGCGGTGTGCGGTCGGCAGTCGTCATCAGCCTCTCCGGGGTCGCGAGTTGGCGGGGCGGCATTCGTGCCGATGCATGGCTGGAGCCGCCGCAGGCCGCAGCTCCGCAGGGGTCCAGGACCCGAATCGGCTCCACCCTGCGGAGCGGCATGCAGTTAGTGAACCGCCTAATCGCTACTGGGAGTACGGTGTTGGGCACGCTATGCGGTTTAAGCGGTTTAACGGCCCGTCAGGAGGTGCGCTTTGGCGCCGACGAGGGAACCGAACGAGCGGCTGCGGAAGGTCATCGACGAGACGAAACTCTCCGGCGATGCGATCGCGCGCCTGGTCAGGCGGGTGGCGGCCGAGCATGACGAGCTCTTGGAGACCAACAAGTCGAGCATCACGCACTGGAAGAACGGCGGTCAGCCGGCCGGGAACGTCGGTGCCTTCCTGGCCGAGGCGTTGGGCCGCGCGCTCGGCGGACGGGTCGTGACGCTGGAGGAGATCGGCCTGATCACGCCCGCGCCCCAAAAACCCGACTGGGACGCCGATACGCTGAGCGCGCTGGCCGAACTCGGGAGAACCGACGTGGACGTGGAACGCAGGCGGGCCCTGGGGGTGGCGGTCTACTCGGTGGCCGCGCTCTCCCTGCCCGGCGAAGACTGGTGGCAGCGGATGGCCGAACGGGGCAGTGCGCGCAGTTCTGCCGCAACGCGGCGGGTCGGCCCTGGCGACCTGGCAGCCGTCCGCGACATGACCACCCTGTTCTCGCAGGTCGATCAGCGGCGGGGCGGTGGTCACGCCTGGTCGTCCGTGGTGCAGTACCTGGCGACCGACGTCACCGCCTACCTGCGAGGGAAGTTCACGGACGAGCGTGTTCGCCGTGATCTCTTCTCGGCGGCCAGCGAACTCGCCTACCTGGCGGGTTGGATGGCGTTCGACGGTGGCCAGCACGCGACAGCGCAGCGGTACTTCGCCGAGGCGGTGAAACTCGCGGCCGAGGCCGGCGATCCGCCGATGGCCGCTCACGTACTGCGGGCGATGGCGCACCAGGCCATCGACCTCGGACACCACCAGCAGGCTCTCAACCTCGCCGCCGCCTCCGTCGACGGCGACCGGTACGCGCTCGCCTCCCCAAGAGAGCGGGCTCTCCTCGGCGTCGTCCACGCCCGGAGCCTGGCCTCCGCCGGCCGCAAGAACGCCGCCGCCAAGGCGCTGCTGCGGGCCGAGGACGACCTGTCCGCCGCCAGCGACGACATCGCCGAGCCGGACCGGGTGTTCTTCTTCGGTGAGGCGAGCCTGGCCCACGAGACCGCGTGCGCCCTGCGCGACATAGGAGACCTTGACGGCTCGGTGCGCGAGTTCCACCACAGCGTCCGCACCCGCAAGGCGACGAAGTTCACCCGCACTCACGCGGTGACGCTGGGATACCTCGGCTCCGTGTACGCGCAGATGAACAACATCGACCGGGCCTGTGCCACCTGGTCGCAGGCGCTCGACGCCATGGACGGCGTACGGTCCGGCCGCACTCGGCAGGCCGCCGCCGACATGCGCACCCTGCTCTCCCCCTTCCGGCGGCGCGGTACTGCGGCGATCAGCGAGATCGACGCCCGCGCTGCCGCGTACCTGTCCGAAACAGCCTGATGAGGAGTCACTGATGGCAGACCGTGAGACGTTCGAGGTCGAGGCCCTCGGCCACGTGGTCGGCGGCCGGATCGAACCCACCGACGACTTCTGGGGCGGCACCCGGGCGATCATCCGGCTGGACGGCTCCCGCTTCGCCACCGACGCGACCAAGGGCCTTGAGGACTTCTCACACCTGGAGGTCGTTTTCCGGTTCCACCTCACCGACCCGACCGACCTGAACCTCGGAGCCCGCCGGCCCCGGGACAACCCGGACTGGCCGGAGGTCGGGATCTTCGGGCACCGCAACATGCGGCGCCTGAACTGGCTCGGGGTCTCCCGCTGCCGCCTGCTCAAGGTCGACGGCCTGGACCTCCACGTCGAAGACCTCGACGCCGTCGACGGCACGCCGGTCCTGGACGTGAAGCCGTGGTTCGGTGAGATGGGACCTCGCGGAGAGCAACGCCAGGCCGAATGGACGACTGTCATGCTCCGCGACTACTTCGCGCCCACGGCCAGTGACTGACGGCGGACCGTGACTGTCCGATTGCGAGCATCGGTGGCTCCATGTCTCTCCGCGGAGTCAGGGCTCCCGTTGCCGGACCTCTGCCGTGCGGCCCTCCTGCTCCGCGAGAAGAGCCGCGCCGCCCACAAGCTCACCGCACGCGAGATGTGGACGGAGTCTGACCTGGTCTTCACCACGAAGTACGGCACGCCGGTCGAACCGCGCAAC
Organism: Kitasatospora sp. NBC_01287; assembly: GCF_026340565.1. Taxonomy (NCBI): domain Bacteria; kingdom Bacillati; phylum Actinomycetota; class Actinomycetes; order Kitasatosporales; family Streptomycetaceae; genus Kitasatospora; species Kitasatospora sp. NBC_01287. The sequence goes on from NZ_JAPEPB010000001.1 coordinate 5,025,240, forward strand.
TTCAACCGGCGCTTCGAGTTCCGCTGCCAGCAGGCCGGCGTGCGGCTGATCCGCGTTCACGACACCCGCAAGACCTGCGGCACGCTCCTGGCGGCCCTCGACGTCCACCCGCGCGTGGCGATGCAGATCCTCCGGCACTCGCAGTTCGCGGTGACCATGGAGATCTACACCCAGGTCCCGTCGGAGCAGACGCGCAACGCGCTCAGGAAGCTCGGGGCGACGCTCGACGGTTCGCGACCTGTCGGGGCGCAAGGTGATCCCGAGGCGCCGTCGACCTCTGCGGCCGAGGGTGATGCCGAAGCACAGGAGTAGTTGATCAACTGACTGGCCCGGCCGGACGACTCCGGCCGGGCCAGTGGCGTTTCCTGTGAATGTGACGTTGGCACTCTGGGCCGGACGCGTGTCAGCGACTCGGGGTCGAGTTGCTGAGAATGTCAGCCAGGGTCAGCGTCCCATTGGCCCACTTTGCAAGGTCGTCCCGCCCGACGGTCAGGATCTCGTGCCGCTCGGCGAACGCCAGCGCGGGCTTTGTGAAGCCGCCGTTGGTCACTACGAGCGCTACCCTCGCCCCGTGCTCGGGGCCAGCCGTGCCGTTCACCTCGTACATGGTCGGAGCGTCGACCTTTCGGCCGACTTGGGTGTGCTTGCACTGGACCGCGAGGTAGACCCCATCCTGAGTGGTCGCGAGGACGTCGGCCGCCATGTCGTTAGACCTGCCGCCACGCCGGGTGATAGCGCAGTGAGCGCGTTCGAGGAGCGCGGAAACGAACTGCTCAAACTGGACAGGAGTGAGGCGATCGATCCTCGAAGGACTGATCCGCAACGAGTCGTGCGTGGGGAAGAGGTAGCCGTCAGCGGGAAGCAGATCCGTCGGTTTGGCGCTGGCATCTGCTTTCAAACGTGCCAGTGAATCCGGGTCGGGCACAAAGAAGAAGTGCGCGTTATCCAGGTAGACGGGCGCTGAGCTGCCCGTACGGAGGCGGTAGTGCGGAGGCTGGCCCGGCTCGCGTATCTTCTTGCACTCGTGGACGAGCATGGGTGTTCCACTCGGCCCCAAGATATGGTCACCCGGCTTCAGCGCGACGAGCGTGACCGGGGTGGGGTTGACCCCTGCGACGCATGTCGTGTTCTCGGTCGGAGTGTGCCAGGCGAGCGGCCAACCGTTCTCCGCGCCGACCGTGAAGTACCTCTGTCCGCCGGGCACCAGAGGCTTGCCGCATAGGACGCATTCCGAGCAGAAGCGCCTGATGGGACTCGGCTCAGGTCGGCTGCGGGGTTTGCCTGAAAGAAATGTGGCGGGGATCTCGGGCACGGCTCCACTCCAGCGTCGGTGACTGCCCAAGCATGTAGCAGGGGTAGGACAGGCGGCTGATTGCCGGGCGAGCACCTGGCCCGGTCCTGCCCGCGGCGCAGCCTTCGGCAGCGTGACTGGCGGATCCCATGTCAGCTGACGTGATCTCAGCCTCGGACGCGTTGTCGCCAGAGTTCCGTCGGGGTCACTCCGTTGGCTGGCCCCAGTGCGCTTGCTGGCCGATGGCCCCTCAGGAGCCCTGCTCTGTCTGCTGGCAGTTGCGGAGAGCCACTGCGGTTGCTGTACTTCCGTGCTTGCGCATGCGCCAGAGGCCCTATCGGATCTCTCCGATAGGGCCTCTGACCTGGGTCGGGGTGGCGGGATTTGAACCCACGGCCTCTTCGTCCCGAACGAAGCGCGCTACCAAGCTGCGCCACACCCCGGTCCTGCCTTTGTTGCTTCCGTCTCCGGCGCAACGAGTAGAACTCTATCCCATGCAGGTCAGGAGACGAAATCCGGTTAGCGGGGGCGCGGAGTCAGGGTCAGCAGGGTGGCCTCGGGGGGGCAGGCGAAGCGGACGGGGGTGTAGCGGTTGGTGCCGCAGCCGGCGGAGACGTGGAGGTGGGCCTGCTTGCCGCCGGCCCGGTGGGTGGAGAGGCCCTTGACCCGCTTGGCGTCCAGGTCGCAGTTGGTGACCAGAGCGCCGTAGAAGGGGACGCAGAGCTGGCCGCCGTGGGTGTGGCCGGCCAGGATCAGGGGGTAGCCGTCGGCGGTGAAGGCGTCCAGGCTGCGCAGGTAGGGCGCGTGGACCACACCGATCGAGAAGTCGGCGTCGGCGGAGGGACCGCCGGCCACCTCGGCGTAGCGGTCGCGGCGGATGTGCGGGTCGTCCACGCCGGTGAACTCGATGTCGAGCCCGCCCAGGGTGAGGCGGCCGCGGGCGTTGGTGAGGTCCAGCCAGCCGGCCGCGTCGAAGCCGTCGCGCAGCTTCTCCCAGGGGTTGTGGACCGCCCCGGAGATGCCGGCCCGTCCGGTGCCGTCGGCGTTGTTGAGGCCGTGGTTCCCGTTGGCCAGCGCCTTCAGGTAGCGGGTCGGGCTCTTGCGGGCCGGACCGTAGTAGTCGTTCGAGCCGAAGACGTACGCCCCGGGGAACTCCATCAGCGGCCCGAGCGCGTCCAGCGTGGCGGGCACGCCGAGCGGGTCGGAGAGGTTGTCCCCGGTGTTCACCACCAGGTCGGGCCGCAGCCCGGCCAGACTCCGCAGCCAGTGCTGCTTCTTCCGCTGGCCGGCCACCATGTGGACGTCCGACACGTGCAGCACCCGCAGTGGCTTGGCCCCGTGGGGCAGCACCGGGACGTCGACCCGGCGCAGGCGGAACGAGCGGACCTCGTACCCGGCGGAGTAGGCGAGCCCGGCGGCTCCGGTGGCGACGACGGCGAGCGGAACGGAGTACAGCTTTCGCATCGGTCCATGGTCGCAGACCCGGCCTGTCCGGGAGAACCGGGCCTTCCCTCAGCTGACTGACATCCCGTCGGCCAGGTGGGTACTGCGTTCGTTCCCGGCCGGAGTTCCCGGCCGGTGTTTCCCGGCCGGCGTTCCCGGGTGCGGCCGCCGCCACCGGCGTCCTTATTCACGGGCACGGCGGCCGCCCAGGTGTGAGGATGGGCCCATGACAACGCTCAAGGAGCGGCTGCGGGACGACCTGACGGCCGCGATCAAGGCTCGGGACGAGCTGCGCTCGTCCACGCTCCGACTGACACTGACCGCGGTGAACCGGGCCGAGGTGGCCGGCAAGGAGAAGCGCGAGCTCTCCGATGCCGAGGTGGTCCAGGTGATCCAGGGCGAGGCGAAGAAGCGGCGGGACGCCGCGACCGCCTTCGCCGACGCGGGGCGGGCCGAGTCGGCCGCGCGGGAGCTGGCGGAGGACGTGGTGCTGGCCGAGTACCTGCCCAAGCAGCTCAGCGACGGGGAGCTTGCCGAGATCGTGGCCGCGGCGGTGGCCGAGAGCGGGGCGAGCGGGCCGCAGGCGATGGGCGCGGTGATGAAGATCGTCCGGCCGAAGGTGGAGGGCCTGGCCGAGGGCGGCCGGGTGGCCGCCGCGGTGAAGGCCGCGCTGAGCAACCGGTAGGCGGCTCGCCGGCAGGGTTCGGGCACGGGTTCGGCACGGAAAGGGCCCGGGGCCCCTGGATCGTCCAGGGGCCCCGGGCCCTTTCCGTGTCGGCGGAGCCTCAGTGGCGGCCGGGCCGACCCGGCTTGCCGCTGTTGCCACCGTTGCCGCCGCCGATGAGCCCCGCCGGCAGCGTGAAGCCGCCACCGGTGGTGCCGCCGACAGGTGCGCCGGGCAGCGAGGTGATCGGCGGGACCGGGTTGCTGGTCACCAGGCCGGCGTTGCTGGCCGGCGGGTTCGCGGGCGGGTTGGCCGGCGGGCTGGCGGGCGGGCTGCCCGGGTTGTTCGGGTCGCCGGGGTTCGGGGTCTGGCCCGGCGGCGGGGTGTCGGTGGACGCCGTCGCGGAGGGCGCGCCCTGGATCAGGGTGAACTGGCTCACCGGCGTGCCCTTCAGCGCCTGGTCCATCGCCTGCTGCCAGATCGGGCCGGGGCCGTTGGCTCCGTAGACACCGTCGGTGTCGTAGAAGTGGTGGCCGCCGATGACGATGTTCCGGTCCATCGTGACGCTGCTCTCCGGACCGCCGAGCCAGACCACGCCGGCCAGGTCGGGGGTGTAGCCGTCGAACCAGGCGGCCTTGCGCCCGTCGGTGGTACCGGTCTTACCGGCGATCGGACGGTTGTCGCTGAGGTTCAGCGCGGCACCGGTACCCGACTTCTCGGTCACACCCTTGAGCAGGGTGTTGATGCTGTCGGCGGTGTTCTGCTGCATCACCTGCTGGCAGTTGCCCTGGGGGACCGTCAGCTGCTTGCCGTCGAGGCCGGTGACCGACTTGATCGCGATCGGGTCGCAGTGCACGCCGCGGGCGGCGAAGGTGGCGTAGACGCCGGCCATGTCGAGCGGGCTCATCAACTCCGTACCCAGGGTCATGGACGGGAACGGGTCCAGCGGCTTGCCGCTGGCCTGGCCCTTGATCCCCAGCTTGTTGGCCATCTGGGTGACGGCGCAGAGCCCGATGCTCTGCTCCAGCGAGACGAAGTAGGTGTTGATGGAGCGGGCCATCGCCTCCGGCATCATGAACGGCCCGGACTCGCTCGGGCTGTCGTTGCTGACGGTCTCGTGCTTGGTGTTCTTGTACGGCGCGCCGCAGGTGGTCATGTCCGGGTAGGGCATCTGCGGCGGAGACGGGAAGCTGGTGTTCAGCTGCGCGCTGCCGCTGTCGATGGCCGCTGCCGCCACGATCGCCTTGAAGGTCGAGCCGGGCTGGAACCCGTTGCCGCCGCCCATCGCGGCGTCGACGTTCAGGTTGACAACGGTCTGGTGCTGACCGGAGTCCAGGCCGTACGGCCGGGTCTGGGCCATCGCGAGGATCTCACCGGTGCCCGGCTTGACCATGGTCATCGCGGCCGAGACCGAGTCGGTCACCTTCACCTGCGAGGTGACGGCGCTGTAGGCGGCGGCCTGCTTGTCCGGGTCGATGGTGGTGGTGATCTTCAGGCCGCCCTGCGACCAGAGCTTGCTGCGGGCCGCCGAGGAGGTGCCGAAGGCCGGGTCGCTCTCCACGACCTTCTGCACGTAGTCGCAGAAGAAGGCCATGCCGCTGCTGGCCGTGATGCAGCCGTTCTGCGGCGTCTGGTAGTTCAGCTCCAGGCCGGCCGCCTTGGCGTCCTTGGCCTGCTGCGCCGTGATGTGCTTGTACTGCAGCATCTTGTCGATCACGGTGTCGCGCCGGGTCTGGGCGGCCTTGGGGTGCGCCATCGGGTCGTACGCCGACGGGTTCTGCACGATACCGGCCAGCAGGGCCGCCTGGGCGACGTCGAGGTCCTTGTCGGACTTGCCGAAGTAGCGTTCGGCGGCCGCCTCGACGCCGTAGGCCTGGTGGCCGTAGAAGGTGATGTTGAGGTAGTTGGTCAGGATCTGGTCCTTGGTCAGGTCCTTCTCCAACTGGATCGCGTACTTCAGTTCCTTGATCTTGCGACCCAGGCTCTTCTCGGTCGCGGCCTTGAAGGCGGCCTGGTCGTCGCCGGCCTCCTCGACGAAGACGTTCTTGACGTACTGCTGGGTCAGGGTCGAGGCGCCCTCGGAGGCGGCGTCGGAGGAGGCGTTCTTCCCGATCGCGCGCAGCACGCCCTTGGGGTCGATCGCGCCGTGCTGGTAGAACCGCGCGTCCTCGATGTCCACCTGCGCCTCGCGGGTGAGCGGCGACATCTGATCCTGGGTCAGTATCGTCCGGTCCCGGTTCCCGGCGTAGACCTTGGCGATCTGGTTGCCCTTGGCGTCGTAGATGTACGAGGCCTGCGACAAGGTCGGCGTCTTGAAGTCGTCCGGGATGTTGTCGAAGTTCTGGATGCCGTCCTTCGCCCCTAGGCCGATCGCGCCCACGGCGGGCAGTGCGAGGCCCGCCAGCAGGACGCCGGAGAGGATGCTGACGCCCAGGAACTTGATTCCGTGCCCGGCCAACTCCAAGGGGGAGGTGCGCCGTCGGCGGGGGCGCTGGGGTGCTGAGGAGCGCTTCGGTGCCATAGGGAGGACTCTACGTTGCCAAAATCAGGGCATGAGGGCAGGTGTTCGCCTAGGCTTGTCACAAGCTTGCGACAGCTTCGCTCCGTAGGCTTCAAACACTCCTGTGAGTGTTGAGAGTTGTCCGATTTGACGGGGTATGAGGTAGCTGCCCCGCCCGCTGTGTCGCTCCGGCGGCGCGAACTCGCGGGAGCGCCGTGGCGCTCCGTGACGAAAGTGGCGGCAAAGCGGACGATCGGGGCGGGGGCAAGGGCCGCGACCTGCGATCACTCCAACGAGTGATCTGACCGGCACCCATAGTCCGATCGGGTCATTCGAGATTGGACCCCAAGGGGCTGTTGCGCTCCGCCAATCTTCCGTAACGTCCTCAACTGGCAGCGGTGAATATGCCGTTACCGCCGTGGGGGAGCCTCGATTCGGGAGAGGACGGCGCCGGGATGGGCTGGGTAGATGACTGGAGTGCGCAGGCTGCCTGTCGCACGAGCGATCCGGACGAACTGTTCGTCCAGGGGGCGGCGCAGAACCGGGCGAAAGCCGTGTGCAGCGGGTGTCCCGTGCGCACCGAGTGCCTGGCGGACGCGCTGGACAACAGGGTGGAATTCGGCGTCTGGGGCGGGATGACCGAGCGGGAGCGCAGGGCGCTGCTGCGCCGTCGCCCGACGGTGATCTCGTGGCGCAGGTTGCTGGAGACCGCCCGCACGGAGTACGAGGAGTCGCTCGCCACCGGCGTGATCCTCTCGGACTACGCGCAGGCCGGCTGACCGGGCGGCCCCGGGGTCCGGGGTCGCCGGTCGCACCTAGCCGTCGCAGCTACTCGTCGTACTCGCTCGTCGCCTCCGCTTCCGCCGACCGGACGGTCGGACGGGCGGCGCTCCTCAGGTCGGCCCGCTCAGGCCACGGTTCCCCAGGTCGAGCCGCTCAGGCCGCGCTCCTCATGCCGGTTCCCCGGGCCGGATCGACTCTCCGGCGAGCTGACGTCCGATCACGCGCAGTCCGTCCAGGTCGTGCACATCTCCGGCCAGCGCCGGGACCTCGACCAGCGGCACATCGGGATAGACCGAGATGAACCGGTCCCTGGTCCGCCGCTCCCGGCTCATCACCTCGACCCGCTCGGCGTGCAGCCGCAGCAGCCCCGCGGCCAGTGTCTCCGCCTCCGCCTGGCGCGGTTCGTGCTCCCCGCCGTTCTCCTCCAGCGCCTGGGCGGCCGCCTGGGCCCGCTCCGCGGTGAGCTGGGGCGCGCCGGTGCTGTGCACCCGGTTGAGCACCAGCCCGGCCAGCGGCATCTGGTCGGCCGCCAGCCGGTCCACGAAGTACGCGGCCTCCCGCAGCGCGTCCCGCTCCGGCGCGGCGACCACCAGGAAGGCCGTGCCCTGCGCCTTGAGCAGCTGGTAGGTCCCCTCCGCGCGCTCCCGGAACCCGCCGAACATCGAGTCCATCGCGGCCACGAAGGTCTGCAGGTCGGTCAGCAGCTGAGCGCCGAAGATCTTGCCGAGCGTGCCGGTGAGCAGCCCCATCCCGACGTTGAGGAACTTCATCGCGCTGCGCCCGCCGACCTTGGCCGGGGTCATCAGCACCCGGATGATCTTCCCGTCCAGGAAGGAGCCGAGCCGGCCCGGCGCGTCGAGGAAGTCCAGCGCCGAGCGCGAGGGCGGGGTGTCGACCACGATCAGGTCCCACTCCCCTGTGGCCCGCAGCTGGCCCAGCTTCTCCATCGCCATGTACTCCTGGGTGCCGGCGAACCCGGCCGAGAGCGACTGGTAGAAGGGGTTCTCCAGGATCGCCCGGGCCCGCTCGGGATCGGCGTGGGCCAGCACGACCTCGTCGAAGGTCCGCTTCATGTCGAGCATCATGGCGTGCAGTTCGCCCGGGCCGGCCGGGCCGGCGGCGCCCTTCACCGGGCGCGGGGTGTTGTCCAGCTCGGTCAGACCCATCGACTGGGCCAGCCGGCGCGCGGGGTCGATGGTGAGCACCACGGTCCGCCGGCCGCGCTCGGCGGCCCGCAGGCCGAGGGCGGCGGCGGTGGTGGTCTTGCCGACCCCGCCGGAGCCGCAGCAGACGATGATCCGGGTGGCCGGGTCGTCGAGCAGCCGGTCGATGTCGAGTCCGCCGCCGTTGCCGCCGCTCATGCCGTCGTTGCTGCCGTTGCCGCCGCTCATGCCGCTCCCTGCCGCTTCAGCTCGCCGGCCAGCCGGTACAGCCCGCCCAGGTCCACGCCCCCGCTGAGCAGGGGCAGCTCGTAGCCGGGCAGCCGCAGGGCGCCCAGGTCGGCCCGCTGCTCGCGCTCCAGTGCCACCCGCTCGGCGTGCTCGCGAGCCTGCGCCAGCAGCGGGTCGAGCAGCGGCTCCACGGCGGCCCGCCGGGTGGCCGCGGTGCGCGACCGCCCGCCGAGCCCGGCCTCCACCAGCGCCAGCGCCACCTCCTCGCGGTGGTCGCCGTGCACCGCCGCGACCGCCGCCGCGTCCAGCACCGGTGGGCGCACCATGTTCACCAGCACACCGCCGACCGGCAGTCCGGCCTCGCGCAGTTCGGTGAAGCCGTCCACGGTCTCCTGCACCGGCATCTCCTCCAGCAGGGTGACCAGGTGCACCGCGGTCTGCGGCGACTTCAGCACCCTCATCACCGCCTGGGCCTGGCTGTGTATCGGACCGAACCTGGCCAGCCCGGCGACCTCGGAGTTGACGTTCAGGAACCGGGTGAGCCGGCCGGTGGGCGGGGCGTCCATCACCACCGCGTCGTAGAGCAGGCGCCCGTCAGGGCCCTTGCGCCGCGCAGCCTCGCAGGCCTTCCCGGTCAGCAGCACGTCGCGCACACCCGGGGCGATGGTGGTGGCGAAGTCGACGAAGCCGACCTTCTGCAGCGCCTTCCCGGCCCGGCCGAGCTTGTAGAACATGTCCAGGTACTCGAGCAGCGCCTGCTCGGGGTCGATCGCCAGGGCGAACACCTCGCCGGTGCCGCGCCCGGGCAGGCCCAGCTTGGCCGGGGAGACGGTGGCGATCTTCCGCTCCTCGTAGGGCAGGGCACTGCTGCCGAACAGCTCGGCGATCCCCTGCCGGCCCTCCACCTCGATCAGCAGAGTGCGCCGCCCCTCGGCGGCCAGCGCCAGCGCCAGCGCCGCCGCCAGGGTGGTCTTGCCGGTGCCGCCCTTCCCGCTGACCACGTGCAGGCGCACGCCCTCCCAGTCCGGGCCGCCGGACGCCCCGCCGGGCTCCGCGGCCTCGGTGGGTTCGGCGGCTCCGGCCGCCGCTGCGGCGGGGGTGGGCTGCTGGGTCCTTGGCACGCTCGGTCTCCCTCCACTGGGCCCTCCTCGCGAGGGTAACCAGCGCCCGGGCCGGATGCCGGGAGCATCCGGGTGCCGGGCGCCCTCGCGGCCCGCTTTGTGTCCCACCTCACATCGGACGGCGGCGGTCGCGGACCGTCTAGAGTCACCCCCATGACCAAGTGGGAATACGTAACGGTGCCGCTGCTCGTGCACGCGACCAAGCAGATCCTGGACACCTGGGGCGAGGACGGCTGGGAGCTCGTCCAGGTGGTGCCCGGGCCGAACAACCCCGAGCAGCTGGTGGCCTACCTCAAGCGGGAGAAGAACTGATGGGCGCGGTCGAGAGCCGGCTGGCCGAGCTCGGCCTGACCCTCCCCGAGGTGGCGGCCCCGGTCGCCGCGTACGTTCCGGCGGTGCGCTCCGGCGACCACGTGCTGACCTCCGGCCAGCTGCCGATGGTGCAGGGCAAGCTGCAGTACACCGGCAAGGTCGGCGCCGAGGTCACCGCCGAGCAGGCCAAGGAGCTCGCGCAGATCTGCGCGCTCAACGCGCTGGCCGCCGTGAAGTCGGTGATCGGTGACCTGGACCTGGTGGAGCAGGTGGTCAAGGTGGTCGGCTTCGTCGCCTCCGCCCCCGACTTCACCGGCCAGCCCGGCGTGGTGAACGGCGCCAGCGAGCTGCTGGGCCAGGTGCTCGGCGCGGCGGGTGTGCACGCGCGCAGCGCGGTGGGCGTCGCGGTGCTGCCGCTGGACGCGCCGGTCGAGGTGGAGATCCAGGTCCGGGTCCGCGCCTGAGCCGCTGACCCGCTGATCAGCTGACCCGCTGATCAGCTGACCCGCTGATCACCCGGCCCGTCGGCAGGTGGGCCGGCAGGTGGGCCCGGGACCCGCCGGACCGTGATCGTCCGGTTCCGCCCCACCGGGCCCTTCTCAGCGCCATGTCCGGGTGCATAGCATCCGGACATGGCAGCGAACCTCCCCGGCCCGCCCCCGGCCGCTCCCCCCATGCCGCCCGGCTGGCCAGACCGCATCCGGGCACTGGCGGCCGGCACCCTGACCCCGGTGGTGCCCAAGCGGGCCGCGACCGTGGTGCTGCTGCGCGACGACGCGTCGCCCACCGCCGGGCCGGGCCCGCTGGCCTACCTGCTGCGTCGCAAGAGCTCGATGGCCTTCGCGGCCGGCATGTACGCCTATCCCGGCGGTGGAGTGGACCCGCGTGACGCCGAGCAGGAGCTCGGCTGGGCCGGGCCCAGCCCCGAGGAGTGGGCCTCACGGCTCGGGGTGGACCGGGCGACGGCGCAGGCGGTGGTCTGCGCGGCTGTCCGGGAGACGTTCGAGGAGGCCGGCGTCCTGCTGGCCGGCCCGGACGCGCACACCATGGCCCCCGAGCGCGACTGGAGCGCCGAGCGGGCCGCACTGGAGGCGCACCGCCTCTCCTTCGCCGACTTCTGCCGTGAGCACGAGCTCGTGCTCCGCAGCGACCTGCTGGCCGGCTGGGCCCGCTGGATCACCCCGGCCTTCGAGGAGCGGCGCTACGACACCTGGTTCTTCGTCGCCGTGCTGCCGCCCGGCCAGCAGGCCGCGCACCAGGTCGGCGAGGCGGACCAGGTGGCCTGGCTGACCCCCGCCGAGGCGGTCGAGGGCTACGCCGAGGGCCGGTACGGGATGCTCCCGCCGACCGTCTCGGTCCTCCGTGAGCTGCTGCCGGCCCGCACCGCGCGCGAGGCGCTGGAGCTGGCCGAGCGGCGCACCCTGACCCCGGTGCTTGGCCAGGCCGAGCTGATGGGTGATCGTATGACTATTCGCTGGTCAGGCTATGAGGAGCTGACCATCGACGGACACTATCCCGAGGAAGGACCCCAAGCCGATGATCCACAATGACGTGGTTCGCGCGCTCCGCCCCCGTGCCTTGGCTGCCCGCCCCATGACCCGGTCGCTGGCCTGCGACGGGCCGGACCTCCCGGCCGTCGCGCCCCAGCGGTCCCTGGTCCGTGAGCTGCCGGCCCGTGCGCTGAGCCGGCCCACCCCCTCCTGAGGACGCCCCGCACGTGTCGATGACGCTGAGGACCCACTCGTGACCGGTCTGCTCCCTGGCGACCCCGCCGCCACCGTCGGCGGGGTCGCCACCGAGCGCGCGTTCTGCGTGCTCGCCCCCAACGCCTCCCCGATGACACTGGACGGCACCAACACCTGGATGCTGGCCGAGCCCGACTCGGAGCTGGCCGTGGTGGTCGACCCCGGTCCGCTGGACGAGGGCCACCTGCGCGCGGTGCTGGCCGCCGCCGAGCAGCGGGGCAAGCGGATCGCGCTCACCCTGCTGACCCACGGCCACCACGACCACGCCGAGGGAGCGGCCCGGTTCGCCGAGCTGACCGGGACCCAGGTGCGGGCGCTGGACCCGGCGCTGCGGTTGGGCGAGGAGGGGCTGCACGGCGGGCAGGTGCTCGAGGTCGGTGGCCTGGAGCTGCGGGTGGTCGCCACCCCGGGACACACGGCGGACTCGCTCACCTTCCACCTCCCGGCGGACGGGGCGATCCTCACCGGCGACACCGTGCTCGGGCGGGGCACCACGATGGTCGCCCACCCGGACGGGGCGCTCGGCGACTACCTCGACTCGCTGCGCCGCCTTCGGACACTGGCGGCCCAGTACGGCGTGGGAACCGTGCTGCCCGGGCACGGCCCGGTGCTGGCCGACGCGCTCGGCACGGTCGAGTACTACCTGGCGCACCGGGCGGCCCGGCTGGCCCAGGTGGAGACGGCGGTCGAGGCCGGCTGCCGGACGGCCGAGCAGGTGGTGGCCCGGGTCTACGCGGACGTGGACCCCGCGCTCTGGCCGGCCGCCGAACTCTCGGTCCGCGCCCAACTGCGCTACCTGGAGGACCACGGGCTCATCTGACGAGCCCGCGGCGCCTGCGGCGCCCGCCGCCGCGCCGGCGGGAGGGGGTGTCAGCGGGAGCGGCGGGAGAGCCGCTCGACGTCCAGCAGCACCACCGCGCGGGCCTCCAACTTGAGCCAGCCGCGGCCGGCGAAGTCGGCCAGCGCCTTGTTCACGGTCTCCCGGGAGGCGCCGACCAGCTGGGCCAGCTCCTCCTGGGTCAGGTCGTGGGCGACGTGGATGCCCTCCTCGGACTGCACGCCGAAGCGGCGCGAGAGGTCGAGCAGGGCCTTGGCCACCCGGCCGGGCACGTCCGAGAAGACCAGGTCGCTCATCACGTCGTTGGTCCGCCGTAGCCGGCGCGCGATGGCGCGCAGCAGCGCGATCGAGACCTCGGGCCGGGCGTGCAGCCAGGGCTGCAGGTCACCGTGGCCCAGGCCGAGCAGCTTGACCTCGGTCAGCGCGCTGGCGGTGGCGGTGCGCGGGCCCGGGTCGAAGAGCGAGAGTTCGCCGATCATCTCGCTCGGGCCGAGCACCGCGAGCATGTTCTCGCGGCCGTCCGGCGAGGCGCGGTGCAGCTTGACCTTGCCCTCGGCGACCACGTAGAGCCGGTCGCCCGGGTCGCCCTCGTGGAAGAGCGACTCGCCACGGGCGAGGGTCACCTCGGTCATGGAAGCGCGCAGCTCGCCGGCCTGTTCGTCGTCGAGCGCCGCAAAGAGCGCGGCGCGCCGCAGAACGTCGTCCACGTGCTTCCTCCTGTTCGCCGCCCGAGGTGGGGCCCGTCGGGCGGCTCGCGTGCTGGTGTTCCGCCATGCTTCCGGTGGTATCGACGGTCTCCGACGATCCCCCGGCGATGGAGAAACAGTGCTCTTCATCACCAAGCATGGCGCATGTCGCTCCGATCATATGAGGAGGGGGTGCGCTCTGGAGCCCGGTACACGGCCATCCGTACGCATTGGTTACTGATCGGTCATCTCTTGGAGCGGCCTCGGTGACGGCCTCAGTGGGTGATCGGGCGGGAGAGGTCGTCGTCGCCGACCACCCGGTAGACCGCGCCGCCCAGCGAAGGGCCGACCATGCCGGCCAGGCGGTCCATCCGTCGCTGCTCGCCGGGGGCCAGGCGCTCCATCCAGGCGGGCATGTCGGCCGGGTCGCCCTCGATGATCGCGCAGGTCAGGATCTCCTGCGGGTCGGCCAGGTTGAGCGCGCTGAGCACCCGGCGGCGCGGGTCGTCGGCGAAGGTCTCGTCCGGCAGCCAGGCCTCGCGGAAGCGGGCGTAGTCGACGCCGTCGTTCATCCGACGCAGAGCCGTGGCGATGAGCAGCATGATGGTCTCCGTTGATTCTTACGAGGTAAGTTTTCCGTTGGCACTAGAGTGCCCTTACGTCGTAAGAATCGTCAAGAGGGGTCCGGGTCCCGAAATGGTCCGGACTCCGGAACGAGGAGGAGTGACCATGGCGGATCGTCGGGCCCGTCCGAAGGCCGGGCTCAGCCGTGAGCGGGTGCTGGAGGCGGCACTGGACCTCGTCGACCGCCACGGGCTGGCGGCGCTGACCATGCGCAAGCTCGGTGCGGAGCTGGAGGTCGAGGCCATGACGCTCTATCACCACGTGCGCAACAAGCAGGCCCTGCTGGACGGGCTGGTCAGCCAGGTGGTCCGGCGGGCCGCCGCGATCGAACTGCCCGCCGACCCGGCGCCCGGCGCGGACTGGACGCCGTGGGCCCGCGCCTTCGCGACCGGGCTGCGCCGCGAGCTGCTGCGCCATCCCGGCGTGCTGCCGCTGGTCGCCACGCATCCGCTCAGCTCGCCGGCCGACCTCGACCTGCTCGAAGGCTGGCTCGCCGCCCTGACCGCGGCGGGCCTGCCGCTCGGCCGTGCGCTGGACCTGCTGAACACGCTGGCCGTCTTCGTGGTCGGCCACGCCTTGGCCGAGGTGGGCCGCACGCCCGGCGAGACGGAGGACGCCCCCGACCTGGACTCCGTGCCGCTCGACCCGGCCCGGTACCCCCTGCTGGCACAGGTGGCGGCGACCCGGGCCGGGCTCGACTTCGACGCCCGCTTCGAGCGGGCGGTCGACATCCTGCTCGCGGGCTACGCGGCGGACTACGCGGAGGGCCGGCCGTACTGACCCGTGAGGCTGGGGACGCGGCCGGCGTCGCGCCCGCCCCGTGAGCCGCCGGCCGCGCGCCGCCGCCCCTCCTGAGATTCCTCGCGGTTGACTGCCCGTCAGACGGCCGGGCCCGGCCTCGCGCGCCTCGGTCCGGCACCCGGCAGTCCGCGATCTGCTCCCTGCCGCTGAGCGGGCGGCGTAGCCTTCCCGCACGGCAGAGAGCAAGGTCCGGAAGGCCGCGCCCACCGCACCGGTGGCCGCGAAGCCGAAGAAGCCGGAGTCGCAGCTGGCGATGGTGCGCCGAGCCCGGAAGATCAACCGCGAGTTGGCGGCGCTGGAGAACCCTTTGGCGCGGCGAGGACGACGTCATTCGGCGTGGCGGCTTAGCCAGATCAGGTACAGCTCCCGCTGCGGCTCTGCTGGTCCGACGCCGCGGGAGCCGAGGTGACGTGTGCCGGTCCGCTGGCCGCGTACGGGTGAACGGGTCTGCAGTAGCTCGGGAGTTCGTCTGTGGGACCTGTGTGGTTGGCATAGGGTCGGCTCGGCATGTGCGCGTCGTGCGCCTGGGGTTCGAGCTCGGACGTTGTGGGGGGTTGGAGTGCCGACGGACTTCGTTGACCGTGTGGAGTACATGGCCGAACTGCTGGCGCTTGTCCAAGGGCTGACGGAGGCACAGGGGCGAGTGGTGGTGCTCGAAGGCCGGTCGGGGATGGGGAAGTCGGCCCTGCTGGGAGAGTTCGCCCGGCAGATCGGTGGCGACCCCGGGTTGTCCGAACTGTGCCAGGTGGCTTCTACGCGCTGCTACCCGCAGATCGGCTCCGGGCTGACCTACGCTCCGGCCGTGGACCTTCTCCTCCAGCTGCATGAGCAGAGCGAGCAGCGCGGCTGGCTGAGGCGGGTACTGCGGGGCGCGGGTCGGGGCGCGGCCAAGTCCGCTCCCGAGGTGCTGTCGGCGATCGTCCCTGGCCTGGGGGTCGCGTGGACGGCTGGCCGGGAGGTCGCCAAGGCGGCCCTGGACTCGGGCTCGGTGCCGCTCGACAGTGTGATGCCGATTCAGCAGGGGACTGCCGTCCGAATTGCTGACGCCCTGCTGGATCTTGCGCGAATGGGCCGCCCGGTGGTTCTGCTGGTCGACGATGTGCAGAACATCGACCCCAGTAGCCTCATGATCCTGGACCGCCTGGTACACAAGCTTGCTGACGAGCCGATCGCGCTGGTGCTCAGCCATGCCCACGGCACCGAGGAGCCGAACGGGCCCGCGGCGGGGGTGGCGGCGCTGCTGGACCGCTGGGAGGTTGAAGGTCTGGCCGTGCGGCGCTCGCTGACCGGACTGCCGGCCGACGCGGTTGAGGAACTGGTCCGGCTCCGCCATCCCGGGGCGCCCCGTGGACTGTCCGCCGAGCTGTCCAGGCTCACTGGCGGTCACTCTGTGTTCGTCTCCCTGTGTCTGGAGGAATGGCGCCCGGACAACGGCACACAGATCGTTCTGCCTTCCAGCGTGAGCCGCGTGGTGGAAGCCCGGATTCGACCGCTCGACGAACGCGATCGGCGGCTGATCGCTGTCGGCGCCGTCCAGGGTGCGATGTTCCTGTCCCGCGTGGTCGCCGAAACGCTTGAGCAGCCGCACGACGAAGTGATGGAGCGGCTGAGCCGGATCGCCGCCGAGCACCAGTTGATCACTGTTCAGGAACCGCCCGCCTGGGCCAGGTTCGAGCAGTCCGACTGCTACGCCTTCGAGCACCGCGCCTTGTGGCAGGTGCTCTACGAGCAGCAGACAGCCGAGCTGAGGCGTTCTCGGCACGCGCGCATCGCGCGTGCGCTGGCCGACCAGCCGGCAGACGAGGCGGCACTCGGGAGGCGTTTGGAGATTGCCCATCACCTGGACCAGGGCGGTCTGCCCTGCTTGGAGGCATCCGCGGATGCCCACTACGACCTGGCCCGCACGGCCGCACTTGACGGGCTGTCCTTCGTCGAGGCGGAATCGCACTGCGAGGTGGCGATCCGGGCGGCTCGCTCTCTGCCGGCGCAGACACCGGAGCGAGACCGCCGCCTGGTCAGCGCTATCGAACTTCTGCTGTCCCTGACCGAGGTTCGCTGGCGCGGCCAAGCACAACCAGCTGGTGGACCCGACGTCGACGGGCTGGCCGCAGAGGCGGAACTGGCTGCCGCACGGTACGGCGATCCGAAGCTGATCGCCCGCACCGCTCTGCTGCGTGGCAAGTCGCTGCTGGCCACCCAGGGCCTGATGCCCTCCCTCGTCAAACTGCGTGAGGCGATCGAGAAGGCCGAGCTGGCCGACGACCCGGTGGCGGTGTTCGTTGCCAAGGTCGAGTACGGCCGCCAGGTCTCCAAGCGGCGCCTCTCCGAGGGGCTGGAGCAGTTGCGTGAGGTGGAGCGCATGTATGCCGCCGACCCTGCGCTCGGGGCAGCAGGCGACCCGGTGCTCCAGCACGCCCGAAATCTCGCGGAGATGCAGCTTGCGATCAGCCTGTACGACACCGGGCACCTGACGGAGGCACTGACCAGGCTGCTGCGCTGCGTCGAGCGACTGCGCTCCGAACCTCTGCACGCTGAGCTGCCGATAGCGCTGAACTACCTTGCCCAGGTCCAGACCGCCATGGGTGCCTGGACGCCGGCCGAGCGCACGCTGCGTGAAGCCATCGAGTTCGAGGACAAGCGGGGCGGCGACAGTGGGTGGCGTGCTTACAACACCGCGCTGTTGGCCCAACTGTTCACCCGACAGCCAGCACGTCGCCATGACAGCCTGGAGCTGATCCAGCAGGCATGGCTGGAGACTGAGCGCACCTGGCTGGCGAACCTTGTCCCTATCGTGCGTAACCTCTACGCGGACCTCCTGCTCGACCTCGCCAACGGTGACAGCGAGCAGCTGCGCCGCGCTGACAAGCTCGCTCTGGACACCTATGTGGAGACCGGCCAGACCGGCATGGTCCGCAGCCAAATTGCTGCTCTCACCCTCCGCAGCCGCACCCACCTACTTCTCGGCGATCACATTGCTGCCCGCGCTCTGGCTGAGGAGGCACTGCGTATCCTCGATGAGGTCGGCGACATGCCGGCGCTTCGCACCGAAGAGGTCCTCTTCCATGCTGCGAGGGCCATGCACGCGACCGGCGACGAGCCCACAGCCCAGGAACTGCTCGAGCGTGCTCGTACCGCGATCATCCGCAAGGCCGACCACATTGACGATGTCGAGCAACGCCGCGACTTCCTTCAGGAGGTTCCACTCAACCGCTGGATCCTCGAAGATGGGGAGCGGAGTTGATCAGACACCGCGCGATGAGAAGGGGACATGGAGGGGAGCACGCGATGCTGACCATCACCAAGGAGTACAACTTCTCTGCGAGTCATGTCCTCGACAGACTCCCCTCCTGGCACCAGTGCGCCCGTATGCACGGCCACAACTACATCGTCGTCCTCGAACTGTCCGCGCATCCGGATGACCTCACTGAGGCCGGCTTTGTTCGCGACTATCGCGACCTCGATGCGTTCAAGAAATGGATGGACGATACCCTCGACCATCGGCATCTCAATGAAGCGATGGGGGGGGGGTGTCTCGCCATCAGCTGAAAATCTGGCCATGTGGATCTTCGGCCTCTGGATCGGGCAGTTCCCGGAGCTCACGGCTGTGAGCATTTCGGAGACTCCGAAGACCTGGGCCACGTATCGGCCGCTGCCAATGCAGCCCTGACATGTGCCGGGTGCGGCGCACTGGATCGAATCACGGTGCATGTGCTATCCCTCGGAATGATCTCGCATCGGGTGTAGCCGAGTGCTGGAGCAGCGATTCGGTTGGAGTCGCACGCGGCCCAGGTGCGACCAGGGTTGCCTGGCCAGGAGAGATCGATCCCGCTGGTTCGGCCGGTGAGGCGGATGCTCTTGGGCGGGGCGCCGCGCTTTATCGGCTTCCGCTGTTCTCCTGCAGAGGTCGCTGATCAGGCGAAATGCGCCTGCCGATGCCGAGGGGCCGCAGGCCCGCTCGATCAGTGGCCACGCTCATGGCGGTCGATTCCATCGTGTGGACCGAAGTTGTGGCGGCCCTGCCCGGGACGGCACTCTTTCAGCCCCCTGCATCGGAGCAGTCGCTGGTCCGCTGCGTCACGGTCCTCGGCCAGCCACTGCCTGAGGACCTCGCCGCCCTCCTCCGGGAGAGCAACGGCATCGAGGGTGAGTAGGGCGACGGGCTCATCTGGTCTGCCGAGCGCATCGCCTCCGAGAAGCAGGCCCTTCGCGCGGGTGCGGAGCTCGCCACCCTGTACATGCCGTTCGATCCGCTGCTCTTCGTCGCGGATGGCGTGGCTGGTGTGATCACGGCGTCGGAACCGTCACCGTCCTGGATAGCCCCCCTTCACTGGGCTGAGTCTGCGGGACTTCCGCAAGCTGATGACGGCGCTGAGGCGAGAGGGCGACGACACCGTACGGCCGGGCCGGCCTTGGAGCCTTCCGTTGGAGGACCGGCTGCTGGGTGCTGCGGCCTGCATCTGCTGCTTTGACCGTCAGTGCCTCCTGCATGAGGCATCGCGCTGAATCGGCTCCGATCGGTCGGGCCTGCGGCGTAGCCTTCGTGCATGGCAGAGAGCAAGGTCCGGAAGGCCGCGCCCACCGCACCGGTGGCCGCGAAGCCGAAGAAGCCGGAGTCGCAGCTGGCGATGGTGCGCCGAGCCCGGAAGATCAACCGCGAGTTGGCGGAGCTGTACCCGTACGCGCATCCGGAGCTGGACTTCGAGTCGCCGTTCCAACTGCTGGTGGCCACCGTGCTGTCCGCGCAGACGACCGACCTGCGGGTGAACCAGACGACACCACTCCTCTTCGCGACGTACCCGACGCCGGCGGACCTGGCGGCCGCGGTGCCGGAGGAGTTGGAGGAGATCATCCGGCCGACCGGGTTCTTCCGGAACAAGGCCAAGGCGCTGATCGGCCTCTCGATCGCACTGCGCGACAACTTCGGCGGTCAGGTGCCCAGGACCCTGGCCGAGATGGTCACCCTGCCCGGGGTTGGCCGGAAGACCGCCAACGTGGTGCTGGGCAACGCGTACGGCGTTCCCGGGATCACCGTGGACACCCATTTCGGGCGACTGGCCCGCCGCTTCGGCTGGACCACCGAGGAGGACCCGGTGGCGGTCGAGGCCGCCGTCGCGGAGATCTTCCCGAAGTCGGAGTGGACGATGCTCTCGCACCGGGTGGTCTTCCACGGCCGCCGGATCTGCCACTCCCGCAAGCCCGCCTGCGGGGCCTGCCCGATCGCGCAGCTCTGCCCCTCCTACGGGGTGGGCGAGACCGACCCCGTGCTGGCGGCCAAGCTGCTGAAGTACGAACTCGGTGGCCAACCGGGCCAGCGCCTGCGGCCCCCGGCCGACTACCCGGGCAGCGCGGCGCCGGCCGCGGGGGAGGCGGTCGACGCCGGCACGGGCGCGGGCACTGACGCGGGCGAGGGTGCGGCCGGGGGCGGAGCCGGCACTGCCCCGGCGGCGAACGGGGCGGCCAGGTGACCAGCAGCGCGACGACCGCGATCGTGCGCGAGGGGTTGCCGGACTGGCTGCTGCCGGTCCGGGCGGCAGCCGAGACGGTCCGCCCCGAGCAGCTCAGCCGGTTCCTGCCGCCGGCCGAGGGCGGGCGGCACTCCGCGGTGCTGCTGCTCTTCGGTGAGGGGACCGCGGGACCCGACCTGCTGCTGACCGTGCGGTCCCTGGAACTGCGGTCGCACGCCGGCCAGGTCTCGTTCCCCGGCGGCACGCTGGACGCGGTGGACGGCGATCCGCAGGGCGCGGGCCCGGTGGCCGCCGCACTGCGCGAGGCGGCGGAGGAGACCGGCCTGGACCCGGCGGGGGTGCAGGTCTTCGCGACGCTGCCCGCCCTCTACATCCCGGTCAGTGACTTCGTGGTGACCCCGGTGCTGGGCTGGTGGCGCACGGAGAGCCCGGTGGCGCCGGTGGATCCGGGGGAGACCGGCGAGGTCTTCCGCGTCCCGATCTCGGTGCTCGCCGACCCGGCCAACCGCGGCCGCTACCGGCATCCCTCGGGCTTCAGCGGGCCGGCCTTCGCCGTCGCCGGGCAGGTGGTCTGGGGGTTCACGGCCGGGGTGATCGACCGGGTGCTGCATCACAGCGGCTTCGAGCTTCCCTGGGACAGCTCGCGGCTGATCACCATGCCGTGAGGCCTGCGGCCCCGGTTCACCATGCCGAGTGGTCGGTGGCCGGGGCCGCTGCCGTGCGGTCCGACATCCATGGGAGGGTGACCGGGTGAACGTGCTCGATCTCCTGCTGCTCGCCGCCGCGATCGGCTTCGCCGTGTCCGGGTACCGGCAGGGCTTCGTGGTGGGCATCCTCTCCGTGCTGGGCTTCCTCGGTGGCGGGCTGATCGCGGTGCAACTGCTGCCGCTGGTGCTCAACCACCTCAGTCCGGGGACCACCGCCTCGGTGGTGGCGGTCGTGGTGGTGATCGTCTTCGCGGCGGTCGGGCAGGCGGCCACCACTCAGCTGGGCTGGAAGCTGCGCGGTCGGATCGGCGAGCGCGGCCCCGCCAAGGTGCTGGACGCGCTCGGCGGCTCGGTGGTGAACGTGCTGTCGATGCTGCTGGTGGCCTGGCTGATCGGCTCGGCGCTGGCCGGGACCTCGATGCCCACCGTCTCCAAGCAGGTCCGGACCTCCAAGGTGCTGGGCGGGGTCCAGGAGGCGCTGCCCGCCGACGCGCCGAACTGGTTCTCCGACTTCAGCAAGGTGCTCTCGCAGAACGGCTTCCCGCAGGTCTTCAACCCGTTCGAGCACGAGCCGATCACCGATGTTCCCGCGCCCGACCCCGCGCTGGCCGCCAACCCCGCGCTGGCCAGGGCCAGGCAGAGCCTGGTGAAGGTGGTCGGCACCGCTCCCTCCTGCGGCAAGACCCTGGAGGGCAGCGGCTTCGTCTTCGCACCGCACCGGGTGATGACCAACGCCCATGTGGTCGGCGGTGTCGACGAGCCGACCGTGCAGATCGGCGGCACCGGCCAGCTCTACGACGCCACCGTGGTCCTCTACGACTGGCAGCGGGACATCGCGATCCTCGAGGTGCCCAAGCTCGACGCCCCGCCGCTCACCTTCGCCGGCGAGGCCAGGACCAACGACAGCGCGATCGTGGCCGGCTTCCCGGAGAACGGCGCCTTCGACGTGCAGCCCGCCCGGATCCGCGGCGAGATCCAGGCCAACGGCCCGGACATCTACCGCCGCGGCCAGGTGGTCCGGGACGTCTACTCGATCCGCTCGCTGGTCCGCCAGGGCAACAGCGGCGGGCCGCTGCTCACCACGGACGGTGAGGTGTACGGCGTCGTCTTCGCCAAGTCGCTGGACAGCGCCGACACCGGCTACGTGCTGACCGCCGCCGAGGTGAAACCGGACGCGATCGCGGGCGCCACCGACAGCACCCAGGCGGACACCCAGGGCTGCGCCCTCTGACCCTCGCCGGTCGCACCTGGCCGCGCCCGTTCGCGCCTGGCAGCTCCTGAGCGCACCGGGGCCGCTTCCGGCCCCCCGGCCGCACTGGCCGCACTGGCCGCACCCGGCCGGTCCGATGCCCGCGCCCGCGTCTGTCGACCGCTCATGTCCCTGACGTGGCGTCGGCTCCGGCTGACGCCACGTCCGTTCTCGTCCCCCGGCGGCGGGGTCGGCGCGATCCGGCCAGGGGGCAGCCCCGCTGACCTGGCCGGTATCCGTCGAACCGTCAGTTCTTCCTGATAGCGTCGGCGCGCTCACCCGTTCGGCTCAATCGGCCTGGCGCGGGGGCCCGAGCGGCAGGACAGCCGACGCCAAGCACGAAGGAGTACCGGCCATGATGGGTCACTCGCACGCGGTCAGCGGCGCGATGCTGTATGCGGCCTCCGCGCCGTTCCTGCCGCCGCTGCTGCTGCACACCCACCTGAAGCCGGCGGACATCCTGCTCGGGACGGTCCTCTGCGCCGGGGCCGCGCTGCTGCCCGACCTGGACCACCACGACGGAACGATCGCCAACTTCCTCGGCCCGTTCTCCAAGGTGCTCTGCCGCTTCGTGGCCTGGATCTCGGGCGGCCACCGCCACGCGACCCACTCGCTGCTCTTCGTCGCGCTGATGGGCGGCGGCACCTGGGCCGGCGTCACCTACCTGGGTCGCCCGTTCACCCTCGGCATGACCTTCTTCCTGCTCGCCCTCGCGGTGAAGGCGCTGCGGTTCCACATCCCGGGTGAAGGGCACACCACCTGGCTGAGTGTCATCGTCCTCTCGGCGCTGGGCACCTTCGGTCTGGACCGCTGGATGCCCGCCGCGCCGGGCTGGCTGCCCTACGCCGTCGCGCTCGGCACGCTGGCCCACCTGCTGGGCGACAGCCTCACCAAGATGGGCGCGCCCTGGCTCTGGCCGCACAAGCAGCGCTACGAGATCGTGCTGATCAAGCGCAGCGGCAACAACGTGGAGACCAAGGTGCTGGTCCCGATCATGACGGTCGCGACCTTCGCCCTGCTCTGGTTCACGGCCCTTGAGCCCGCGGTGATCAGCTGATGCTGCCGACGCTCAGGCCTCGCGGCGCAGCCGGGCGCTCACCCAGCGGGCGCGTCGGCCCAGGATGCGCGGGATGCCCAGGGGGTGGGGCTCGGTGGCCGGGTGTTCCGACTCCCGCACCCACTCGTTCTGGTGCGGGGCGGAAGTCGAGTACGGGGTGCTCTGCGAGCTGCGGCTGACACGTCGTCCGCGAGGTGCGGCGGTGCGATCGGGCATCCAGGTCATGCAGGATGGATGCCCGTACGCCCCTTGGGGTAACCACCCTCATTGGGGCGAGCGGGCCTATGCCTGCGGCATAGCAACATCTCGTCATATCGACCGGGTCCGGCGGGACATGTGCCCGCAGGCCCGCGCGACGCTCACCCTGGCGTCGGATCCGCGCCCGTTCGAGGCCCGTTCCCGGCCCGTTCCAGGCCTGTTCCCGGCCCGTTCCCGGCACGTCCCGGGTACGTTTCCCCGATCCGGGCCCGCCGGTCAGCGCTTGTGCTCGCGGACCCAGGCGACCAGTTCGGCGTTCAGCGCGTCCGGTACCTCTTCGTGCGGGAAGTGGCCCACCCCGGGGAGCAACCGCCAGCGGTACGGCGCCGCCACGTACTCGCCCGCGCCGAGCGCGGTGTGCGCCAGCAGCACCGGGTCGGCCGCCCCCTGGATGTGCAGCGTCGGCGCGGTCACGGGCTTCTTCATCCGTCGCGCGAACTGGATGCCGTCCGGGCGGCCCATCGAGCGCACCAGCCAGCGGTACGGCTCGATCGAGCAGTGCGCGGTGCTCGGGATCTGGATCGCCTTGCGGTAGTTCGCCACCGCCTCGGCGTCCAGTTGGTTCGGACCGGTCCAGTCGGCGAGGTAGCCCGCGATCTGCGCGGCGTCGTCGGCGACCAGCCGCCGCTCCGGTATCCAGGGCCGCTGGAAGCCGAGCACGTGGTCGAACGCGGCCACCTGCTTGCGGTCCCGCAGCAGCGCCCGCCGCAACTGCCGAGGGTGCGCGGCCGAGACCACCGTCAGACTCTGGATGACCGAGGGCCGCATCACCGCCGCCACCCAGGAGAGCGAACCGCCACCGGCGTGCCCGACCAGGTGGGCACTGCGCTCGCCCAGCGACCGGATCACCCCGGTGATGTCGAGCGCGAGGTTGGCGGGGTCGTAGCCGCGCGGGGTGCGGTCGCTGCCGCCCGTACCGCGTAGGTCCAGGGCGACCGCCCGGAAGCCGGCCTCGGCCAGTGCCGCCATCTGGTGCCGCCACGCCCACCAGTACTGCGGCCAGCCGTGCACCAGCAGGACCAGCGGTCCCTCGCCCTGCTCCGCGATGTGGAACCGGGCGCCGTTGGCAGCCAGATCGCGGTGAGTCCAGGGGCCGGGCATCCGGATGTTCCAGCCGACCGGTCGGCCGCCCACCGGAGAGGCGCCCGAGAGGCCCTGCGTGCCGCTGCCTGTGCCTGACACCGGCTCGGCCGGCACCGGTCGGGCTGCCGGGGTGGCGTCCGGGGTGGCGTCCGGTTCAGCGGCGGGAGCGGGCGCGGTCGACGGGGCGACGGGCTCCCCGGACATGCCCGGGTGCTGAGGCCGCTCCGCCTCCTCCTCGTGCTTCGAACTCGAGTGCGGTCCTGTGGTGGCGGACGGAACGGGCGTCTGGTCTAGCGGCATACCGAGAGCGTGTCACATCCCGGCCGGGAACACGGCCCCGGCACTCGTACGGGCTACGGCCGACCGCGGTGCAACCCGTACGCGGTACCCGGGTGCGGGCCCCGCTCAGCGCTCCAGCGCAGCGAGCTCCTCGGCCGTGGCCGGCCGGGGGCGGGCGTTCTTGAGCACCTCAGCGGTCGCCTGGGCACCTTCGATGGCGCGGTGCGGCGGCCCGACCTTCTTGAGGAACCGCAGAGCCACCACGGCGAGGATCACTGCCACCACGACGTAGGCCAATCCGACGACGAGGAACGCGAGGCCCAGCGGCAGACCCCAGAACTTCAGCAGGTAGGCCAGCGCGAAGCTGAACATCGGAATCGAGGCGAGCCCCACGACACCGCCCACCACCCCCGAGACGCTGCCCTTCAGGCCGCGCTTGACGTCCTGTCGGATCTCGGCCTTGGCCAGCGCGATCTCGTCGTGGACCAGGGCCGACAGGTCAGCCGTGGCCGCGGCGAACAGCTGACCGACCGAGCGCTCACCCTCGTAGGGCGCCCGGGAGCTGCTGGACGGACCTGCGGTTCCTGCGGACATCTGGTCTTCTCCTCTGCTGAGATTCCGGACAGCTCAGAATCATGCCCCTACCGGCCAGTCAGGCACCACTTCGGGCCGCCCGCGATGGGCGGTGTGTCACTCGCCCACGCCCGCCCGGCGACCATCCCATCATGCTGACCCTTCGGACAGCCGATGACCTGGCCAGGAGGGATCGTCCCGCTGGTAGACGTCCGGAATGCCGTCCCCGTCGCTGTCGAGGTCTTCTTCCTCGCAGAGCCGGCGGTAGTGCCGGTTGCGCACTTTCAGCAGGAAGGTCGCCACCACGGCGCAGAGCAGCGAGCCGATCAGCACGGCGGCCTTGGCCCGGTCGGCGAGTTCGGTGGAGTGGGGGAAGGCCAGCTCGCTGATCAGCAGGGAGACCGTGAAACCGATGCCCGCCAGCGTGGACACGGCGAACAGGTCCGCCCAGGTGAGCTGGGGGTTCAGCTCCGCCTTGGTGAACCGGGCGGCGAGCCAGGTACCCCCGAAGATGCCCACGGTCTTGCCCACCAGCAGGCCGAGCACGATGCCCAGCGGCATCGCCTGGGTGAAGACGTCCTCGATCGCCGCGGGGGAGATCGTCACGCCTGCCGCGAAGAGCGCGAAGAGCGGCACCGCCACCCCGGCCGACAGCGGCCGGACCAGGTGCTCGATGTGCTCGCCGGGGGACTGCTTCTCGTCGCCCTCGCGGTGGCAGCGCAGCAGCAGGCCCATCGCCACCCCGGCCACCGTCGCGTGTACGCCGCTCTCGTGCATCAGCGCCCAGATGACCAGGGCGAGCGGCACGAAGAGATACCAGCCGTGCACGCCACGCCGGTGCAGGAACCAGAACAGCACCAGACCCGCGAGTGACAGTCCCAGCGCCCAGAACTTGATGCCGGCGCTGTAGAAGACCGCGATGATCAGGATGGCGATCAGGTCGTCCACCACGGCCAGGGTCAGCAGGAACGCCCGCAGCGCGGACGGCAGGTGACTGCTGACCACGGCGAGGACACCCAGGGCGAAGGCGATGTCCGTCGCGGTCGGGATCGCCCAGCCGCCGGGATGCCCGCCGGATCCGCTGTTGGCCAGTGCGAAGACGGCGGCGGGCAGCGCCACCCCGCAGACCGCGGCGACCACGGGCAGCGCCGCGGCACTGGGCGAGCGCAGCTCGCCGGCGACGAACTCGCGCTTGAGCTCGATGCCCGCGACGAAGAAGAAGACGGTGAGCAGCCCGTCCTTGGCCCAGGCCTCCAGCGAGAGGTCCAGATGCAGGGGCCCCGCAGGACCGATGGTGTAGTCGAGGACGCTCTCGTATGCGTGCGGCCAGACGTTGGCCCAGATGAGTGCCGCGATGGCGGCGATCAGGAGCAGGATGCCGCCGACGGTCTCGGTGCGCAGCGCCTCGGTCAGATACCGGCGTTCGGGCAGCGGGAGCAGGCCGAGGAACTGGCGCCGCTGTGGAGCCCCACCGTCTGAGGGGCGGTCGGTCGGGTGGCCGGACGAGGGGTCATGGGGCGGCGGGCTGGCCACGCGAGGGACCTCCAGGGCACGGGAAGGGCATGCGGATACACCGGTGGTGCGGTGCCGACCAGACTTCCCGGCGCGCCTCGAAGAGCTGTCGCTGTCCTGCCGCGACGTTGACAGTCTATGAGATGCCAAGGGCCGATATCCGGTTTGTCGCATTTTATGGCTGTATCGGCATGCTTGCCGGGCCGGCCCTGCGCCGCTGCGCAGTCCTGCTGGCCCCGCGCTGCGGACGGCTCCTGGCCCGTCGCCCCTCCTGCCGTCTCCCGTCCCGCCCCGCCGCCCGGGCTCTTCCCCTCGCCCTGCCCGCCGTCAGGCACCCAGATGCCGCAGGACGGCCAGCACCCGTCGGTGATCCGCTGCCGAGACCGGGAGGTCGAGCTTCAGGAAGATATTGGCCACGTGCTTCTCAACGGCCCGCTCCGTCACCACCAGCCCGGTCGCGATCGCCGCGTTGGACCGTCCCTCCGCCATCAGTGCGAGGACCTCCCGCTCCCGTGGACTGAGCTCGTCGACCGAGCTGCGGGTCTGGCTGGCGCCCATCAGCTGGTTGACCACCTCGGGGTCGAGCGCGGTACCGCCCGCCGCCACCCGCTCCAGGGCATCGATGAAGTCCTGCGCGTCGAGGACCCGTTCCTTCAGCAGGTAGCCGACACCGGCGGACCCGCCGGCCAGTAGCCGACTGGCGTACTGCGTCTCCACGTACTGGGAGAAGATCAAGACCGCCAGCTTCGGATTGGCTGACCGAAGGTCGATCACCGCTCGCAGGCCCTCGTCGGTGTGGGTGGGCGGCATGCGGATGTCGGACACCACCAGGTCCGGGCCGTGTTCGAGCACTGCCACCCGCAACTGCTCGGCATCCGGGACCGCTGCCACCACCTGGTAGCCCTCCTCCTCCAGGAGCTGGACCAGCCCGGCTCGGAGAATCGCGGTGTCCTCGGCCACTACCACCCGCATCGTCTTATGGTTCCTTCCTGTTTCCTGAGCTGACCTGACCTGACCTGACCTGACCTGAGCTGACCTGACCTGAGCTGACCTGTCGATCTGTCAGATGCTCGCAGGCGGTGAGCGGTGCGGTCCGGCCGGGGCGGTCCGGCGGCCGGGCGGGGCGATGGAGGGTAGGGCGGCGGCCCGGCCTGTCAGCCCAGGGCCGGCAGCTCGATCGAGATGGTGGTGGGACCACCGACCGGACTGACGGCGCTGAGCACCCCGTCAGCGACCCGGACCCGCTCGGCCAGTCCGCGCAGCCCGCTGCCCGACCCGTCCAGCCGGACCCCGCCCTTCCCGTTGTCGCTCACCAGCAGCCGCAGCCGTCCCGCTGCCGCCCGGACCGAGACGGTCACCGCCTTGGCCCCACTGTGCTTGCCCGCATTGGCCAGCAGCTCCGCCGCGGCGAAGTACAGCATGGTCTCGATGGCGGCCGGCGGGCGCTCCGGGAGGTCCAGCTCGACCTGGGCCGGGATGGCCGATCGGGCGGCGAGCGTGGTCAGTGCGGGACCCAGGCCGGCATCCAGCGCGGGCGGGTGGATGCCGCTCACCAGCTCGCGCAGCTCGCTGATGATCTCCTTGGCCTCTTGTCGTGATTCTCGAATCAAGGATCGGCCCAGCTCGGTGTTCCCCTGGGCCAGTTGCCGCTCCGCCCGGCCCAGTCGCATCCCCAGCGCTACCAGCCGGGCCTGGGCGCCGTCGTGCAGGTCCCGCTCGATCCGCCGCAGGGTCGCCGCCGCCTCGTTGATCGCGTGTGCCCTGGTCTCGGTGAGCTGGGCCAGGCGGAGCGAGGCGGTGCTCGGGCCGAGCAGGCGGGGCATCAGGAAGCGATCGGCGAGGAGGGGGAGTCGGCTCGGCCAGGGTGAGGTCAGCAGGACCAGGACGCCGATCATCACGACCAGGAGCGCGCGCGGCCAGGTGTCGAAGTAGAACCCGCCGATCTCCAGGCCGAAGCTGTGGACGACGCCGGACTTGTCGGCCGCGTGCTGTGGCTCCAGCTTCCAGAGCAGCGGATAGCAGAGGAAGAGGAGGCCGTAGGCCCACCAGAGGAAGCCCAGGGTGAACTGGAGGACCCCCAATGGGATGCGGATGAGTAGGTAGAGGCAGACCCGCCAGGCGGCTGGATCGCCCAGGTGCTGTCCCATCAGGCCGGAGAGGCCGGGAGCCCGCGGGGGCTGGGGCGGTGCCGCGATCTCCAGGCGCAGCAGACCGCGGGCCAGCGTTCGGTAGAGGGCGCCGAGTGCTCGGTCGCCGCGCAGGCTGAGCGCGAGCATCGGCAGGAAGAGCAGACCGGCCGAGAGCAGGCCGAGGATGGTGGTGAGCACCACCGCGGCGAGCCCCAGGGCAGCCAGCGGCAGGCTGAGCAGTGAGTAGAGCCGCTCTCGCCAGGAGCGTGCCGTCAGGTGTTCGCGCATTATGGTCCCCGCTGCCATGCGGCCAGTCTGGCTCATCGTGATCTCACACGTCGCGCTTTTTGAAGGCGAGGCCCGCGACCGTCAGCAGCGCTGCGGCCCAGGCCCCGAGTATCAGGAAGCTCGCCAGCGGGCTGTACGCCGTGCTCGAGTCGTGCCCGCTGCCCAGCATGGCGATCGCACCCGAGGGCACCGCACCCGTCAGGTGGGCGCCGAGGCTGCCGCTCACCTGGCTCAGCCCGATCGGCAGGACGAACTGGACTGCGACCACCAGGCTCACCGCGCCCGCCGTGTGCCGCACCAGGGTGCCGATGGCCAGTGCGATCAGTCCCATCAGCGCCATGTAGGCCCCGAAAGCGAGCGCGGCTCGGATGGTGGCCGGATCAGTGGCGGAGAGGCTCGCGTGGCTTCGGGTGATCGAGGCCCCGAGCAGGACGGCCGGCCAGGCGACCAGTTCGGCCAGGACGAAGACCAGACCGGCGAAGGTGACTGCTTTGGCTGCCAGCGCGGGGGTTCGGCGCGGTGCCGCCAGCACGGTCGCACGGATCATGCCGGTGGAGAACTCGCCGGACATCAGCAGGACGCCCAGCACGCAGACTGCCAACTGGCCGAACTGCGCCGCTGGTTGGAGGACGAGTCCGATGGTGTTGTGCTGGAAGTCCGAGCGGTCGGCGGTGGACATGGTGCCCCACTGCGAGGTGAGAGTGCTGGTCGCCAGCACCGTGAAGGCCAGGCTCAGCAGGATCATGGCACCGAGTGACCACCAGGTGGAGCGCAGTGTGGACAACTTGGTCAGCTCGCTGCGCATCAAGCAGCGGAAGTCGGCCCGGCGTGCCCGGCCGCGGGCGGCGGCGGAGCTCGAAGTGGCGGGCGAGTGGAGGGTTGCGGTGCTCACGACGGGCTCCTCGATGGGGATGGGCAGGAGGTGGGACAACGGACCTGACGGCCACTCAGGATGCTTGGTACTCGGCGCTGCTCGCGGTGAGGCGCAGGAAGGCCTGCTCCAGCAGGGCGGGCCGTGCGACCTCGGGCGTTGCCGCGTAGAGGGCGGCGTCGGTGTGACGCTGGATGAACTCGCCGGTCGAGCAGTCGGCGAGCAACCGGCCTGCTCCGATGACCAGCAGATGGTCGGCCGTCACCGCCATCTCGTTCATCAGGTGCGAGGAGAGCAGGACCGTTCGGCCCTCGGCGGCGAGCCGCTTGACCAGAGTGCGGATCCACAGCACACCCTCCGGGTCGAGGCCGTTGATCGGCTCGTCCAGGATGACGATCGCGGGATCGCCCAGCAGGGCCGAGGCGACGCCGAGTCGTTGCGCCATGCCGAGTGAGAAGCCGCCGGCTCGTCGCCGACCGGCCGCGCCCAGCCCGACCTGCGTGAGCACCTCCTCCACCCGACTGGCCGGCAGGCCTTGGGCCTGGGCGAGCGCGAGCAGGTGGCTGCGGGCGGAGCGGCCCTTGTGGAACGACCGGGCCTCGAGCAGTGCCCCGACCTCGGTGAGCGGTCGGCTGAGCGCGGCGTACGGTCGGCCGTTGATGAGGGCGTGGCCGGAGTCGGGTTGCTCCAGGCCGAGCAGCAGCCGCATCGTGGTCGACTTGCCGGCCCCGTTGGGCCCGAGGAACCCGGTGACGACGCCCGGACGGACGCTGAAACTCACGTTGGCCACGACGGTCCTGCGGCCGTAGCTCCGGGTGAGGTTGAGGGCTTGGACGGGTGCGGTGGCCAGGCCCGGACCGGTGCCTTCGATGGTCGCGCTGGGTGTTCTTCTCATGGCACCAGCGTGGCGATCTCGGGCACCTTCGCGCACGGGCGTTGGCACCCGTCTTCACTGCGTGCTGGCACCCGAGGCCCGGGCTCGTGCTAGCACGAGCAGCCGGGCGCGGCCGACCGAGCACCGTTGTTGTGGGCCGGACCGGCTTCGACTTCCGCTGTCCCGGAGAGCATTGAGCACATGCGGCGGACCGTGGACGAACTTATCGTCATTTCAACGTGCTGCCTGTGTAGGCGGCCGAGCCCCACTCCTTTCGGAGGCAACCCCATGTCCGTTCAGGAACCGGCCGATCCGGCCGGGCCCACCGCGGCGGTGCCGTCCGGCCGTGCCGCCGTGCCGTACCCAGCAGCGGGAGGTGAGGGCCCGCAGAGCGCGCCGCCCCTGTTATCGCAGGTCGGCCGGTCGCCCGTGTCGCCTCCGCCCGTGCCGCCTCCGCCTGCGGCGCCACCGCGGCCCGCCGTTCCGCGGGACCCGACCAGCACTCTTCCCACGCCGAGCCCGGCGGCCGTGCCTGAGACGGCGTCGTGGCCCGCCGCGGCGGGCTCGCAGGGCCTCTCGACCGCTCTGCCGGTCCTCGCGGGGCCGCCCGTTCCGGTCGTCCGCTCCGCCTCCGCCGTCCGCCGTTCGGGTTCATCCCGGTTCGGCGGCCCCGCAGGACCGTCGGTCCGGCTCGCGGGGGCCCGCACGCCGCTCGGCCAGGAACTCGCCTCGGCCGACGCCCTGCGCATCGAACGGCGACTGCGCCCGCTCTTCCAGGGCCTGCCACCGCAGAGTGGCGTCGCCGTCGCGGTGGTCCAGGGGGACCAGCGGACGGTCGCTTGCCGGGGCTACACCGACCCCGCGGCGCTGCGTCCGGTCCGGGCCGACACCAGGTTCGAACTCGGCTCCGTCACCAAGACGTTCACCACCCTGCTGCTCGCCGAGATGGCTGCCCGGGGTGAGGTGCGGTACGACGATCCGATCGATCGCTACCTGCCCGTCGGCGCGGTCCCGGGATACCCCAAGGAACGGCCGATCACCCTGCTGCACCTGGCCACCCACACCTCAGGCCTGCCGAGGCTGCCGGTCGGGCTGCTGCCGAGCGCCACACCGCAGTGGTACACCCGGCCCTGTGCGACCTTCGGCGTGGCTCACGTGCTGCACTCGCTGGCCCGCACACCGGTGCGCGGCACCCCCGGGACCCGGGTGCGCTACTCCAGCCTCGGCTGCGGTCTGCTCGGCATGGTGCTGGAGAACGCCGCCGGGATCCGGTACGAGGACCTGCTCGCCAGCAGGGTCTGCGGGCCGCTCGGGCTGTTGGACACCTCCTGCGGTCCGGGTGGCGAGGTCGGCAGCGGATACCGCCGGGGCCGGCGGGTCCCGTCGTTCCGGATGCCCGCGCTGCCCGGGGCGGCCGCGCTGCGCTCGAGCGCCGACGACATGCTCCGCTACCTGCAGGCGTTGGTGGTGGAGGGCGCCGCGGAGAACGCCGAGTCCGCGCTGCGGACCGCGCTCGGCGAGGTCCGCCGACCGCGGGTGGCCTGGCGGCTGGCCGGTACCCGGATCTGCCTGGGCTGGAAGCAGCGTCCGATCGGGTCGATACCGGACGTCCTCGCCCCGGACGGCGCGCGCGCGGGCCTGGCCGCCGAGTTGCTGCGCGGAGCTCGGGCGGACGAGTCGCCGGGTCGGGCCGCACGACCGGCCCTGGCGGCTCGGGTACCGTCGGCCCTGGTCGACGGTGCGCCCTGGCCGCCCGGGCAGGAGCCCGATGTCCGCCGGGCAGCCACGCGGGCGCCGGCTGCCCGGGACCGCGGAGCGTGGGCGAGCGCCCGCGAACGTCTGGAGCAGCGGGCCCCGGAGCCGGTGGTCCCCGAGCCGGTGGTCCAGGAGCTGCTCTTCCACGAGGGCGGCACCCGGGGCTTCCTCGCCTTCGCGGGCTTCGTCCCAGAGGCCGGCACCGGCCTGGTCGCGCTGGTGAGCTCGCCGCCCGCCAACCGGCGCCGCTTCCTGCACACGGCCCACGAGACGCTGCGGCGCCTCACCGAGGACCAGCAGGGCGGCTGATGCCGGGTCTGCCCGTCGGGTGTCCGGCGCCACCTGACATCGGCCGCCCGGCATCGGCCACCTGGCACCGGCCGCCCGGCATCGGACGTAGGCCAGGGGGCTCCGGCGCCCCGCGGGGGCCGTGCAACGGCCCAGGGCCTCCACCGCAGCACGCGGTGGAGGCCCTGGGCCGTTCCTCTGTTCCGGACGACCGGAGGATCAGTCCTCGCTGGCGGCGTGCGGCAGCTGGGACTGGATGAGGTTCATCACCGAGGAGTCGGCGAGGGTGGTGGTGTCGCCGACTTCGCGGCCTTCGGCGATGTCGCGCAGCAGGCGGCGCATGATCTTGCCGGAGCGGGTCTTGGGTAGCTCGCTGACGATCTTGACCTGCTTGGGCTTGGCGATCGGGCCCAGGGTCTTGCCGACGTGGTTGCGCAGCTCCGCGACCAGTTCCTCGCTGTCGGTGGCGGTGCCGCGCAGGATGACGAAGGCGACGATGGCCTGGCCGGTGGTGGCGTCGGTGGCGCCGACGACCGCGGACTCGGCCACGGCCGGGTGGCCGACCAGGGCGGATTCGACCTCGGTGGTGGAGATGTTGTGGCCGGAGACGAGCATGACGTCGTCCACGCGGCCGAGCAGCCAGATGTCGCCGTCGTCGTCCTTCTTGGCGCCGTCACCGGCGAAGTAGCGGCCGGGGAAGCGGGACCAGTAGGTGTCGATG
This sequence comes from Kitasatospora sp. NBC_01287, assembly GCF_026340565.1. Classification (NCBI taxonomy): domain Bacteria; kingdom Bacillati; phylum Actinomycetota; class Actinomycetes; order Kitasatosporales; family Streptomycetaceae; genus Kitasatospora; species Kitasatospora sp. NBC_01287. Next base: position 5,058,548 of record NZ_JAPEPB010000001.1, read on the forward strand.
TAGCGCTGGTCGTCGCCCCAGATGGTGCGCAGCATGGAGGGCCACGGTTCGGTGAGGACGAGGTAGCCGCCGGAGCCGTTGGGGACCTCGTGGGCCTCGTCGTCGACGACGGTGGCCGAGATGCCGGGCAGGGCACGCTGGGCGGAGCCGGGCTTGGTCTCGGTGACGCCGGGCAGTGGGCTGATCATCATGGCGCCGGTCTCGGTCTGCCACCAGGTGTCGACGATGGGGGTCTTGCCGGCGCCGATGTGCTCGCGGTACCAGATCCAGGCCTCGGGGTTGATCGGCTCGCCGACGCTGCCCAGGATCCGCAGCGAGGTGAGGTCGAACTTCGCGGGGATGTCGTCGCCCCACTTCATGAAGGTGCGGATCGCGGTGGGGGCGGTGTAGAGGATGCTGACCTTGTACTTCTGGATGATTTCCCAGAAGCGGCCCTGGTGCGGGGTGTCGGGGGTGCCCTCGTAGATGACCTGGGTGGCGCCGTTGGAGAGCGGGCCGTAGACGATGTAGGAGTGGCCGGTGACCCAGCCGATGTCGGCGGTGCACCAGTAGACATCGGTTTCGGGCTTGAGGTCGAAGACCGCGTGGTGGGTGTAGCTGGCCTGGGTGAGGTAGCCGCCCGAGGTGTGCAGGATGCCCTTGGGCTTACCGGTGGTGCCGGAGGTGTAGAGGATGAAGAGCGGGTGCTCGGCCTCGTGCGCCTGGGGGGTGTGCTCGGTGGACTGGCGTTCGGTGATCTCGTGCCACCACACGTCCCGGTCCTGGGTCCAGGAGACGTCCTGGCCGGTGCGGCGCACCACCAGGACGTGTTCCACCTGCGGGCACTTGGCCAGCGCCTCGTCGATGGCGGGCTTGAGGGCGGAGGGCTTGCCGCGGCGGTAGCCGCCGTCGGCGGTGATCACCAGGCGTGCGTCGGCGTCCTGGATGCGGGAGGCGACGGCGTCGGCGGAGAAGCCGCCGAAGACGACGGAGTGCGCCGCACCGATGCGGGCGCAGGCGAGCATCGCGACGACGGCCTCGGGGATCATCGGCAGGTAGATCGCCACCCGGTCGCCCTTGGCGACGCCCAGTTCGCGCAGGGCGTTGGCGGCCTGGGAGACCTCGTCCTTGAGTTGGGCGTAGGTGATCGCGCGGCCATCGCCGGGCTCGCCCTCGAAGTGGATGGCGACGCGGTCGCCGTGGCCGGCCTCGACGTGGCGGTCGACGCAGTTGTAGGCCACGTTCAGGGTGCCGTCGGCGAACCACTTGGCGAACGGCGGGTTCGACCAGTCCAGGGTCTGGGTCGGCTCAACGGCCCAGTCCAGGCGGCGTGCCTGCTCGGCCCAGAAGCCGAGGCGGTCCTCGGACGCCTGCTCGTACGCGGCCGCGGTGACGTTGGCGGCCGCGGCGAGCTCTGCGGGCGGCGCGAAGCGCCGCTCCTCCTTGAGCAGATTGGCCAGGCTCTCGTTGCTCAACGCACACTCCTCATCGAGTCTGTTCATGGCGCTTTCCTCGCGGCCCCGCGAGGAGCTGGCGCCAGTGCTGCGGGAAGTCCCTTGCCTAGGGATTGTCCCGTGTGTCCCAGCACACAGCTCACCAGGCGAACAGGTCGGTTGACAAGGGGACCAGGAAAATTGGTGTAGACCTTTGATCAATCGGTCGCCGTCAAGCCCGAGGTGACGCGGGTTTCCGTCCGGAGCGATGGAGGATTTCCGGTTTCTCGATCTCCGTCCGTGGGGCGTGTCGTCCTGCCGGTGACATCGCACGCGATCCGCCCGCGCCCGCCCGCGCCCCGGCCTGGTAGCTGACCTGGCAGCTGGCCTCGTGTTCGACCCTGCGCGCGGCCTTGACGCCGGTCCGCACCGGTACTCCACTGGAGCTACCAGCTCAGGAGCGCCGTCATCGGTCCCTGTCGAGACCGCGGCGATCGCGGCATCGAGGATCGAGGATGGGGCACCCCCTGGCGCGGCACTCTCGGGGAGTTGAGCCATGTCGGAATCTCCTGCCACCTCCGCCCCACTGCCGAGACCCGGCGATTTCGCGGTGGTGCACATGGGCGGCGATATCGGTCGGCTGATTCGCGTGGGCCAGTGGCTCAACGGCGACGGCTTCGCCGACTACGAGCACGCCTTCGTCCTGGTCGGCGACGGCGAAGTGATCGAAGCCGAACCCGGCGGAGCCCAGCGGGCTCCACTGGCCGAGTACGACGGCCGCCCGATCCGATGGTCCAGTGGCATTGTCCCGCTGACGAACGATCAGCGGGTCGAGATCGTCGCGGCGGCCCGCCGCTACCTGCGGGTGCCGTACAGCTTCTTCGACTACGCCGCGCTGGCGGCACACCGGTTCAAGGTCCCTGGCAACGCGCTTCTCAAAGGATATGTCGCCGACACCAGGCACCAGATCTGCTCCCAACTGGTCGACCAGTGCTACCAGGACGCCGGGGTGCACCTCTTCGAGGACGGCCGCTGGCCCGGCTACGTCACGCCCGCCGACCTGGGCCGGCTGATCGCCTGACCCTGCTCGCCGGTCGTCCGTCTCGCGCAACTCCCTTGCCGGAGGGGGGCCGCGCGCACTCTTGACAGCGCTGGGGAGCGGCGCCACCATCCATGGCTAAGGTAAGGAACCTTTACTAACCAGTGCCGCCTCCCCCCACGCCCTGGTCCGACGCGCCCCCATCGTGCCGCGTCGCGCACAGGGCGGGCCCGCGCCTGAAAGGTTGTCATGGACAAGAAGTTCCGGTTCGCCGCTCTCGCCGCCGCTCTCCTGCCGCTCGGCTTCACTCTCTCCGCCGCTCCCGCCCAGGCGGCAACCGCCGCCTTCCCCGCTCACTACGCCGCACCGTACCTGCAGATCAGCGGCTCGGACGCGGGAGACCTCGCCGCCGACCACAAGGCCAGCGGCGGGCAGTACTACACCCTGGCCTTCCTCACGCCGAAGTCCGGCTGCACGCCCATCTGGGAGGACGGCAACGACTCGCTCGGGGCCTTCACCTCGCAGGTCAGCGCGCTCAAGTCGGCCGGCGGCAACGTGATCATCTCCTTCGGCGGTGAATCCGGCGGCGAGCTGGCCCAGACCTGCACCTCGGTCTCCTCGCTGACCGCCGCGTACGCCAACGTCGTCAAGACCTACGGTGTCACCCGGCTCGACTTCGACATCGAAGGGAGCGTCCTGGACGACACCGCGGCGAACTCCCGCCGGGACCAGGCGCTTGCGGCCCTGCAGAAGGCCAACCCCTCGGTGCAGGTGGACTTCACCGTCCCGGTTGACCCCACGGGCCTGGAGTCGAACGCGCTCAACCTGCTCAAGGGCGCCAAGAGCAAGGGTGTCCAGGTCAACCTGGTCAACATCATGACGATGGACTTCGGCAACGGTCAGAACGCCCTGAAGGACGCCGAGTCTGCGGCCACCGCGACCCACGGCCAGCTGGCCGGACTCTACGGGGGCTCCTCGGCCCAGGTCTGGGAGCGGATCGGCCTGACCCCGATCGCGGGCCGCAACGACGACAACGAGAACTTCACCCAGGCCAACGCCGGCACCCTGGAGAGCTTCGCCGCCGCCAACGGTGTGCAGGAATTGGCCTTCTGGGAGGTCGACGGCTACGACAAGGGCGCCGGTTACGCCTACTCCAAGATCTTCAACAAGATCACCGGCTGACGGTGCGAGTGGTGGGTAGGAGCCGGCCGGGCTCCTACCCACCACTCGCCCACGCGGCTGTTGTCAGGCCGCGCTCGCGATCTCACGGACCACGGCCACGGCGGCGAACCGCCCGGTCTCCTGGTCCAGGACGTAGGTCTGGGCGGTGGCGAAGTCGAAGTACATGCCGATCAGACGCAGGCTGCCGTCCAGCACCCGCCGCTCCACCGCAGGGTTGGCGAGCAACTGGTCGAGCTGCTGCACCACGTTCGTGATGCCCAGCTGCTCCACCTCATCGGCGACCGGTCGATCCGCGAACTCGGCCGGGACCCGGGCGAGCCGGGCCAGCGAGCCACGGCCGTTGCGCAGCCAGCGAGCCAGCGGGGTCGGTCGTCCCGGCTGCTCGTGGACGCCGTTCAGCAGGGCCTTCATCGCGCCGCAGCCGGAGTGCCCGCAGACCGTGATGCTGCGGACCTCCAGCACCTCGACCGCGTACTGCACGGCGGCGGCGACCGAATCGTCGGCCGCGCCCGGCTCGTGCGGAGCGGGCGCCAGGTTGCCCACGTTGCGGACGGTGAAGAGGTCCCCCGGCCCGCTGCTGGTGATCATGCTGGTGACCAGACGGGAGTCGGCGCAGGTCAGGAAGAGCTGCGAGGGCGTCTGCCCCTCCCTGGCCAGCCGGGCCAACTCGGGCCGGATCAGCGGCGCGGTGTGTGTCTGGAAGCCGCGCACCCCGTTGAGCAGGCGGCCGTGCGGGTCGCCCTCCTGGTCGATGCAGTGGTGACCAACCCACGGGGTCCAGGCGCGGCAGCGGTGCGGGCCGGTGCCATCGGCGGTGCGCACCGTGCCGTCCGGATCCAGGACCTCGCCGTGCTGGCGGTCGGTCAGCATGACGACCTGGTCGCCCCGCGCCAGGCGGTCGTCCCGCCAGGCGCGCAGCACCTCGTAGGCCGAGTGATCGAGGAAGGCTCCGTCGTGCCGGATCGTCACCCGCGCACCGTGCGGGACGGAGGCGAGCACGGCGGTCAGCCTGGGTACCGACAGGAACGTCAGCGGGCCGTGCGTCCGCAGCTCGTGGGAGCCGTCGCGACAGGTGGTCAGCTCGATCTGGGCCCGGGTGAGGCGGTACAGGCCGAGCAACGCGGTCGTCGCAGCGCCGGTCGCGACCCCGAGCGGGACGCCGAGCACCACCACCCCGAGCACGGTGGCCAGGTAGACCGTGAACTCCCGGTACCGGTGGACCTTGCGGATGTGCGCGGCGCTCACCATCTGGATGCCGACCACCATGACCAGCGCGGCCAGGGCGGCGAGCGGGATCCGGCGCAGGCCGCCGATCAGCGCGACGGCCGCGACCAGCAGCCAGCAGCCCTGCAGCACGGCGGCCCAGCGGCTGCGCGCGCCCGCGCGGCTGTTGGTCGAGCTGTGGATCGTGCCACCGGCCACCGGCAGACCGCCCAGCAGGCCGCTGAGCAGGTTCGCCAGCCCCTGGCCGCGCAGCTCCCGGTTGAGATCACCCGGTCGGCCGACCTGCCGGTCGACCGCGACGGCGCAGAGCAGGGATTCGACGCTCGCCACCGCGGCAACGGTCAGCACCGCGCCGAAGATCGCGAGCGGTGAGCCGTGCGGCAGGGCGGCGAGGTCGTGCTCGGGCCAGTCGACCAGCTCCACCCGGGCGAGCCGGAAGTCGAAGGCCATGGCCAGCCCGGTGCCGGCGGCGACCGCGACCAGGGCAGCGGGTACGCGGCCGAGCAGGGCGCCGATCCGCCCGGCACGCCCCGGGAGCCGGTGGAGTCTCGGCCAGCCGTAGAGCAGCGTGATCGCCAGCAGACCCACCGCGAGCGCGGGCGGGTGCGGTCCGGACAACTGGGCCGGCAGGGCGGTCAGGTTGGCGAGCGAGGAGCCCTGCGGTGAACCGCCGAGCACCACATGGAACTGCGCGATCGCGATGGTGATGCCGACACCGGCCAGCATGCCGTGCACGACGGCCGGGGACAGCGCCAGCGCGGAGCGGGCCACCCGCATCGCACTGAGCAGCAGTTGGAGCAGGCCGGCCGTGAGTGTGATCGCACAGGTGGCCTGCCAGCCGTACCGGGCGATCAAACCGGCGGTGATCACCGTCAGGGCCGCGGAGGGAGCGCTCACCTGGAGCGGCGTGCCGCCGGTCAGCCCGACGGCGATGCCGCCCACCGCGGCGGCCACCAGGCCCGCTGTCAGTGGTGCGCCGGCGGCCAGCGCGATGGCCAGTGAGAAGGGGAGCGCGAACAGGAAGACCACCAGGGAGGCCGTCAGATCCTGCGAATTCGGCGTGCGGAAGCGGGCCCGAGTGGCGGTCGGAGCGGGCGGCGGGGCATGGCTCTCGGTGGTGGCACCGGTGCGCGGCGAGGTCGGTGGCGGCGGCGGGGGAGTGTCGAGGGCCATGGCTTCCCGTCCTTCCAGGGGAACGAACAGCGTTGAGTCCGTTGCTGTGGCCAAGCCCGTCGCGGGTGCGACCGGTCGGATCGGGTGCCGTGGGACGTGGCGGCGGGCCGAGACGGCTGCGCGTGCCGCGCCGGCGGGTGGGCGCGGTTCACGGGCCGTCGGCCTCGTACATCCAGAGGGCTTTGCACCAAGACTTGGCAAACTGTGAGTAATGGAAGCTTTGCATAGCGTAAGTGTGTGCGGGAGCCCTGAAGCGGAGATTCACTCCTGCGGGTGGCGCACTAACGTGCGGCAGCGCCCCATGGCTCGTCGCTGCTCCTGGCCGGGGCGGAGCGGGTGGCCCGGGCCGCGGGGGCGGGGTGGCCCGGGGCGGGGTGGGCCGGCCGCAGCTTCGCGGTCGTGGCTGCGGGCCGCTGCCCCACGATCGGTGGCGGGACGTCAAAGAGCCGGGTTCGCCTCCCCCGTGGGTGCGAACCCGGCCGCCTGGTCGGAGCGCCTCAGGCCGGCGTGCCGGCCGGGTCGGCGGCTGCCGCGTGGGCGAGGGCCGCCTGCTCCAGCACGAACGACGGATCCACCTGGGTCGCCAGATCGACGCCTGCCTTGGCGTTGCCCCAGCTTTCCGCGTTGCGCAGGTGGAAGTCCACGGCCTGCGCGGTGTACCGCCCGGGGTCGCGGAGTTGGAAAGCGGCGTCGGCCTGCCCGCGCAGCGCCTCCAGGACGGCCCGGTTCTCCGGCTCCAGTGTGTCGAGCGCGGGCTCGGCCCCCTGCTCCAGTCTGCGCACCCACGCTGACTGGCCGAAGGCGGCCAACAGGTCGCCGCCCACCTCGCGGCGCAGGTAGGCGAGGTCGTCCTCGTTCTGCACCTTGTTGCCGACCACTCGCAGCGCGACTCCGAAGTCCCGTGCGTACTCCTTGTACTGGCGGTAGACGGAGATGCCCTTGCGGGTCGGTTCGGCCACCAGGAAGGTCAGGTCGAAGCGGGTGAAGAGCCCCGAGGCGAAGGAGTCCGAGCCTGCGGTCATGTCGGTGACCAGGTATTCGTCGGGCCCGTCGACCAGGTGGTTGAGCAGCAGCTCCACGGCGCCGACCTTGGAGTGGTAGCAGGCGACGCCGAGGTCCTCCTCGGTGAAGGTGCCCGTCACCAGCAGTCGCACCGATCCCTCGTCCAGCGCCACCGGGCGGGCGCACGCCGCGTACACGGGGTTCTCCTCGACGATGCGCAGCAGGCGTGAGCCGCGGCCCGGCGGGGTCGTCTTGATCATCTCCGCCGCGGCCCCGATGCGCGGGTTGCTGCCGCGCAGGTACTCCTTGATCTGGGGCAGGTGGGCTCCGAGCGAGGGCAGCTGGGCGGCCTGGGCATCGGTCAGGCCCAGTGCGGGGCCCAGGTGCTGGTTGATGTCGGCGTCCACCGCGATCACCGGGCGCCCGGCGGCGGCCAGGTGGCGGATGAACAGTGAGGACAGCGTGGTCTTGCCGCTGCCGCCCTTGCCGACGAAAGCGATCTTCATCTGGACTCCCGGCTCTCGCTACCGTCGATCACCGCACGGGTCTCGGCGGACTTGTTGATAATCGTTATCGTCTCCGATAGTGGTCATCGTAGTCGGGGTTTGGGCCGCTGCGCCGAAGGGAAGCACGGATTGGCTCGAACGGGTGAAGCCGGGGTTGCTGTGCGGTCCTCACCCAGGGTGTCGTTACTCTCGGGTAGGTGAGCACTGGAACAGATCCGCTTGCCCCGCTGGCCGCGCTCCCCGGGGTGCCCGAGTCCGTCGCCGAGGTCCGCAAGGCCGTTGACCGGCTCTACGGGCACCGGGTGATGCGCCGCCGCGCGCCCGAGGTCACATCGGAGGCCGCGCTGCGCGGGGCCAGGGCGTCGGCCGCGCTCGCCGGTGCCGACTGGCCGCTGGAGGAGGTGCGTCGGCGCAGCGACTTCAGCGCGGGCGCGGACGAGCGCGTCGTCGGCGGTGCGCTGCGGATCTCAGCGGAGGCGGGTCAGCTGCTGAGCGTCTGGCGGACCTCGCCGCTGCAGGTGCTGGCGAGGTTGCACCTGTTGGCCGCCGGTGACGCGAGCAGCGCGGCGGGTCGGCCACGCCAGGACGGCGAACCGGCCGATGAGCTCTTCCCGTTGGAGCTGGCCCCGGCGCAGGGCGTGGCGGCGCCGGTCGACCTGCCGGCCGGTGCTCAGGCGCCGGGCGCCGAGGCGGGCCGCGGGCCAGTGGTGGTGTTGCCGCCCGCTCCGCCGGCCACCGAGGTGGCAGCTCGCCTGGACCAGCTCGCGCAGTTGCTGGCGGGCCGCACGGCAGGTGCCCAGGGCGGCGCGCCGGCGCTGGTCACCGCCGCGGTGGTCCATGGCGAACTGCTGGCGCTGCGCCCGTTCGGCAGCCACAACGGCCTGGTGGCGCGGGCGGCGCAGCGCATCGTGCTGATCGCCGAGGGTCTCGACCCGAAGGCGATCTGCCCGGCCGAGGTGGGGCTGGTCGAACTCGGCACCGCGGCCTACCGCGAGGCCCTGGCCGGCTACCTGACCGGCACGCCCGAGGGGCTGGGGCGCTGGATCGCGCACTGTGCGGCGGCGTTGCGGCTCGGCGTGCGGGAGAGTACGGCGGTCTGCGAGGCGATGCAGCGCGGGATGGTCTGAGCGGCGCGTCGCCGCCGGGTGCGCCTGGGCACTGCCGGGTCTGCCCGGACGCACAGTTGCGGCGACATCCCGATTGCTGATGTCGCCGCTGGTACAACGGTCCGAGTGACCATGCGTGCACCGGATGTGCCCATCAGGCGGGGATCCAGCCCGTTCGCCTGGTGCGGCGGCCCGAATCGCGGGTCGGCTGCACGTGGGTGCTCAGATGTTGTACGCGGTCCGTGTGGCCTGAACTGCGGTGTCGGTCTGACCTCTTCGGGTCCTTCCGGGTCTCGCGGGCCGTGAGTCCTTTGTATCTCGGATCCAGGGCAAACGGAACTCGAATGGCGAAGTCTTTACCCTTTGTCCGTTTTGGCACTGGCTGACTGATCGGCATCCGCGCCGCTCCAGGGGGTCCGACCGCGGGTTGCGGTCGACCCGGCGGTCGGCGCGGTGTCAGTCCGGTGGTCAGCTCGCCGGCCGGCGCCGCTTGGCCAACTGCCAGACCAGCGCTGCGCTCACGCATGCGGTGCCGACCGCGATGGTGACCAGTGCGGAGCGGCTCGGCGCCTTGAACTCGGGCAGCCGGCGGTGGAGTTCGATCGGACGATCGAAGACCAGCACTGGCCAGTCGCGCGCGACGGCCTCCTTGCGCAGGCTGCGGTCCGGATTGACGGCGGATGGGCGCCCGACCGCGTCGAGCAGTGGCAGGTCGGTGATCGAGTCGCTGTACGCGTAGCTGTCCGCCAGGTTGTAACCCTCCCGATCGGCCAGTTCGCGGATCGCGGCCGCCTTGTTCTCGGCGTACGCGTAGTACTCGATCTCGCCGGTGTAGCAGCCGTCCTCGATCGCCAGCCGGGTGGCGATCACGTGGTCGGCGCCGAGCAGCGCGCCGATCGGCTCGACCACTTCGGCGCCGGAGCTGCTGACGATCACCACGTCCCGTCCGGCGGCGTGGTGTTGCTCGATCAGCGCCGCTGCCTCCTCGTAGATGATCGGATCGATCAGCCCGTGCAGCGTTTCGGCGACGATCTCGCGGACCTGCTGGACGTTCCAGCCCCGGGTCAGCGCGGAGAGGTACTGCCGCATCTTCTCCATCTGGTCGTGGTCCGCCCCGCCGACCAGGAAGACGAACTGGGCGTACGCGCTCTTCAGCACCGCTCGACGGTTGATCAGGCCGCCTTGGTAGAAGGGGCGGCTGAAAGCCAGCGCGCTCGACTTCGCGATGATCGTCTTGTCGAGGTCGAAGAAGGCGGCGGTACGCCCGGGGCCGACGGGTGGTCTGCCGGGCGACGGGTGCCCCGGCGTGGTCGCCTCCTGCTCTGGCGCGGCCGTCGCCTGCGAGGCCGCGCCCACGGCGCCGGCGGGGGGCGGCTCGGTGGTCGGCGGGACAATCGTGGCGTCGCTCGGCGCGGCATTCGGTGCGGTCTCCGGCTCGGAGTTCTCGGCACCGCCTACGATGTCGGCGTTCTCGGTGGTGTCCACAGGAACCGAGGATAGATGGCGGTCTCTCGGGCGCCGCCATTCGGTGGACGTGAGGGTGTGCTGGTTTGTGTTTCTGGCCGCTCGGGTACACCATGGAAGTCACGGATCGTTCGCGACCGTGCTAACCCGGTCCGGCTCCTCCCCCCCGAGTCGGACCGTGGATAGACGACCCCCGCTCTCCCCCCCGGCGGGGGTCGTCGCATGTCCGGGGCCATTTTCAGGCCCTCGTGAGGCGTCGGGGGTGGCGTTCGAGGGGGTTGGGGGCGGCGTCCGGTGGAGTCGGCTGAGGTTCGCGCCGATTCATTTTCGTCACTCTCGGTAATTATTTGAGCGCCCTTCGCAGGGCGCTTCTCAGGGCTGCGAAGGGTCGCCCCGAGGCGGTGTCAATTTCGCTGGACGGAACTCCTCGGACGGGTGAACACGATCCGTCCGGGGGAGTTCCGATATCCACATCCCTTGACTTATCCACAGGGAATCGATGAGTGGACGACGGGTCGGCGGCCGGAGGGCACTGTGAGGCCAAGCCGAAGCCAGAGCTCGGACCGATGAGGATCAGCCGCATCGGACGGGCAGCGGGCAGAGGCACCCATGTCGTCGCCCGCCCCGCCCGGGGCGAGCTCGCCGCGCGTCGCCTCACCCGGTGGTGCGCGGAGCTCGACCGGCGGAGCGTCAGCGAGCAGCCCGCTCTGGGGAGGCAGCCATGCGCGCACCAACCATCGACCAGTACGACCCGACAGTCCACGAGCCCGGCTCCGGCGGACCCCTGATCCTCACCGGGGACGAGCAGTTGGCGGAGCACCTGCTCAAGCTCTGCGCGGCGGTCGGGGCCGAGCCCCAGTTGCTGGCCACGGCGCCGCCACGCCGCCTCTGGGAGGCGGCCCCCATCGTCCTGCTCGGCGATGACCAGTACGAGCGCTGCGCGGAGCTTCCCCGCCGCCCCGGTGTGCTGCTGCTGAGTGGCGGACCAGATCACTGCGAGGTGTGGGTCCGCGGCGTCCAACTCGGCGCCGAGCAGGTGCTGTTCCTGCCCGACGCGCAGTCCTGGCTGCTCGACCGGATCGCCGATGTGGTCGAGGGCGTCGGCCCCCCGGCGCTGACCGTCGCGGTGCTCGGCGGTCGGGGCGGTGCCGGGGCGTCGACACTCGCCTGTGCGCTGGCCGTCGCGGCGGTGCGAGCCGGTCACCGCACCATGCTGATCGACGGCGACCCGCTGGGCGGTGGGCTGGACGTGCTGCTCGGCGGTGAGGGTGCCGACGGGCTGCGCTGGCCCGACCTGGCCGACGCGCGGGGGCGGGTCAACAGCGCCGAGCTCGCCCAGGCGTTACCCGTGCTGCACCGGATCAGCACGCTCTCCTGGGACCGGGGCGCCGCGCCGCAGGTCCCGTCGGCGGCGATGCGCTGCGTGCTGGAGGCCGCGCGGCGCCGGGGCGGACTGGTCGTCCTCGACCTGCCGCGCCAACTCGATCCGGTCGCCGTCCAGGCCTTGGAGCAGACCGACACGGGCTTGCTGGTGATCCCCGCGGAAGTGCGCGCGCTGGCCGCGGCCGGGCGAGTGGCAGCCACCGCCGGAGCGCGCTTGGCGGACCTGCGAGCGGTGATCCGCCAGCCAGGGCCGGTGGGCCTGCGCGGCGCGGAGATCGCCCGAGGCCTCGGGCTCCCGCTCGCGGGTGAGATCACCCACGAGGCCGGGCTGACGCTCGACGCCGAGCGCGGCAGACCACCGGGCCAGCGGTCCGGTGGCCCGCTGGCCCGTTTCTGCGCCGCCTATCTCAACGAAGTTCTGCCCGGTACCGAAGGAGCAACGGCATCATGAAGACGCCTGCAACGCCTGCAACTCATACGACGCATACGACGCATACGAAAGCCGGCGGCGACGCCCCGGAGCGGCAGCTGTCCTGGGGCGTTCGATTCGACCGGTCCAGGCCGAGGCCCACCCTCGCCGCGCTCCGGCGCCGCCCGAACACCGCGGACCAGGGCACCCAGATGCCCGAACGCGCCACCGCCCTGCTCGATGCCGTCCGGCTGCGCCTCGCGGAGTCCGGTGCCTCGCCGACCACCGCCGAGGTGGCGGCGGCCCTGCGGGCAGCGCGGCCCCCGCTCGGCGGCGACGAACTGCTGCACACCGTCAGCGCCCTGCGGGCGGAGCTCGTCGGGGCAGGGCCGCTGGACGCCCTGCTTAGTTCGCCCGATGTGACCGATGTGCTGGTCAACGCACCCGACGAGGTCTGGGCCGACCATGGCAGGGGGCTCCGTCGGGAGTCGTCGGTCAGGTTCCCCGACGCGGAGGCGGTGCGGCACCTCGCGCACCGGCTGGCCACCGCGGCCGGTCGTCGGCTCGATGACGCCCGCCCGTGGGTCGACGCCCGATTGCCCGACGGAACCAGGCTGCACGCGGTTCTCCCGCCGATCGCGGCCGACTGCACGCACATCTCGCTGCGGATCGCACGGCAGCGGCCCTTCGAGTTGGGTGAGTTGGTAGCGGCCGGGGCACTTGGAGCTCCCGCGGCCGAGTTGCTCGACGCTATCGTGCGATCTCGACTGTCGCTGCTGATCAGCGGGGGGACCGGCACCGGGAAGACGACGCTGCTGGCCGCGCTGCTGGGCCTGGTCGGCCGAGCCGAGCGGATCGTCATCGCCGAGGATTCGGCGGAGCTGCGGCCCGCACACCCTCATGTGGTGCGCCTGCAGAGCCGGCCGCCGAACCAGGAAGGGCTCGGCGAACTGACCCTGCGCGACCTGGTCCGCCAAGCACTGCGCATGCGTCCCGACCGACTGGTGGTCGGGGAGGTGCGCGGCAGCGAGGTCCTCGACCTGCTGGCCGCCCTCAACACCGGCCACGAGGGCGGCTGCGGCACGGTGCACGCCAACACGGCAGCCGACGTGCCGGCGCGGCTCGAAGCACTCGGTTCGATGGCCGGGTTGGAACGCCGGGCGCTGCACAGTCAACTGCGTGCCGCGTTGGACGTGGTGATCCACCTGGTGCGCGATCAACGCACCGGTCGGCGGCGGGTCGCGGAGCTGCACACTCTGGCCGGGGATGCCACCGGTCTGGCCGTGACCGTTCCCGCCGTGCTCTTCGGACCGGACGGCTCGGTGGACCACGGGCCTGGCTGGCTGCGGTTGACGGAGCTCTGCGCGGCGCGCGGTGTTGCTCTGGAACGGGGGCGGTGATGGGTGGACGACAGCTTCAACTCGCCTTGGCCGTAATGCTCTGCGCGCTTGCCGCAGCGGCTTGGTCGTGGCTGAACCGACGGGCGCTGGCGCGGCGGCGGTCACAGGGTGTGCTGGGACGCCCGGGTGCTTCCTGGGCGTTGCTCCGGATCGCCGTGCGGCGGTTGCGGCGGTTGCTGGGACCGGGCGGGCCACGGCCGCGTTGGCTGGTCCCGGAGCTCCTGACGCTGCCCTGCGGAGTGGTCGCCGGGGGTCTGCTGCGTTCGCCGGTGCCTCCGGCGGCCGCGGTGCTGCTGGTCTTCCCCAGTTGCCGCTGGCGGGAGCGGCGCCGGGCGGTTCGGGAGGAGCGGGAGCGGGCCGGTGCCGTCATCGAGCTCTGCGCCGCGTTGGCGGGTGAGCTGCGGAGCGGTGCGACGCCCGAGCAGGCTCTGGACAGCGTCACTGGTCCGGGGCGGGCCACGGCGGGTCTGCTGGAGCGTCTCGGCGAACAGGCGGTCGCCCGACTGGTGGCCGGCCGCTACGGCGCCGATGTGCCCAGCGCGCTGCGCTGGTTGGGGACGCTGCCCGGCGGTGGGGGCGGCTCCGCGATCGCGGCTTGCTGGCAGGTCACGGCGGACAGCGGTACCGGCCTCGCCACGGCCCTCGAACAGGTGGCCGAGGCCCTGCGAGCCGACCGGGCGCTGCGAGACGAGGTCCGAAGTGAGTTGGCCGGGCCCCGGACCACCGCTGTGCTGCTGGCTGTGCTCCCGGTCTTCGGCCTGCTGCTCGGTGTCGCGCTCGGCGCGGATCCGATGCGGGTCCTGCTGCACACCCCGCTGGGGTGGGGGTGCCTGGCCGCGGGCGTCGTCCTGGAGCTTGCGGGACTGTGCTGGAGCGGCCGGATCGTGCGTGGCGCGCTGGCCGATCCGGACCTCCACACCGGAGCGGTGCGGCGACCGCGAGAGCGGAGTGCCGGACCGGCACAGGGGCGGGCCGCCCGGCGAGCCGTGGTGCGGGCGTCCCGCGTCGGCAGACGGCCGGGGTTGGGGCGGGGAGCCGGTGGTGCGGCAGCGGCAGGTCGCGGAGCGGCGAGCGGTGGAGCGGTTGGGCAGGAGTCGGCCTGCCGCGACTCTCGTGGCAGCGCACCCCGAGACGGTCGGACGCGGCGGTCGCACCGACGGCCGCATCAGCATCAGCTGGAGCCGGGGCACGGGCGACCGTCGGCCGGGCCGCGGACCGACTCTCCGTGGTGGCGGCGTGATTGCGTGCGTCGGCCGGGGGCCGGAGTACGGCACCCCGCGGCCGGCGGTGGGCTGGGGGTGTCGTGGTGAGCGGGACGGTGGGCGTCCACGTGCCGCCGATGACTTCTGCTCTGCTACCGCTGGTGGTGCTTGCTGGGGCTTTCACCCCGATCGTGCTGCTGATGACGTTCGTCGGGCGCAGGCTGCGCGGGCGGGCCGGTCGACGGCGGGCGGCTCGGTTGGGGCTCGAAGAGTGGTGCCAGGGTGAGCGAGAGCCCTTGCCACGCCGGTCGACCGCAGCCCCGTTGGTGACGGCGCGGCGCGGTACGGCGGCCTCGGGTGACGGAGCGGGTGGTCGGTTCCGGCCGCGCGTCGGGCCCGTGCTGCCGGCACTCCTGGGGTTGGTGATCGCGGCCGCCTTCCCCCACGTTGTCGGGCTGGTCGCGGGGGTGATGGCGGCGCTGTTGGTTCGCCACTGGCTTCTCGTGATCCGCTCGCCGGATCGGCGATCAGCTCGGGAGCAGGAGCTGCTCATGGCCCAACTCCCGCTGACCGCTGAGCTCCTGGCGGCATGCCTCGGCTCCTCCGCCTCGCCTGCCCAGGCGGCGGAAGCGGTCGCGCGGACGATCGGGGACCCGATGCGGGCACGCCTGACAGCCACTTCGGCGCAGCTGGAGCTGGGCACGCCACCGGCGGCTTGCTGGGAGCGGCTGGGTGATGAGTGCCCGGCCTTGGCGCCGCTCGCCCGGTGCCTGGTGCGCACAACCGTCAGCGGGGCTCCGCCTGCCGCCCCGCTGGCGGGGCTGGCCCTCGCGCAGCGGGCGGCTGCCGGCCGTGCCGCACACGCCAGGGTGCGTCGCGCCGGGGTCCTGGCGACCGCGCCACTGGGGCTCTGCTTTCTGCCGGCGTTCGTCCTCATCGGGGTGGTGCCTGTGGTGGTGGGGCTCGCGGCTTCGTTCACCCAGCGGCTGTGAGCACGTTCTGTGCCGACACGTAACCGAAGTGAGTATCCAGCAGGTCGCCCTGTCGGCGATCTCTTCAGGAAGGACGTAAGAGCCATGAACGGATTGAGCAGGACGAACGGTGGCGCCGGCAGGAGCATGCCCGCCGTGACCTTCGCCGCCTGCCCGGCGCACGAGCGAACCGCCGAGCTGCGGTCGCTGGCCGGCGGTTCGAGCAGGGCGCCGGTGCCCGATTGCCCGGAGCAGCCCGCCCGCCCCGGACGGCCCTCGCACCGTCGGCCGCGCCGTCGACAGCGCCGACGCCTGGGGCACGTCGTGCGTGGTGTGCTGCGGCGGCTCGCCGCCCGGCCCCGTCGCAGGTTCGCGGGTGCCTCGGACCTCGGAATGTCGACAGCTGAGTACGCCGTCGGCACCGTGGCGGCCTGTGGGTTCGCGGCCCTGCTGTACAAGGTCGTGACGAGCGGCGCGGTCAGTGGTGCACTGGCGGAGCTGCTGGATCGGGCGCTCCATGCGGTCTGATCGGTGTGGAGCCGGCGCCGGTCCCCGCCGGAACCGGGCCACTGGGCGGCCCTGGCCGTTGGCCCCAACCTCGGGTCCCGTGGTTCTCCACGCCGCCCGGGCTCGGCGAGGCCTTGGACGAAGGCCAGGGCAGAAGTTCGGACGAGTGCCAGGACCCGCCCGGCTGGGGCGGCGCACCCGGGCCCGGCCGACGCTGATGCCGAGGTCGGCGCTGACGCCGAGGAGGGGCGTGCGGGACGCCGGGTACGTGACCGCGGAGACAGCCGTGGTGTTGCCGACCTTCCTGCTGCTGACCACGGTGCTGATCTGGGGCGTACTGACTGCCGCGGCGCAACTCCGCTGCATCGACGCCGCTCGGGCGGGGGCCCGGTCGGCGGCGCGAGGAGACGGCGATGCCGTCGCCCGAGCCCAAGCCGTCGCACCGCGTGGGGCCACGGTCGAGGTCGCCGAGAACGCCGACACGGTCCAGGTCCTGGTGGAGGCGGAGTGCCTGGGGCCCGGACGGCTGGCCGCTGCGCTGTCGATGAAGGTCTCGGCGCGGGCCGAGGCCATTCGGGAGGACCGTATCGGAAGGGAGCCGGAGTGATGGCAGTGATCGCAATGGTGGCAATGGTGGCAGTGATCGCAGCGATTGCAGCGATGATGTCGAGGGCCGCGATTGCGCCGGTGCCGCTGTCGTCGCTGACGGACCGTGAGCGTGGTTCGGCGACGGTCTGGTTGACGGGGCTCGCTTTCCTCGGCTGCGCGGTGTTCGGGGCTGCCCTGGCACTCGGGGCGGTTGTGACTGCCCGTCACCGTGCCGAGGCCGTAGCCGACCTGTCCGCCTTGGCGGCCGCTGACCACCTCCTGCTGGATACCGATGGTGGCTGCGCCCGCGCGGCGGCCTTGGCGGCCGTGCATCGGGCCACCTTGGTCTCATGCGCGGTGGACCTTGCGACGGACAGCGTCGAGGTCGAAGTGGCGGTGCCGGTGCGTGGGGTGCGAGTGCCGCTCGGTCCGGCCACCGCGCGGGCGAGGGCTGGGCCGGTCTGGGCTTTCGGTGGCCCCGACGAACCCGAGACCGCCACCGTGGCTTCACCCCGCCTTGAGCCGGCAACTGTTGGGCAGGCAAGTGTCGGGCAGGCAACTGTTGGGCCGATCGTTGTTCGACAGAGCGGCCCCGGAGCGGACTGCGGCGGAGGCGGCCCCGCGGCGGTGAGAGATGGGCCGAGCGGATGGGAAGCGCGGGCTGTGGAGCGAACGGCCCTGGACAGAGCAGCCCTGGACAGAGCAGCCCTGGACCGGGCAGCCCTGGACCGGGCGGCCCTGGACAGAGCGGCCCTGGACCGGGCGGATGCCGGTCGCGCACTCGCCCGGCTACGGCTATCAGGCGTCCGGCACGCCGGCCAGCAGCACGGTCAGCAGCCGGACCGCGCCCGCTTTGTCCAACGGGTCGTTGCCGTTCCCGCACTTGGGCGACTGGACGCAGGACGGACAGCCGCGCTCGCATTCACAGGAGGCGATCGCGTCCCGGGTGGCGGCCAGCCACTGCGCCGCGCGGCGGAAGCCGTGCTCGGCGAAGCCGGCCCCGCCGGGGTGGCCGTCGTAGACGAAGACCGTCGGCAACTGGGTGTCGGGGTGCAGCGGGACGGAGACGCCGCCGATGTCCCAGCGGTCGCAGGTCGCGAAGAGCGGCAGCAGGCCGATCGAGGCGTGCTCTGCGGCATGGGCGGCGCCGGGCAGCTGGTCGAAGGGGATCAGCGCGTCGAGCAGCTGCTGTTCGGTGACGGTCCACCAGACCGCCCTGGTCCGCAGCGTCCTGGGTGGCAGGTCGAGCTTGGTCTCGCCGAGGACCTCGCCGGTGGAGATCCGCTTGCGCAGGAAGCCGACCACTTGGTTGACGACTTCGACCGAGCCGAAGTGCAGCCTGCCCTCGCCCCAGGCCTCGGTGCGGTCGGTGGTGAGGACGGAGATGGCCGTGGTGTCCCGCGCCGTCGTGGTGTACGAGGGGTTGGCCGGTTCGACCAGGGCCACCGAGGACTCCAGGTCGAGCTCCCGGACCAGATAGGTCCGTCCCTGGTGGAGGTGGACGGCTCCGGTGTGCACGGTCGTGTGCGAGGCCGCGGCATCGACAGTGCCCAGCAGCCGACCGGTGGAGGACTCGACGATCTGAACCGGGCTGCCGCCGCTTCCGCGCAGATCGACGGCGTCGACCGCCCGTTCACGGCGGGTCCAGTACCAGGAGCCGTCGGTGCGGCGTCGCAGCAGCCCCCGCTTTTCGAGCACCGGCAGCAGGTGGGCGGTCGAGGGGCCGAACAGCTCCAGGTCGTCGGGTCCGAGCGGCAGCTCGGCGGCGGCGGCGCACAAGTGCGGAGCCAGGACGTGCGGGTTGTCGGGGTCGAGCACGGTCGCCTCGACCGGACGGGCGAAGAGCGCCTCCGGGTGGTGCACCAGGTAGGTGTCCAGCGGGTCGTCGCGGGCGATCAGGACGGCGAGCGCCCCCTGGGCCTCGCGCCCGGCCCGCCCGGCCTGCTGCCAGAGGGAGGCCCGGGTTCCGGGGTAGCCGGCCAGCAGTACCGCGTCCAGACCGGAGACGTCGACGCCCAGTTCCAGCGCGGAGGTCGAGGCAAGCCCGAGCAGTCGTCCCGAGTGCAGGTCACGCTCCAGCGCGCGCCGCTCCTCGGGCAGGTAGCCGCCGCGGTAGGCGGCGATCCGGCTGGCGAGCGGTGCGTCGAGATTCTCCTGCGCCTGCAGCGCGACCAGCTCGGCGGCTCGGCGGGAGCGCACGAAGGCAACGGTGCGGGTGCCCGCCGCCACCAGGTCGGTCAGCAGGTAGGCGGCCTCGGTGGTGGCGGTCCGCCGCACGGGGGCGCCGTGCTCGCCGACGCGTTCGGTGAGCGGCGGTTCCCACAGGGCGAAGACCACGGGGCCGCGTGGCGAGGCGTCCTCGGTCACCGCGACCGCGGGTAGGCCGGTGAGGCGCTCGGCCGCCGCAGCCGGGTCGGCCGAGGTCGCGGAGGCGAGCAGGAAGGCGGGATCGGAGCCGTAGCGGCGGCAGAGTCGCCGCAGGCGTCGCAGGACCTGGGCGACGTGGGAACCGAACACGCCCCGGTAGCTGTGGCACTCGTCCACCACCACGTAGCGCAGCGCCTTCAGGAAGGAGGACCAGCGGGCGTGTGCCGGCAGGATGCCCCGGTGCAGCATGTCCGGGTTGGTGAGCACGTAGCTCGCGTACTGGCGGACCCACTCGCGCTCCTGCGGCGGGGTGTCCCCGTCGTAGAGCGCGGCGCGTACTCGGTCAGGGGCCAGCTCGGTGGCCCGGCGGCGCTGGTCGGCGGCCAGCGCCTTGGTGGGGGCGAGGTAGAGCGCGGTGGCGCCGCGCCCGTTGGGCGCCTCGGTGCCGTCCAGCAGGTCGCTGAGCACCGGCGCCAGGTAGCCGAGCGACTTGCCCGAGGCGGTTCCTGTGGCGATCACCACAGTTTGGCCTGCTTTGGCCAGGTTCATGGCTTCGGTCTGATGGGCCCAGGGCCGGGCCACACCGAGTTCCGCCGCCGCGGCGCGGATTTCGTGGCGGATTGATGCAGGCCAAGGGGCATACCGGGCCTGGCGCGCGGGGAGATGCTCCGTATGGGTGAGTCGGTCCGAGCGGCCCCGGCTGGCGACCAGGGTGTCGAGCAGGGCCTCGGGCAGGCGGTGGCTGGGCGGCATGGAGACCCAGTGTGTCACTGGAGTGACGGACAATCGCGGCAAGCCATCGTGCGGGCATGCTGCCAGGTGGTTGAATGATGCGGTGGCGGCCAGTTGGCCGGACCGGCGGCACCTGGGCCGGTCACTCGGCCATGCGGTGGAACCGGTCAGGTGCTCCACAGCACCTGGAACGGTGGCGGCCGTCCGGCCGGGATCGGCAACTGAGAACGGCCGATGCCGCCCGACTCGCCGAAGAACGCAATATGACGTAGCAAGGCAAGGTGCTGGAGGTTCCGTGGACCTGTCCCTGTCGACCCGTACAGTCGGCGACCGCACGGTCGTCGAGGTGGGCGGCGAGATCGATGTGTACACCGCCCCTAAGCTTCGCGAGCAGCTGGTCGAGCTCGTCAACGACGGCAGCTACCACCTGGTCGTCGACATGGAGGGCGTGGACTTCCTGGACTCGACCGGTCTGGGCGTTCTGGTGGGCGGCCTGAAGCGGGTCCGCGCGCATGAGGGCTCGCTCCGCCTGGTCTGCACCCAGGAGCGCATCCTCAAGATCTTCCGTATCACCGGTCTGACCAAGGTGTTCCCGATCCACTCCTCGGTGGACGAGGCCGTCGCCTCGACGGACTGACCGGCCGACCGGCCGGAGTTCCGGCCCGGCGGCAGGCCGGCCGGACCGACTGGTTCGGTCTGCTCGGCCGGTCCGGGACGCTCACCCTGTGTGAGTCGGCTCCGGCCGCCGGCCCGTTCCCTCCGACTGTCGCGGCCGCTCGGTCGCCGATGGCCCGTTGACGATGTCCGCTCCATGGCGGCGTGTTGGCAACGGGTTGTCGGCGACAGTCCGGTGACGACAGTCCGGTGACGGCAGTTCGGTGATGACAGTCAGGGGACGGCATCTCGGCGGTGGCAGTCCGTCAGGAGGTCTGATTCTTCTGTGCGGTGACGCCCTCAGGGGCGTCGCTGCTGCCTGCGGACGGCGCGTCAGCCGCGCTCCGAAGGCGATCTGCGCAGGACGAGATCCGAGGTAGTGGTGACGCCGACGCGGCGACAACCCCGAGAGGGAGAGATGGCAACCGTCGAACTGCGATTCAGCCCCCTTCCCGAGCACGTGCGGACGGCACGGCTGGTGGCGGCGGCGGTGGCCAGACGCGCGGGCGTGGACGAGTCGGTGCTCGACGAGGTCCGGCTCGCGGTCGGTGAGGCCTGCTCCCGCGCCGTCGGCCTGCACCAGCGCGGCAGCCTGGGTGGCGCGGTGCGGGTGGCTTTGACCGATCAGGAGAAGCGTTTCGTCATCGAGGTGGGTGACGGTGCCGGGGAGCTCAGCGAGCTGGCCGAGCCGAGTGAGGACGACGGTGCGGACGGCTCCGACGACACCCTCGGCCTCGCGGTGATCACCGGGCTGGTCGAGGACGTCGAGGTCGGCCGGGACGAGGCCGGCGGGCTGATCCGGATGAGCTGGGCGGTGCAGCCGGCCTGATCGGCGGCAGCGCGGTCCAGCAGTTCACCGAGAGCGTCCATGCATTGGTGCGCCCGCACCCCAGCCCGTGCCCCCACACGTACCGTGCGGGGGCACGCCCGCGCCCGGGACGGGCGAGGGAGCGGAGGGTGGCGTGCATCAGGTGCCGCCACGAATCAGCCGGGTCTTCCTGTGCGTGAAGTGATGTGAAGTGATGTGAAGTGGCGTCAAGTGACGCGAGGAAACGAACAAAGAATCATGGGCGGCGCCGAAAACCCCGGGTTTTCGGCGCCGCCCATGATTCTTTTCATTCTCTGCCGCACGCGGTCTATATCAATCCGTCGATGATTCCTACACTCGCTCGTGGATATCCGTCGGGATATCCGGTCGGGCCGGGGAGTCCGGTCCGGTCGCCTGTGCCACCAGAGCCACTTGCGCGCCGTACGGACAGGTCGGCGTGCCGGTCGTCGGGGAGGACGCATGGCCGGATTCACGATCATCGCGAGTGCTTCACCCACATCTGACGTACTGAAATCCGTCTCAGCAGCACCGGTGCGACCACGAATCTTGGATGTTCTGGCCGATGGGCCGTCAGGTGGCTCGTCGGGCGGCGCCGTGCTCACCGGTGGCAATCAACTGGTGGTGCTGATCATCGGCCTGGTGGCTCTCGGGGCGCTCGGCGTCGCGGTGCTGCTGGTCCGTCAAGTCCTGGCCGCCGACGCGGGCACGCCGGTGATGCGGCGGATCGCCGGGGCCGTCCAGGAGGGTGCGAACGCCTACCTGGCCCGCCAGTTCCGCACCCTGAGCGTCTTCGCGGCCGGCGCGTTCTTCCTGCTGATGCTGCTGCCGGCCGACAACTGGTCGCAGCGCCTGGGCCGCTCGGTCTTCTTCCTGGTCGGCGCCGTCTTCTCGGCGGCCACCGGCTACCTGGGCATGTGGCTGGCGGTGCGCGCCAACGTCCGGGTGGCCGCGGTGGCCAGGGGCGTGATCGCCGGGCAGGAGCGGCCCGCGCAGCACAAGGCGATGCGGATCGCGTTCCGCACCGGCGGCGTGGTCGGCATGTGCACGGTGGGCCTGGGCCTGCTGGGTGCGGCCGTGGTGGTGCTGATCTACCAGGCCAACGCGCCGCGGGTGCTGGAGGGGTTCGGCTTCGGCGCCGCTCTGCTGGCGATGTTCATGCGGGTCGGTGGCGGCATCTTCACCAAGGCGGCGGACGTCGGCGCCGACCTGGTCGGCAAGGTCGAGCAGGGCATCCCCGAGGACGACCCGCGCAACGCCGCCACCATCGCCGACAACGTGGGGGACAACGTCGGCGACTGCGCGGGCATGGCGGCGGACCTCTTCGAGTCCTACGCGGTGACCCTGGTGGCCGCCCTGATCCTGGGCCGGGCGGTCTTCGGCGACACCGGCCTGGTGCTGCCGCTGATCGTGCCGGCGATCGGCGTGGTCACGGCGGTGCTCGGCATCGTCGCGGTCTCGCCGCGCGAGCGGGACCGCAGCGGGATGGCCGCGATCAACCGGGGCTTCTTCATCTCCGCCGCCGTCTCGCTGCTGCTGGTGCTGGGCGCGGTCTACCTGGTGCTGCCGTCCAGCTTCGGCGCGCTGCGCCACGTGCCGGACGGCATCCGCGGCCACCACGGCGATCCGCGGCTGTTCGCGCTGGCGGCGGTGGTGATCGGGATCGTGCTCGCGGTGCTGATCCAGCAGCTGACCGGCTACTTCACCGAGACCAGCCGCCGCCCGGTGCGTGACGTCGGCCGCAGTTCGCTGACCGGTGCGGCGACGGTGGTGCTGTCCGGCGTCTCGCTGGGCCTGGAGTCGGCGGTGTACTCGGCGGTGCTGATCGGCGCGGCGGTGTACGGGGCCTACCTGCTGGCGGGCGGCTCGATCGTGCTCGCGCTCTTCGCGGTCGCGCTGGCGGGCACCGGTCTGCTCACCACGGTCGGTGTGATCGTGGCGATGGACACCTTCGGTCCGGTCTCGGACAACGCGCAGGGCATCGCCGAGATGTCCGGTGAGGTCGAGGGCGCCGGCGCCCGGGTGCTGACCGAGCTGGACGCGGTGGGCAACACCACCAAGGCGATCACCAAGGGCATCGCGATCGCGACCGCGGTGCTGGCGGCGACCGCGCTCTTCGGCTCGTTCACCGACGCGATCAACGACGCCGTCAGCAGTGCGGGCGGCAGCGCGGTGATCGGCAGCCCGGCCGGACTGAGCCTGGACATCTCGCAGCCCAACAACTTGGTCGGGCTGCTGCTGGGCGCGGCAGTGGTCTTCCTCTTCTCCGGGCTGGCCATCAACGCGGTCTCCCGCTCGGCCGGCTCGGTGGTCTACGAGGTGCGGCGGCAGTTCCGCGAGCACCCCGGGATCATGGACGGCACCGAGACACCGGAGTACGGCAAGGTGGTCGACATCTGCACCCGGGACGCGCTGCACGAACTGGCCACGCCCGGGCTGCTGGCGGTGCTGGCTCCGATCGCGGTGGGATTCGGCCTGGGGGTCGGCTCGCTCGGCGCCTATCTGGCGGGCGCCATCGGCACGGGCACCCTGATGGCGGTCTTCCTGGCCAACTCCGGCGGGGCCTGGGACAACGCCAAGAAGCTGGTGGAGGACGGCGCGCACGGCGGCAAGGGCAGCGAGGCGCACGCGGCCACGGTGATCGGCGACACGGTCGGCGATCCGTTCAAGGACACCGCGGGCCCGGCGATCAACCCGCTGCTCAAGGTGATGAACCTGGTCTCGCTGCTGATCGCGCCCGCCGTGGTGCGGTTCAGCTACGGGGCGCACGCGAGCGCGGGGCTGCGCGGCGCGGTCGCGGCGGTCGCGGTGCTGGTGGTGGTGGGCGCGGTGTACGTCTCCAAGCGCCGGACGGTGGATGTCGCGGACGCCCCCGATGCCCCGGCCACCCCGGCCACCCCGGACGCCCCGGACGCCCCGGATGCCGTCGGGGACACGGCGGGCGGGGGCACGGCCGGCGGGGACGTCGTGGGTGGCGAGGCGGTGGCGCCGGCCGGCGGCTGAGCGAAGCGCCGCGCGGGCGCGACGGGCCGGGCCGAGCGCGGTCTTCTCAGGGCCTGGACCGGCCTGGCGGGGGTGCGGGTGCGTGTGGTGGGATCCCAGTTGACAAATTGTTGAGCAGCAAATTGTTGAACTGGTGAGGGAGTCCTCATGCGCATCCGCATCCTCTGGCCGGCCGGTCAGGCCACCGCGACCCTGCGAGCGGGCCCGAGGTGGACGGGCCTTGAGGCGCGTGGAACCGCGACGGCCGCCCCGACCGTCCCCGTTCCGGTGTCGGGTAGGTTCACCCGGGACGGTTCGGGACTGGACGGAAGGGCTCCCAGGTGGACGAGCGAGTGCGGACGGACGAACGGTCCGGGGTGACCGGAGCGAGCGGGGGCCGGCCGGTTCCGGCGCGCGGATCGGCCCGCCGTCTGCTCACCCTGCCGCTGCTCGGAGCGCTGCTCGCCACCGGTGCGGCCGCCTGCTCCACCGACAACAGCGCGGCGCTGGGCAACTGGGCCAAGCAGGTCTGCGACGGGCTGCGCGCCCCGGTGACCCAGTCGCAGGACGCCATGAAGGACACCGGCCTGGTCAAGGACGGCGAGGCGCCGGCCGATCTGCAGAAGCGCCTGGCCACCGACCTCGGCAACCTCGGGACCGCCAACCAGTCGATCGCCGATGCGATCGACAAGGCGGGCGCACCCAAGGTCGACAACGGCGCCGGACTGCAGAAGGACGCGGTGAACGAGCTGCGGCAGGCGGCGCAGGGCTACCAGGACGTCCAGAAGAAGCTGACCGCGCTGCCCACGGATGATCAGGCGAAGTTCGCCGACGGCCTGAAGAGCATCGGCGACCAGGTGCAGCAGCTGTCCACACTCTCCACCGGCGCGCTGGGCAAGGTGCAGACCGGCGACCTCGGAACGGCGATCGCCAAGCAGCCCGGCTGCAAGAGCCAGGACGCAGGCCCGGCCGCGGGCGCCTCGGGGAGTCCCGGCGCCTCGGGCAGTGCGAACCCGGCCGGCAGCCCGGCCGCCGGCGCGTCCCCTTCTGCCGGCGCGTCCGGCAGCCCGTCGGGCAGTGCCTCCGCCGCCCCATCCAGTGCCCCGTCCAACGCCCCCTCCGCTCCCCCTTCCACCGGCCAGTCCGCCGCCCCGTCGGGCAGTGGGTCGGGCAGCCCGGCGGCGGCCGGCGCCTCGCCCGGCTAGCAGCGCGCCCCGGTCGGTCGGGCCGCCCGCGGGCGGGACAATGGCGGGGTGACCAAGCTCCCCACTCCCGACCCCGCCCGCCTCGCCCGCCTGCGCGAGGCGCTGCTCGCCGCCTCCTACACCGCGGACGGCTGCCTCGACCTGCTGGGCCCCACGGGCTACGCCGCGCTGGCCCGCAGCGAGGCGGTGCCCGCGCTGCGCGCCACCCGGGGCGGGACGCCGCTGGAGATCCTGGTCCGGCTCTTCCTGCTCCAGCAGCCGGTCCCGTACCCGGCCGCGGCCGCCGCCCTGCCGGTCGAGGAGTGCCTGGCGGACGGCTGGCTGGAGCGCTCCGCCGATGACGCCGCCCAGGTGCGCGCCACCGTCGACGTGCGTCCGTACGCCAACGAGGTGGCCGGGCTGGAGAGCTCGGACGCCTGGGTGGTCTCGGACCTCGGCTGCGCGGTCGGCGGCGCGGGCGGCATCGGCGCGAGCGGCAGCGCCGCCGGGGTGCCCCGCGGCGAGCTGGTGCTCGGCGTCGGCGGCGCCTCCACCACGCTGGCCGGGCTGGCCGTGCGCCGCCCGGTGCGGTCCGCCCTCGACCTGGGTGCCGGCTCCGGCGTGCAGGCGCTGCACGCCGCCCGGCACGCCCAGCGGGTGACCGCGACCGACCTCAACCCCCGGGCGCTGGCCTTCTCCCGGCTCACCCTGGCGCTCTCCGGCTTCAGCAGCACCGAGACCGCCGAGGGCAGCCTCTTCGAGCCGGTCGGCGAGCGCCGCTTCGACCTGATCGTCTCCAACCCGCCGTTCGTGATCTCGCCCGGCTCCCGCTTCGTCTACCGGGACGGCGGGATGGCCGGCGACGAGCTGTGCCGCTCGCTGGTCCGGGGCGCCGCCGCGCACCTGGAGCCCGGCGGCTACTGCCAGCTGCTGGCCAACTGGCAGCACGTCAAGGGCGAGGACTGGCACGAGCGGCTGGCCGGCTGGGTGGCCGGCACCGGCCTGGACGCCTGGGTGGTGCAGCGCGAGGTCCAGGACGTGGCGCAGTACGCCGAGCTCTGGCTGCGCGACGGCGGTGACCACCTGGCGCCGCGGGCCGCCTACGAGGCCCGCTACAACGAGTGGCTGGACGCCTTCGAGGCGGCGCGGGTGGAGGGGATCGGTTTCGGCTGGATCACCCTGCGGGCGGCGGGCGCCGAGCGGCCCGCCGTGCGGATCGAGGAGTGGCCGCACCCGGTCGAGCAGCCGCTCGGCCCGCACATCGAGGACTGGTTCGCCCGCCAGGACTTCCTGCGCGGCCACGACGACGCCGCGCTGCTCGCCGCCCGCTACCAGCTGGCCGACGAGGTGGTGCAGGAGCAGGTCGGTGCCCCGGGCGCCGAGGACCCGGAGCACGTGGTGCTGCGGAACGCCCGGGGCATGCGCCGGGCCACCAAGGTGGACACGGTGGGTGCTGGTTTCGCCGGCGTCTGCGACGGCACCCTGACGGCCGGCGAGATCCTCGACGCGATCGCGCACCTGCTCGGCGAGGACCCGCGGCAGCTGCGTGAGCGGGCCCCGGACTCGCTGCGGCTGCTGGTCGAGCAGGGGTTCGTCGAGCCCGCCGCCTAGCCCGCCGCCCGCCTTCCAGGAGTCCTGACACTCAGTCAGTTCAACTGGCTGCCAACGGTGGTGGAGCCAGCTGGTGTCGGCGCTCCCGGTCCGCCCGCGCGCGGCGGCGGCGCACGCGCGCCAGCGGCACCGGCGCGGCCGTACGCTCGTGCGAGCAGTGGCCCCGGCGCCTCGGCGGGCCCGACGGGGCGACCGGCCGAGGTGGTCTCCCGGTCGGTCGACCTGGCCGCGGCATCGTCACTGAAGGTGAAGGCCGTGGGGCCGGCGTAGCTGCCGAGGCGGTCGGTGTCGATGCCCACGGCGGGCACCTGCCCGGCCGGTCCGCCGGGTGCGGCCCCGCGGGCGCGGTTCACTGATCCGTGACCTGTCATTTCCCCCGGGTTCGACGGTTGTCGGTGTCCGGTTGGCCCCCGCCTGCCACGTTCCGGAGCGGAAGATCTTCGGTGAGCGGGGCAGGGGGCGCAGGTGGAGATGCCGACGGCGGTGGCGGGGGGCGTGCTCGCGTTCTTCGGAGGCGCACTGTTGTTCTGGTGCGCGGCCGAGCTGCGCCTTCGCCACCGGCTGCGCCGGCACGGCATCCCGGTGACCGCCCTGGTGGTCCCCGACCCGGCCGCGGTCGACGCGCTGGACCCGGCCCCGCTGCTCGCCTACGCCACGCTGCCCACCGTCGGCCGGCCGGCGCTCGCCAGGGCACAGGCCATGGCACAGGCCAGGGCGGAGGCCAGCGAGGACGCCGCCGTGGGCCGCGCCGAGTCGCTCCCGGTGTTCGCCCGCCCGCGCGGCCGCACTCCGCTGCGCCGCCCCGCCCTGCTGGTGCCCGGCAGCGAGGTGCGGGTCTCCTACGACCCGGTCCGCCCGGCCACCGTGGTGCTGACCGGCAAGGGCATCGCCGCCTCACTGCCACTTGACGTGTTCTGGACCCTGCTGGGTACCAGCGCGCTGGCCGGCGGCCTGAGCCTGCTGAGCCTGGCCGTGCTGCGCTGAGCCGCTTTCCCGCGACCCCTTCCCGCCACCCCCGCGAGCCCCTGGCCAGCCCCGATGGCCCGCGACGCGGACCCCTCGCCGTGGATAACCACGAGGCGGGAACGTCCGTCATCGGGTTACCGTTCGAGTGGCGTCGGTCGGCCTTGCCGGTGAAAAACCTGGATCAGTCCGTTTGACAAGGGTGGCCAGGGTACGGTCACACTCCGCTGGTGGGGTCGTCGCGATGCGGCAGCCCCAGGCGGTGGTGTGCCGGGCGGCGAGAGCCCGCGCTGCCCTCGGCGGCCGGTCGTACGAACGATCGGTGGCCTCTGGGGCCGGCCGTCGGCCAGCGCACAGGAAACGACCGGGAGAGAAGAGCGAAGGTGTCCCCGACCAGCGAGACCGCGCAGGGCGGCAAGCGACTCGTCATTGTCGAGTCGCCCGCCAAGGCGAAGACGATCAAGGGCTACCTCGGCCCCGGCTACATCGTCGAGGCGAGCGTCGGACACATCCGCGACCTTCCCGCGACAGCGGCGGAGGTCCCCGACAAGTACACCGGCGAGGTGCGCCGGCTCGGCGTCGACGTCGACCACGACTTCGCCCCCATCTACGTGGTGAACAGCGACAAGAAGGCCCAGGTCAGCAAGCTCAAGCAGCTGCTGGCCGAGTCCGACGAACTCTTCCTCGCCACCGATGAGGACCGCGAGGGCGAGGCCATCGCCTGGCACCTGCAGGAGGTGCTCAAGCCCAAGGTGCCGGTCAAGCGGATGGTCTTCCACGAGATCACCAAGGACGCGATCCAGGCGGCGGTGGCCAGCCCCCGCGAGCTGAACCAGCGCCTGGTCGACGCCCAGGAGACCCGCCGCATCCTCGACCGGCTCTACGGTTTCGAGGTCTCGCCGGTGCTCTGGAAGAAGGTCATGCCGAAGCTCTCGGCCGGCCGCGTCCAGTCGGTGGCCACCCGCCTGGTGGTCGAGCGCGAGCGCGAGCGGATCGCCTTCAACTCGGCCTCCTACTGGGACCTGGTCGCCACCTTCGGCACCGGTCGCACCCCGGCCGACGCGGCCAACCCGGAGAGCTTCGGCGCCCGGCTGGCCTCGGTGGACGGCAAGCGGATCGCCAGCGGCCGCGACTTCGGCTCCGACGGGCAGCTGAAGAGCGCCAACACCCTGCAGCTGGACGAGCAGGCCGCCCGCGCGCTGGCCGCCGCCCTGGAGCAGACCGCGTTCAGCGTGCGCAGCGTCGAGTCCAAGCCCTACCGCCGCTCGCCGTACGCGCCGTTCCGCACCACCACGCTGCAGCAGGAGGCCAGCCGCAAGCTGGGCTTCGGCGCGAAGCGGACCATGCAGGTGGCCCAGAAGCTGTACGAGAACGGCTTCATCACCTATATGCGTACCGACTCCACCACGCTCTCCGAGACCGCGATCAACGCGGCCCGCGCGCAGGTCACCCAGCTCTACGGCGCCTCCTACCTGCCGGACGCGCCGCGCACCTACGCCAGCAAGGTCAAGAACGCGCAGGAGGCGCACGAGGCGATCCGCCCCTCCGGCGACCGCTTCCGCACCCCGGCCGAGACGGGCCTGAGCAGCGACGAGTTCCGGCTCTACGAGCTGATCTGGATGCGCACCGTCGCCTCGCAGATGAAGGACGCGGTCGGCCAGTCGGTCACGGTCAGGGTCGGCGGCACCTCGGCCGACCGCCGGGACGTCGAGTTCTCCGCCTCCGGCAAGATCATCACCTTCCACGGCTTCCTCAAGGCCTACGTCGAGGGCGCCGACGACCCGAACGCCGAGCTGGACGACCGCGAGCGCCGGCTGCCGCAGGTGGCCCAGGGCGACGCCCTCTCCGCCGACCAGCTCACCCCGGAGGGCCACGCGACCAAGCCGCCGGCCCGTTTCACCGAGGCCTCGCTGGTCAAGGAGCTGGAGGACCGCGAGATCGGCCGGCCCTCGACCTACGCCTCGATCATCGACACGATCATCAACCGCAAGTACGTCTTCAAGAAGGGGACGGCGCTGGTGCCGTCGTTCCTCTCCTTCGCGGTGGTCAACCTGCTGGAGAAGCACTTCGGCCGGCTGGTCGACTACGACTTCACCGCGCGGATGGAGGACGACCTCGACCGGATCGCCAATGGCGAGGCGCAGTCCGTGCCGTGGCTCAAGCGCTTCTACTTCGGTGAGGGCGAGGGCGCCGCGGTGGGTGGCGCGGCCGAGGCCGGCAACGGCGACGGCGACCACCTGGGCGGCCTGAAGGAGCTGGTCACCGACCTGGGCGCGATCGACGCCCGGGAGATCAGCTCGTTCCCGCTCAGCGGGGAGATCACGCTGCGGGTCGGCCGCTACGGTCCGTACGTCGAGAAGGCGGCCGCGGTCGAGGGCGAGCCGGGCCTGCGCGCGGACGTCCCGGACGAGCTGCCGCCGGACGAGCTGACGGTCGAGCTGGCCGAGGAGCTGCTGGCCAGGCCGAGTGACGACGTCGAGCTGGGCACCGACCCGGTGAGCGGCAACCCGCTGGTCGCGAAGGCGGGCCGCTACGGGCCCTACGTCACCGAGGTGCTGCCCGAGGGCACGCCCAAGACCGGCAAGAACGCGGTCAAGCCGCGCACCGCCTCGCTCTTCAAGACGATGGCGCTGGACACCGTGACGCTTCAGGACGCGCTGCGGCTGCTCTCGCTGCCGCGGGTGGTCGGCGCCGACGCCGAGGGCGTGGAGATCACCGCGCAGAACGGCCGCTACGGCCCGTACCTCAAGAAGGGGACCGACTCGCGCTCGCTCACCAGCGAGGACCAGCTCTTCACGGTCACCCTGGAGGAGGCGCTGGCGATCTACGCCCAGCCCAAGCAGCGCGGTCGGGCCGCGGCCGCCCCGCCGCTCAAGGAGCTGGGCACCGACCCGGTCAGCGAGCGTCCGGTGGTGGTCAAGGACGGCCGGTTCGGTCCGTACGTGACGGACGGCGAGACCAACGCGACGCTCCGCAAGGACGACGAGGTGGAGACCATCACGCCCGAGCGCGGCTACGAGCTGCTCGCCGAGAAGCGGGCGCGCGGGCCGGTGAAGAAGGTCGCCAAGAAGGCCCCGGCCAAGAAGGCCCCGGCGAAGAAGGCGGCGGCCACGGCCACCAAGACGGCCGCGAAGAAGACGGCGGCCAAGAAGACCGCCGCGAAGAAGACCACGGCCACGGCCGCTACCGCGAAGAAGACGGCGGCGAAGAAGGCGACGGCCACGCAGGCCGCCGCCGAGCCGGCGGCCGGCACCGACGAGGACTGACACCCCGTCGGCCGAGCCGGGCGGCCCCGGTCCGATCGCGTACCGCGGTCGGACCGGGGCCGCGCCCGTTCCGGGGGGTGGAGTGCGTCACAACCTCGTCATGGCTGGGATCCGGAAGTCGATGAGCCCTTTCCGGCCATGCCCCGCCCGCTACGCTGACCGTATGACGAGCGAGCAGCAGCCAGTCCCCACCGCCGAGGCCGCCGCCACCCCGCCGCCCGACCGACCGGAGGTGGCCCCCGCGGGGACCACCGGCGAACGCGCCCGGGCGCTGCTGCGGCTGCGCCCGTACCGTCGGCTCTGGGTCACCCAGCTGCTCGGCGGCACCGCCGACCGGCTGGCCTTCCTGGTGCTGGTCGCGCTGACCGTCGCCGCGGCGAGCCGGGCGGGCCAGTTCGGCGGCGGCTACCGGGGGGTCGCCTTGGCGCTGACCCTGGTCTTCGCGGTCCGCCTGGCCGCCGCCGCGCTGGTCGGCCTGGCGCTGCTCGGCCCGCTGCACCGGCTGCTCACCGGCCCGCTGGACCGCCGCTGGACCCTGATCGGGGCGGACGGGCTGCGCGCGGTGCTGATCGCGGTCGCCTCCTGGTGGGTCGTCTGGGTGCCCGGCACCGGCGCGACCTACGCACTGCTCGCCACCGTCTTCGCGGCCGGTGCCGCCGAGCGGGTCTGGTCGGTGGCCAAGGGCGCCACCGCCCCCGCCCTGCTGCCGGCCGCCACCCCCTACGCGCCGCCCGCCGAGCAGCGCCCCTCGACGGCCGACCTGGACACCCTGCGCACGCTCGACCTGCGCACCGGCTGGGCCACCGTGCCGCTGGCCGCGCTCGCGCTGATCGGCTTCACGCTCGTCAACAACCTGGCCGCCGCGCTCGGCTCGCACTGGTTGCGGGAGCACCAACTCACCGTGGCGGGCCTCGGCGCGGCCGCGTTCTTCGCCACCTCGGCGGCTCTGCTCCATCTCCAGGACCTGCCGCGCCGGGCCGCAGCGGGATCGCCCGCGTCCCCGCTGCGGGGCCTGAGCGCGCCCACCGACGCCACACCGGGTCCGGCGCTCGGCAAGGGCCGCACCGGCTCCGCCCCGTACTTCACCTTCGCCGTCGCCGCCGCCTACGCGTCGATGGCGGGCACCGCCGCGCTGGCCCTGCTCACCGCCGTCGAGCACGGCGCGGGGCCGGTGGGCTACGGCCTGCTGGTGCTCGCCGCCACCGGCCTGCCCTGGCTGGGCCTGCGGCTCACCCGGGTCACACTGCCCGCGCTCTCGCGCCGCCGCCTGCTGGCGATCGCGCTGCTGGTCCTGGGCGCGGCGCTGATCCTGGCCGGCCTGGTCTTCGACTACGTGCTGATCCTGCTGCTCACCGCGGTGGCCGGGACGGCCGCCGGGATCGTGATCGGGGTCGGCCGCTCGCTGCTGGCCCAGGAGGTGGAGGAGGCCCGTTTGCCCCGGGTCACCGAGCACCTCTACGCGGTGCTGCGCACCGTGGTGGGCGGCGCGCTGGTCCTCCTGCCGCTGCTGGCGGCCGGCTACGGCGAGGTCGACTACGGCGGCCGGGGGCCGGGCAGCTTCACCTTCATCCACGGCGGCGCGGCGCTCGCGGTCGCCACCGCCGGGGTGCTGACCCTGGCGCTGGCCGGCGTGGTGCTGCTGAGGACGGACGACCAGCGCGGCACCGTGCCCTTCGGCCGCGAGCTGCTGGAGTCGCTGGGCCGGGGCCGCGAGATCCCCGAGCACCGGGCGAGCGGCACCGGGTTCTTCATCGCGCTGGAGGGCGGCGACGGGGCCGGCAAGTCCACCCAGGCGCAGGCTCTGGCCGAGTGGATCCGCAGCAAGGGGCACGAGGTGGTCCTCACCCGTGAGCCCGGTGGCAGCCCGGTCGGGCAGCGGCTGCGCGGCCTGGTGCTGGACGTGGGCAACACCGGCCTGTCGCACCGCGCCGAGGCGCTGATCTACGCGGCCGACCGGGCCGAGCACGTGGAGAACGTGATCCGGCCCGCGCTGGCCCGTGGTGCCGTGGTGATCACCGACCGGTACATGGACTCCTCGATCGCCTACCAGGGGGCCGGGCGCGACCTGGCCGCCACCGAGGTGGCGCGGATCTCGCGCTGGGCCACCGGCGGCCTGGTGCCCGACCTGACCGTGGTGTTGGACGTCGACCCGACCAAGGCCCGGGAGCGCTTCACCGAGGCGCTGGACCGGCTGGAGTCCGAGCCGACCGAGTTCCACGCCCGGGTCCGGGCCGGGTTCCTGGCCCTCGCGGCGGCCGACCCGGTGCGGTACCTGGTGGTCGACGGCAGCAGCGCGCCGGCCCTGGTCACCACCGCGATCCGCCACCGCCTCGACCGCGAGCTGCCGCTCTCCGAGCAGGAGAAGGCGGCCAGGCGCGAGCAGGAGCGGCTGGCCAAGGAGGCGGCCGAGCGCCGGGCGGCCGAGGAGGCCCGCAAGAAGGCCGAGGCCGAGGCGGCCGAGCGCAAGCGGCTCGAACTGCTGGAGCAGCTCCGTGCCGAGCAGGCGGAGAAGGAGCGGCTCGCCAAGGAGGAGGCCGAGCGCAAGGCCGCCGAAGATGCTCGCAAGGCCGCCGAAGAGGCGCGCAGGAAGGCCGCCGAGGAGGCCGAGCGGCTCGCGGCCGAGGAGGCCGAGCGCAAGGCCGCCCAGGAGGCCCGGCTCGCAGCCGAGGCCGCCGAGCGGGGCCGCCAGGAGGCGGAGGCCGCCCAGCAGGCCGAGTTGCAGCGGCAGCGGGACGTGCAGCGGGCCGAGCAGCGCCGCCGCGCCGAGGAGGCGCTGCAGCGGGCCGAGGCGACCAGGCTGGCCGAGGCGGCGGCCGCGGCCGCCGCTGCGGCGAACGACGCCGCGGCGGTCACCGCGGAGCTCCCGCTGGCGGCGGGCGGTGCGGGTGGTGCGGGTGGCGCGGGCGGTGCGAGTGGTGCGGACGGCGCGGGTGCGGCCACTGGGGCGTCCGGTGCCGGCGGCGGCTCCGGGGACGACGCCGCGGCCGGGCCGGAGGACCTGACGGAGGAGATCTCCGAGCAGGACCGGCAGGCGGCGGTGGCGGCGGCGGAGGCCCTGGCGGCCCGGCGTGGTCCCGAGGCGGCGGCGGAGCGCACCGCGGTGCTGCCCAAGGCCGCGCCGGGCGGTCGCGGGACGCCGGGCGGTCCGCGGCCGGTACGGCCGGTCGAGGAGCGGGTGCCGCCGGGGCTGTGGCGCTCCGAGCCGCCGGTCGTCGACCCCACCCGTGAGCTGCCCGCGGTGCCCACCGAGGAGCAGACCCAGGTGCGCCGCCCGTCGCGACCGTCCTGGGCCGAGGAGACACCGATGGACGACTTGCCGACGCTCACCGACTCGCTGCTCGGCTCCCGCGAGGAGTGGGCGCGCTGGCAGGACGCCGGGCCGGAGGACGGCGAGCCGGAGGACGGCAAGGGGCGCCGCAAGCGCAAGTGAGGCGGGGCCGGGCCCGGCGGCCGGGCTCCACGCCGAGCGGGCCCGGCCCGGCGCCGGGCCCGCTCGGCGTGTCGGCGCTGCGCCGTATGCTCGGGGGCGTCGGTAGCGGGTTCGGATCTTCAGCACGTCGGTAGGAGCAGCGGTGGCCGTCTGGGACGACCTGGTGGGCCAGGAGCGGGTGGTCGAGCAGCTCACCGCCGCCGCGCGGGCCGCCCGGGCGACGGCGCTCGCGGGGCGCTCCGGCGAGCCGGTCACGGGCAACGCCTCGCTGATGACCCACGCCTGGCTCTTCACCGGTCCGCCCGGCGCCGGCCAGACCACGGCGGCCCGGGCCTTCGCCGCCGCGCTGCAGTGCACCAGTCCGGACCTCGACCTGGGCGGGGTGCCCGGCTGCGGGTTCTGCGACGGCTGCCACACCGTGATGGCGGAGAGCCACGCGGACGTGAAGTTCGTCCGCAGCGACGGCCTGTCGATCGGCGTCGGCGACATGCGCGCGCTGGTGCTGCGGGCGTCCAGCTACCCCACCGGCGGGCGCTGGTCGGTGATCCTTATCGACGCCGCCCACCGGCTCACCGAGGCCGCGGCGAACGCGCTGCTCAAGGGCGTCGAGGAGCCCTCGCCGCGGACGGTGTGGCTGCTCTGCGCGCCGTCCGTCCAGGACACCCTGCCGACCATCCGCTCGCGCTGCCGCCACCTGGTGCTGCGCACCCCGGGGGCCGAGGCGGTGGCCGATCTGCTGGTGCGCCGCGACGGGGTGGAGCCGGCGGTGGCCGAGTTGGCCGCCCGGGCCGGGCAGGGCGACATCGAGCGCTCGCGCCGCCTCGCGGTGGACGAGCAGGCCCGCACCCGCCGCCTGGAGGTGCTGCGGATCCCGCTGGAGGTGGCCGACATCGGCGGCTGCCTGGCCGCCGCCCAGCGCCTGGTGGACACCGCCAAGGCGGACGCGGAGGCGCTGGCCGAGACCAGGGACGCCAAGGAGACCGACGACCTCAAGGCCGCCTACGGCGCCGCCGAGGGGCTCGGTGGCAAGGCCCCGCGCGGGATGGCCGGCGCGGTCAAGGAGCTGGAGAAGCGGCAGAAGAGCCGGGCCACCCGGACCCGCCGCGAGACCCTCGGGGTCGCGCTGCTGGACCTGCTGGGCTTCTACCGCGACGTGCTGGCGCTGCAGCTGGGCGCGCGCGGGGCACTGGCCAACCAGGACCAGCGGTCCGCGCTGGACCGGGTGGCCACCGCGTCGGTGCCCGAGAGCACGCTGCGCCGGATCGAGGCGGTGCTGGCCTGCCGCCGCGCGCTGGACCGCAACGTCGATCCGCTGCTGGCGGTCGAGGCGATGACGGTGGCGCTGCGCGCGGGCTGAGGCCCCCGCACCGCGGGCCGGGGGTGCCGCGCGGCCCGCTGGGGGAGTCGGGTGACGGGGTGTCAGGAGCGGCCGGACCACCTCGCTCGTTCGAGTGAACGTGCGCGCCCGCCCGGGACGCTCCACCCGATCGGCGGCGGCGTCTTGCAGGCTGGGGAGCGAGTTCTGACTCCCCTAGGTGGTGCTCTGTGCCCCGTCCGCTGCTCCTGCTGCCGGCGCTCGTCGTCGTCCTGCTGCTCGCCTGCTGGCTGGCCCACGGCGCACTCAGCCGCTGGCGCGGTGAGCGGGCCGCGCGCACCTACGAGCTGACCGCCGATCTGCGGCCGGTGGTGCTGCGCCTGCTGGGCGCGGTCTGCTGCGGGATGTGCGCCACCGGGCTGGCGGTGGCCGCCGTGCTGGGCGGCCACCGCGGCCTGGTCGGCGGTGTCCGACCGGTCCGGGCCGAGGCCGTGGTGGCGGACGCCGTCCGGGCGGCGCCGGTGCTAGCGCCGCCCGCGCAGCCCGCGCCTTCCGCGGCTGCCGCTCCGCCGGTGCCGCTGCCGGGGGCCGCGGTGGGCGGTTCGTCGGGCCGGGCCGCCGTGCGCTTCGAGACCGTCTCCCACCCCGCCGAGGGCGAGCTGCTGCAGGCCGCCGTGCCCGGTGCGGACGGGCGGCCGCGCGACGTGCGGGTCTGGCTGCCGCCGCACTACGCCGACGACCCGGTGGCCCGGTTCCCGGTGCTGGTGCTGCACGCCGCCGGGCCGGGGCGGACCGCCGACGCCGAACTGCCGGACGTCTTCGACGGGCTGGCCTCCGCGATCAAGCTCGGTCGCGCGCACCCGTTCATCGCCGTCGCGCCCGCGGCGCCGAGCGGCACCGAGCACCCCTGCGACCTGGTGGCAGCGGCCCCGCAGGCGCTGGGCGACGACGCCGCGCTGCGGGCCGCCGTCGCCGGTGCCTTCCGCACCCTGCCGCCCGGTCCGCAGGGCTGGGCCACCCTCGGGGTGGACGGGGGCGCGCCGTGCGCGGTCGCGGCCGGCCTGACCCGCCCCGACCTCTACGGGGCGGCGGCGGCCGTCTCGGGCCGGTACGACGCGGCCGCGCTGGCCCAGGCGGCCGCTGACGCCCCGTCGGGCCCCGCGCCGCGGTTGCTGCTCGCCGCCGCGAAGAGCGACACCGACGGCCTGGCCGCGGCGCACAAGGTCGCGGACGCGCTGCGCGCCGGCAAGGGGCAGGCGGCGCGCGCGGTGGTGAAGATCTCCGACGTGGTCCAGGACTACACGCCGGAGCGCGCGCGGCTGCGCCTGGTCCGCGCGGCCGCGCAGTACCTGATGGACGCGCTCGCCCATCCGGCGGGCTGACCTGCGCTCATGGGCCGGGCGCTGTGCCGTCCGCCGGTTACGCTGCACCAGCAGCCGCCCGCCCGGCCGCCCCTGACCGGGCGCGGCCCCCGAGGGGAGTACTCCGCATGCGCTCTGCCCAGCCCGCCGCCCCGCTCCGCCGGGCCCTCGCGCTGGCCGCCGCCGGGCTGCTGCTCGCGGGGTGCGCCGGAGGCCACCGGTCCGCCTCGGCCGGGCACAGCCCGCTCTCCTCGGACGGCAGCGCCTCCGGCCCGGCAGCCGCGTCCGGCCCGGGGGCCGCGTCCGGGTCGGGCGCCGCCTCCGGCTCGGTTGCTGCCGGTGCTGCTGGGGCCACTCCGCTGCGGCCGCTGCCCACGGCCGTCCCCGCCGCGCTCGGCTCGTACTACGCCCAGCACCTGGACTGGCAGCCCTGCGACAACGGCTTCGAGTGCGCCAGCTTCAAGGTGCCGCTCGACTACGACCACCCGGCCGCCGGCGACCTCACCCTCGCCGCGGCGCGCCGCCCGGCCGACGGCGCGGGCGGCGCGCCGCGGCTCGGTTCGCTGCTGCTCAACCCGGGCGGCCCCGGCGGCTCGGCCGTGGAGTACACCGAGTCGGTGGCGGGCAGCTACCAGCCGGCCGTGCGCGCGGCCTACGACCTGGTCGGCCTCGATCCGCGCGGGGTGGGCCGGAGCACCCCGGTCAGCTGCCTGAGCGGCGACCGGATGGACGCCTACACCGCCGTCGACACCACACCGGAGAACCAGGCCGGGATCGACCGGCTGGTCGCCGCGGACCAGGAGTTCGCCGCCGGGTGCCAGCAGCACACGGGCGCCCTGCTGGGCCACGTCAGCACTGTCGAGGCGGCGCGCGACATGGACGTGCTGCGGGCGCTGCTGGGCGACGCCCGGCTCAACTACGTCGGCAAGTCCTACGGCACCATGCTCGGCGCGACCTATGCCGGGCTCTTCCCGACCCGGGTAGGGCGCATGGTGCTCGACGGCGCGATGGACCCCTCGCTGGACTCGCTGACCGGCAACCGGACCCAGGCCGGCGGCTTCGAGACGGCCTGGAACTCCTTCGTCCAGGACTGCGACACCCGCTCGGACTGCCCCCTCGGCCAGAACCCGCAGCAGGCCGGGCAGCAGCTGGACGCGCTCTTCAGCGGCCTGGACGCCAAGCCGCTGCCCGGCCCCGGCCCGCGGCAGCTGACCGAGGCCCAGGCGGTGACCGGCGTGATCGAGGCGATGTACGCGCCGTTCCTCTGGCCCGAGCTGCGCAGCGCGTTCGCGGCGGCGAAGAGCGGTGACGGCGGCGGGCTGCTGACCCTCTCCGACTCGTACTACGAACGGGCCGCGGACGGCAGCTACCCCAACCTGATGTTCGCCAACATGGCCGTCAACTGCCTGGACCTGCCGCCCGCCTTCACCTCCCCGGCGGACGTGCAGCGCGCCGTGCCGGACTTCGAGCAGGCCTCGCCGCACTTCGGCCGGGACATGGCCTGGATGGCGCTCTCCTGCGCCTACTGGCCGATCAGGGCGACCGGCGCGCCGCACACCGTCCGGGCGGCCGGTGCGGCGCCGATCGTGGTGGTCGGCACCACCCGCGACCCGGCCACCCCGTACGCCTGGGCGCAGTCGCTGGCCGGGCAGTTGGAGTCCGGGCGGCTGGTGACCTACGACGGCGACGGGCACACCGCGTACGGGCGCGGCAACGACTGCGTGGACTCGGCGGTCAACCACTACCTGTTGGAGGGGCAGGCGCCGGCCCAGGGGCTGCGCTGCTCGAAGTGACGGGCACTCGGGCGCGGTTCGTTCAGGCCGTCGCCGCAATGTTCGCCAACCAGTCGTCGAGCAGCCTGATCTGACGCTCCGGCGGGAACTCGGCCGGGGCGAGCAGCGCCTGGGTGATCAGGCCGAGGGTGAAGGACTGCGCCGCGGCGGCGAGGTCGTCGGCGCGGCTGGTGCCCGGCAGCTCGCCGCGGGCCTTGGCCGCCGCGATGTGGCCGGCCAGCCGGGTGCGGGACCTGCGGTAGCGCTCGGCGTGCTCGGCGGCGAGTTCGGGATCGGCCAGGGCGACGTCCCAGGAGCTGACCCAGATCCGGTTCGCGTCGGCGAGCTCGGCGGTCAGCGGCAGGTTGTCGAGCAGGGCGGTGCGCAGCGCCGCCAGCCCCTCGGCGGGCGGGGTGGAGCGCGGGCGCTCCTGGTTGCGCTGGTCGAGCACCTCCAGCGCGGTGCGCAGCAGCGCCTGCTTGTTCGGGAAGTAGTGGGTGAGCAGCCCGGTGGAGGCGCCCATCTCGGCGGCGACCGCGCGCAGCGTCAGTGCGCCGAAGCCGCGAGCGGCGAGCACGCGCCAGACCGCCTCGGAAACGTCACGGCGGCGGGCTTCATGGTCTCCACGGGCGGGCGGCATGGGCCTCATGCTACCTACCAAACGTTTGTTATGTATCGCGATCCGAGGCGACCGCCGTGCGAATGGCCGGTACGATAACCAGCCGCCATCCACGCGTCGTACCCCCGAATACCCCCGAATACCCCCGACAGCCCGAGGAGCTCATCGTGCTGGGAGTCACCGACCTCGCCACCTACACGCTCGGGGCGGTGGTCATCGTGCTGCTGCCGGGCCCGAACTCCCTCTACGTGCTCTCGGTGGCCGCCCGCAAGGGAGTCCGCACCGGCTACCGGGCCGCCGCCGGCGTCTTCCTCGGCGACTTCACCCTGATCAGCCTCACCTCACTGGGCGCCGCCTCGCTGCTCAAGGCCAACCCGGACGTCTTCGCGGTGGTCAAGTTCGGCGGCGCCGCCTACCTGCTCTGGATCGGCGTCGGCATGCTCCGTGCCGCCCGCGTCCTCTGGCGCGACCACCGCGCCGCTGCCGCCGCTGCCGAGGCGGGGGAGGAGCCGGCGCCGGTCGCGGACACCGAGCGCCCGTTCCGCCGGGCCCTGGTGATCAGCCTGTTCAACCCCAAGGCGATCCTCTTCCTGCTCTCCTTCTTCACCCAGTTCGTCGACCCCCACTACAGCGCCCCGGCCCTCTCCTTCATCCTGCTCGGCGGCATCCTGCAGCTCCTCTCCTTCCTCTACCTCTCCACCCTGATCCTCGCTGGCACCCGGCTGGCCGCCGCCTTCCGCCGCCGCAAGCGCCTCTCCGCGGGCCTCACCAGCGCCGTCGCCCTGCTCTTCGCCGGCTTCGCCGCCAAGCTCGCCGTCTCCTCCGCCTGACAGGCCCTCCGCCCGGCCGCCGGGGCCGGGCGGAGGCCGGGTCGGAGTCGGGTCCGTGTCCGGTCCGGGTCGGGTCCGATTCGCGTTACGGATCACCCCTCGGACCTGTGTAGACTGGCCCGCGTTGCCGACGCACACCTGTCCCTTCGGGGGCTGTGCCTGGCAGCGGTGCCGCCGCTTTAGCTCAGTTGGCCAGAGCAACGCACTCGTAATGCGTAGGTCTCGGGTTCGAATCCCGAAAGCGGCTCCGAGATGAACCCCAGGTCAAGCCTCTGACCTGGGGTTCGTTGTTTTTCGAAGACGAGGACATAGCCAGTGAGCAGACTCAGCAGCTTCGTGTGGTCGATCGCAGACCAGCTGCGAGGCCCGTACCAGCAGCACGAGTACGGGTCGGTGATCCTGCCGATGACGATCCTGCGCCGCCTGGACGCGATCCTCGAGCCTCATCGGAAGCAGATCGCCGAGCTCATCGCGGGGGTGGACTCGGACCTGCGCAAGGACTCCCTGGTGCGCCGGGCGACCGGTCTGCGGTTCCACAACACGTCCAAGTTCACGCTGGAGACCCTGCTCCTGGACCCGGACGACCTCGAAGCGAACCTCACCCGGTACGTGAACTCGTTCTCCTCCGCGATCGACGTGTTCGACCGGTTCAGGTTCAACGAGATCATCGCGGACCTCGCCGAGAAGAACCGCCTGTTCACCGTGGTGGAGCGCTTCGCGAAGGTCGACCTGCACCCGGACGTCATGTCGAACTCCGACATGGGCGACTTGTTCGAGGACCTGATCCGCCGCTTCGCCGAGGCGTCCAACGCCACCGCCGGTGACCACTTCACCCCGCGTGACGCCGTGCGCCTGGTCGTGGACCTGATGTTCGCCGAGGACGACGACGCCCTCGGCGCCAGGGGCGTCGTGCGGACGGTGTACGACCCGACCGCTGGCACCGGCGGCATGCTGTCGCTGACCGAGGAGCACCTGCGCGCGCAGAATCCGGACGCCCGCCTGACGCTGTACGGGCAGGAGATCAACCCGCAGTCCTACGCGATCTGCAAGTCCGACCTGCTGGCCAAGGGCCAGGATCCCGACAACATCAAGCTCGGCGACACCCTCGCCGACGACAAGTTCCCCGGCCGCACCTTCGACTACTGCCTGTCCAACCCGCCCTACGGGGTGGATTGGAAGGCCGCGGAGAAGGTCGTGAAGGAGGAGCACAAGCTCCGCTTCACCCGCCGGTTCGGCCCTGGCCTGCCCGGCGTCGGCGACGGTCAGATGCTGTTCCTGCTGCACCTCGCGTCCAAGATGCGCCCGCGCGGCGAGGGCGGCGGCCTCGTCGGTGTCGTCATGAACGGCTCGCCGCTGTTCAGCGGCGGCGCAGGGTCCGGGCAGTCGGAAATCCGCCGCTGGCTGCTGGAGATGGACATGGTGAAGGCCATCGTCGCCCTGCCGAACGACATGTTCTACAACACCGGCATCTCCACGTACGTGTGGGTCCTGGACAACAACAAGGCCGCCGAGCGCACCGGCCGGGTCCAGCTCATCGACGGGTCCGGGCGGTACACGAAGATGCGCAAGTCCCTCGGCTCGAAGCGGGTGGAGATCAGCCACGACGACCGGGCCGCCATTCTCGCCGACTACGACGCCTTCGAGGAGAGCGGGACGTCGAAGGTGTTCGACAA
Organism: Kitasatospora sp. NBC_01287; assembly: GCF_026340565.1. Classification (NCBI taxonomy): domain Bacteria; kingdom Bacillati; phylum Actinomycetota; class Actinomycetes; order Kitasatosporales; family Streptomycetaceae; genus Kitasatospora; species Kitasatospora sp. NBC_01287. The sequence continues at coordinate 5,100,701 of NZ_JAPEPB010000001.1, forward strand.
CGAGGACTTCGGCTACTGGACCATCACGATCGAGCGCCCGCTGCGACTGAACTTCGCGTGCACCGCGGAACGCATCGAAGCGGCGCGCACCGACCCGAAGCTGAAGACCGTGGACCGCGAGCGGCTCGCGGGCGTGCTCGCCACCTTCGGCGAGGAGCTGTACCGCAATCAGGAGGCCTTCACAGCGGACCTGGGCAAGCACCTCGGCTCCCAGGGCGTGATCTTGTCGGCGCCGCAACGCAAGGCGCTGTGGACCGCCCTCGGGGAGCGCGACGAGACCGCCGACGAAATCCGCGACCCCAAGGGCGGCATCGAGCCCGACACCAAGCTCCGCGACACCGAGAACATCCCCTTCGGCTGGAACGGCACCCCCAAGACCGCCGAGGCCGACGGAGCGGCACGAGCTGTCATCGACGCGTACTTCGACGCCGAGGTGCACCCCCACGTACCTGACGCCTGGGTCGACCGCTCCAAGACGAGGGTCGGCTACGAGATCCCCTTCACCCGCCACTTCTACACCTACACCCCGCCGCGCCCGCTCGAGGAGATCGACGCCGACCTCAACAAGGTCGTCGCCGAGATCATGGACCTCCTCCGCGAGGTCGAGCAGTGACGGCGGAGCGTGCCAGGAAGAAGTCCGACATCGCCTGGCTGGGCGGCGTCCACGTGCCGGCGGCGTGGCGCCGGACGAAGGTCAAGCACCTGGTGTCCGAGATGCGGGCCGGAGACGCCATCACCGCCGAGCGGATCGAGGACGCGGGAAGCGTCCCGGTCTACGGCGGCAACGGTGTGCGCGGGTTCACGGAAGTGCCGACCCATGACGGGGTCCATGTCCTGATCGGCCGTCAGGGCGCGCTCTGCGGCAACGTCCACCTCGCCAGGGGCGCGTTCTGGGCGAGTGAACACGCCATCGTCAGTACGCCGGCACGAGGGGTGGACGCCAGATGGCTGGCTCACCTGCTCCGGACGATGGACCTGGGGCAGTACTCGGTCACCGCCGCGCAGCCGGGCATCGGAGTAGCGCAGATCGCCGCCCTCGATGCCTATCTGCCGCCGTTGGAGGAGCAGGGGGCGATCGCGGACTACCTGGACGAGCAGACGTCCCGGATCGACACGCTGATCGGCAAGCAGAACCAGCTCATCGACACCCTCCATGAACGACGTGCGGCGGTGATCCGCGTCGCCATCGACGCCGCGAGTACGGCGTCGACACCCGACAAACTGGCCCGTCGCACGCGGGTGGGGAACGGCTCGACTCCCAGACGGGAACAGGCGGCGTTCTGGTTCGGAGGGGATCTCCCGTGGCTCAACAGCGCTGTGGTGAATTCCGCGTCCGTGACAGGATCCGATCAGTACGTGACCGAGCGGGCGCGGCTCGAATGCCATCTGCCGATCGTGCGCCCCGGAGCCGTCCTGGTCGGACTGACCGGTCAGGGACGGACGCGCGGCATGGCGACCATCCTCGAGATCGAAGCCACCGTGAGCCAGCATGTCGCGTACGTGCAGCCCGAGGCAGCGCATTGGGACTCGCGCTACCTGCTGTGGGCACTGCGCTCGAGGTATGACGACCTTCGGCTCATGAGCGATGAGAACGGCAGCACGAAGGGCGGACTGACGTGCTACGACTTGGCCAACCTGCGGGTGGCGCGTCCGCCCCTGCACGAGCAGCAGGCGATCGCGGCAGACCTGGATGAGCAGACGTCGCGGATCGACGCGCTGGTCTCGAAGGCCAAGGAACACATCGTGTTGGCGAAGGAGCGGCGCGCGGCGCTCATCACCGCCGCCGTGACCGGGCAACTGGACGTGCGCGCCGTGGGGCGGGCCGCGACATCGGGGGCGTGATGGCGGATTACGACGAGAAGTCGTTCGAGACCGAGTTCTGTACCCACCTGGCAAGGAGCGGCTGGCTGTACTCGCCCACCGACCACGAGCCGGGCGTCGTGTACGACCGCGAGCGGGCGCTCATTCCCGACGATGTCTTCGCGTGGCTCGAGGAGACGCAGCCGGACGAGTTCGCCAAGGCCACCAGGGCCGGCACCGCGGCGGAGCAGAAGTCGCGTGAGGTGCTGCTCGACCGGCTGTGCAAGGTGCTGGACACCGATGCCGCGCAGGGCGGGGGCACCCTGAACGTGCTGCGCCGGGGGTTCAAGCACGTCTCGGCCTCGCTGCGGATGTGCCAGTTCAAGCCCGCCACCACGATGAACGCCACGACCACGGCGGACTACAGCAGGAACCGTGTCCGGGTGATGCGGCAGGTGCACTTCTCGACGAAGGACAACCGGTCCCTCGACCTGGTCCTGTTCGTCAACGGCCTCCCGGTGGCGACCCTGGAGTTGAAGACGGACTTCACGCAGTCCGTGGCGGAGGCGATCGAGCAGTACAAGAAGGCCCGCGCGCCGAAGGACGCGGGTGGGCACGCGCAGCCCCTGCTCGGATTCGGGAACCGGGCCCTGGTGCACTTCGCGGTCTCCAACGAGGAGGTGTGGACGACCACGAAGCTCGCCGGCGCGAAGACGTACTTCCTGCCGTTCAACGCGGGCGACGGGCAGGGTGGCAAGGGCAACGCTCCCCACCCTCACGGGTCCGCGACGTCGTACCTGTGGGAGAAGGTGCTGGACCGGGACAACTGGCTGATGATCCTGGGCAAGTTCTGCCACACCGAGACCCGCGAACGGCGCGACCCGATCACCGGGGCCATCGAGAAGTCCACGACGCTGCTGTTTCCCCGCTACCACCAGTGGGAGGCCGTCACGAGGATGGTCGCCCACGCCCGCGAGAGCGGTCCGGGCAGCAGGTACCTGATCCAGCACTCGGCGGGGTCGGGGAAGACCAACTCGATCGCGTGGACCGCGCACCGCCTCGCGCGTCTCTTCGACGAGAACGACAAGAAGGTCTTCGACACCGTCATCGTCGTCACCGACCGCACGGTCCTGGACGACCAGCTCCAGGTGGCCGTGCGTCAGATCGACTCCGCCGACACGGGATCGGCGTCGGGCGGGGGCATCATCACCACGGTCGACGAGGTCGAGGCCCGCAAGGCCGGGTCCAAGTCCACCGCACTGGCCCAGGCGCTGGCCGGCGGCAAGCTCATCGTCGTCGTCACGTTGCAGACGTTCCCGTTCGCGATGGACGCCATCGCCGCGAACCAGGGGCTGGCGGGCAAGAAGTTCGCGGTCATCGCGGACGAGGCCCACTCGTCGCAGTCGGGTGCCACGGCGGGCAGGATCCGCGAGATCCTGTCCACTGCCGAGCTCGGGGACCTGGACGACGGTGGCGAGGTGTCCGCGGAGGACGAGCTCGTCGCGCAGATGACCGCGCGGGCCACGACGCCGAACGTGTCGTTCTTCGCGTTCACCGCGACCCCGAAGGCCAAGACCCTGGAGCTGTTCGGCACTCCGGACGCGGACGGGATCCCGCACCCGTTCCACACGTACACGATGAAGCAGGCCGTCGAGGAGGAGTTCATCCTCGACGTGCTGCGCGGCTACCAGACGTACAACACGGCGTTCGAGATCGCGCGGACCGCGGTCAAGGAGTCGGACACCGTCGGCGGCGTGGTCCAGGACGCGCGTGCGGTCGAGGACGAGCTCGTCGACGAGTCCGCCGCGACCAAGGGCATCATGCGGTGGGTCAGGCTGCACCCGACGAACATCAGCCAGAAGTGCGCCATCATCGTCGAGCACTTCCGTGAGAACGTCGCCCACCTGCTCGATGGGCACGCCAAAGCCATGGTCGTCACCGACTCCCGCAAGGCCGCCGTCCGCTACAAGACGCTCATCGACAAGTACGTCGCCGAGCGCGGCTACACCGGCGTCGGCTCCCTGGTCGCTTTCTCCGGTTCCGTCGACGACCCCAGGACCGGCCCGGGGCCGTTCACCGAGACCTCGATGAACCCCACCAAGGTCGGCTCCGGTATCGCGTCGGCGTTCGCCGGGCCGGAGTACCGGGTCCTGCTCGTCGCGAACAAGTTCCAGACCGGGTTCGACCAGCCGCTGCTGTGCGCGATGTACGTCGACAAGCGCCTGTCGGGGGTACTGGCCGTGCAGACCCTGTCCCGGCTGAACCGCACCTATCGCGCGCCGTCGGGCGAGCGCAAGGACGTCACGTTCGTCCTGGACTTCGTCAACGACCCCGAGGAGATCCGCAAGGCTTTCGAGCCGTACTACACCGACGCCCGCCTCGAGACCACGACCGACCCGAACATCGTCCACGACATCTCCGCCAAACTCGACCAGGCCGGCATCTTCACCGACGCCCAGGTCGACAGCTGCGCCACCGCGTGGCTGGACCGAGCCGGCAACAACGCCCTCGCCGCGGCGATCAAGCCCGCCCGGGACGAGTACGCCAAGCGGTACATCGACGCGGTCAAGCGTGACGACACCGCCGAGGTCGATGCTCTCGACCAGTTCTGCAAGGACGTCGCCACGTTCGTGCGCTTGTACGACTTCATGAGTCAGGTCGTCGACTACGCCGACACCCAGCTGGAGAAGCGGTCCATCTTCCTGCGCCTGCTCGAGCGGTACATCCGACCCACCACGGTCACCGCGGAGATCGACCTGTCCGACGTCGAGCTCAAGAAGATCAAGCACACCAGGAACGCCGCGATCGACATCAGCCTCGGCGGCGGCACAGGCATCCGCGGTATCAGCGCCGCCGGCTCCGGCAGGACCCCGGACCCCGTCATGGTTGCCTTTCAGGCAGTCATAGACCGGCTCAACGAACTCTTCGGAGCCGAGTTCTCCCGCGGCCAGGTCGAAGGGTTCGTCGACATCCTCGGCGCCGTCCTCCTGGAGAACGAGGACCTCGTCGACCAGGCGGGCGCCAACTCACGGGCCCAGTTCCTCGAGTCGCCGGACCTGGGCGACGCCGTCGTCGACGCGGTGTTCGCGAACCAGAACTCCCACAACGCCATCGCCGACTACATCGCCTCCGGCCACGCCGACGCCGGCAGGATCATCGTGGAGATCGGCGCGATGATCCACGCTGCCATCGCGGCGCGGCGCGGCGCGCCACCCGTTGGGTGACGACGTCTGCGGGGCTGCCCCCGGGGGGCTTGAGGCCGCCGAGGCCGTGCACCTCGGCACAGGGCGATGGCGGGGGGCGACAAGACTCCGCCGTCCGCGGCGGAGATCCTCAACCACATCAATGCTGCCCTCGATCGATTCCTCCCGGAGGGAGGGGCGATGCGTGAGCGGACAGTGCGGTACATGCTGGTCCGAGCAGGATCGTGGAGCACGTGACCGTGCCATGACCTGCGGTTTCGTCACCAGGTGACCGACGGCGGTAGCAGCCAACATGATCACCCCCGGGCTCGTAATGCGTAGGTCTCGGGTTCGAATCCCGAAGGCGGCTCAAGGTAAACCCCAGGTCAGGCTTCTGACCTGGGGTTTTCTCGTTCCAATGACCATGGGAGTCGGGCAAATCGGGCACCTGGACTCGATGCATCGCAATGCGTAGGTCTTCGGTTCGTTGGTGTCATCGATTCGCCGTCGTGCCTGTGAACTGCGGCTTTGTCGGCGATGGCGAGTTGGTCTACTCGGCGCCGGAGCGCCTTGGGGGACAGTCGGTGGACAAGCGTGCATTGGTAGTGCAGAAGGGGTGATCCTCGGCGGTCACAAGACTGCGGCTGGGGCCGTCCGTTTCCGGCAAGGCAGAGCTCCTAGTGTCGGTTCGGTTGCAGCCAGCTATAGGCAAGTGTCGTCTGGTCGCCACCTGCGCCCTGCCCTGCTGCGCTGTCGCCCGGCTACCATGCGGGCGAGGGGGTAGGGGACTGCCCAGCACCGTTCGTATCGGGGAGGCTCGCTTGATCGACCATCGACTCCGCTTCGCCCCAGAGATCCTTGCCCGTCTCGGCGAAGAGCTCGTTCCACATCCCGATTTGGGGATCATGGAGCTGGTCCGCAATGCCTACGACGCTGATGCGGCGCTGTGCACTATCAAGCTGAGTGGTGCATCCGAAGCGGGAGGCACGCTGACCGTTTCCGATGACGGTGACGGGATGACAGAGGCGGAGCTAGCGTCAGGGTTCCTGCTGATTGGCAAATCTGGCAAGGTCTCGTCCACACACACCCTTCGCCTCGGACGGCGCAAGGTCGGCGAGAAGGGGCTCGGTCGACTCGCCGCGCTGCGGCTCGGTACCACGGTGACGGTGACCACGCGGTCCCGGGCCGAGCCTGGTATTGAGCATGTCCTGAGAATCGACTGGGATCGCATCGATGCTGCGCAGGCTGTCGAGGATGTGCCCCTGCGGATAGTGACGCGGGAATTCGACCCGTCTGTCTCCGATGGGTCCGCCGTATGGCGGCAGGGGACCACGGTCGCTGTCACCGGTCTCCGCCACAGCATCTCCCCGAGCGCGGCGGAGCAGCTAGCCCGATCGCTGCTTCTGCTCAGCGGGCCGTTCGCTGACAGCACGGCCTTCCAGGTGGTGTGCGATGCCCCGGAATACACGGAGCTCTCACGGCTGGTGAACTCGAAGCTCCTGCGCTACTTCGAGTATCGGCTCGTAGCGGTACTGGACGGCAACGGGCAGGCGTCAGCGACGCTGTACAACTGGCGTGATGAAGCTGAATTCATGGGTGGTCACGCGGACGTGGGGCACCGCCAGGGAACCCGCCGCAAGAAGAAGAACCCGACTCCGCCCATGGCTTTCGACGCGCCTGCTGCGACCCTTGAGCTCTGGATGTTCAATCTAAATCCTTCGGCAACCAAGAAGGAGGTCAGGCTGGCTGAGCAGCCGACGCGGGAGATCCAAGGCTGGCTTCGCCAGGTCGGCGGGATCCATCTCTACCACCGGGGACTGCGGGTGCAGCCCTATGGCGACAAGGGCAATGACTGGCTGAACATCAACCTTCGCCGCGCCGGCAACCCGGAGTTGCGGCCGTCAACGGCTACGGCGTTGGGCCGACTGCTGGTGGCCGACCAGGGCGATGTGCTGCGTCCTAAGACCGACCGTAGCGGCTTTGTCGAGACGTTCCAGTTCAGCCAGCTTCAGGAGTTTGCCAAGTCCGCCATGGACTGGGCTGCTGACCAGCGTCTCGACAAGCGTGAGCAGGCGCGGGTGGGTGCTGCGACCAAAGCCCATGACGATGCGGAGGAAGCCGGAGTCCGCTTCCAGCAGATCCTCGCCGCCATCGCACCTCCCGATGAGGGCATGCTTCCCATCGATGCTCCCAGCGACCAGGCCACTCTGCGATCGCTCGCCGACAGTGCGACCCGTGTGGTGGACATCCAGAGGCTGGAAATCGAGGCCCTTCGCGAGGACTTGTTGCTCTACCGATCCCTGGCCACGGTCGGGACGAGCACGGCGGTTTTCGCTCATGAAGCGCTTCGCCCGGCCGCAAGGATCGGCAGTGGGCTGAAGACCCTGCGGCGCAGGATCGAACCGCATGTCAGCGCTGAGGTGTACGAGGAGTCGTTCAAGAGCCCCATCGAGTCGTCCATTGACAGTGCGAAAACCTTGGAGACCTTCGCCCGACTCCCGCTCAGCCTCCTGGAGAAGAGCAAGCGTGAGGTCGGGGATATTGATATTGATGCCACCTGTCGTTCGGTGGTGAAGCTGTTCGAGGGCTACCTCGACGAGCGGAACATCAAGATCCTCTTCGATCTGCACGCCGGGGGTGCGGCGGTCCGTACCACGACGGCCGACATCGAGTCCGTCCTGTCCAATCTGCTGGCCAACGCCGCCCACGCCTTCACTCGCACAGACGTCCCGATGGGCCCCGAGCGCATCGTCCGCATCCGGACCCGGCTGGTGGACCGGGAGGACGCGACTGGTCAGGACGTCGTGCTCTGCGTTGACGACTCGGGACCAGGCATCATCGGCATCGCGCTCAAGTCGATCTGGCTGCCTGGGAAGACGACCTTTGACAACGGCACTGGGCTCGGTCTGACTATTGTCCGCGACATCGTCGGAGACCTGAAGGGGAGGCAGGAGGCGCGCGCGAAGGGGGAGTTGGGTGGAGCGCGTATCCTGGTGCAACTGCCGGCTCGAACGGGTGCGGTCACTGACGGTGGGCAGTTCGACTGATGGGAGCGGTAGGGGAGTGCTGACGCTATCCAGGGGGGCATCGGTCGTCATCGCTGACGACGACCGACGGGACGCCATGGCGGTGGAGAACCGGCTCAAGGACGCCGGTTACCAGACCACCATCATCACCGAGTTCGACCCGAACTCCGACGCGGATGCCTTCCTGGCGTCCCTGGTCGGGCAGTACGACGCCTTTATCTGCGACCACGTATTGAGCGGTCACGGCCGGGTCGGCTTCACTGGGGCCGAGGTGGTCAGCAAGGCCAACCTGCAGAGCTCTGCCCCGCTGCCGGCAGTGTTGATCAGTAGCCACATCAACACTGCCCAACAGGGTTCGATCAGCCGCTGGCGGATGGGCATCCCCCAGGTGGTCGGGAAATCCGATCTCGACGAGGAGATCCTGCCGGCCATGGCCCGCGCGGTGGCTGAGTTGAATGGCGACTTCGCCCGCGAACGCCGAGCCTTCCCGACCCCGATCGAGGTACTCGGAGTCGACCCCAAGGGGGAGGTGCGTCGGGCCCAGGTCGTTGTCGTGGGGTGGGACATCAAGTCCCCGATCTGGATGCCGCTGGATCCGATCATTGAGGCAACCGGCCTGCGGTCCGAGAGCCTGGTCGGACAGTGGTTGGAGGCTGAGGTCAACTGCTACGCACAGAAGCCCGAAGACCTCTACTACCGCAATATTGTGCTTTCACCCGATCAGCCGAGCGAGCGGATGTTCGTGTGAGCGACAACCTCACCCAGGTCAGTGGCCACGTACCGGACGGCGACACTGCTTCCCTTGGTATCACCATCCTCGACGTCGGGCACGGCAACTCGGCAGTGGTCCACGACGGAGACCTGTGCGCGGTCATTGACGCCGGGCGTTCAGGCACGGTTCCGCAGGCGGAGCTGGAACGCCGGAAAGTCTCAAGGATGGTCCACCTGGTGCTCTCCCATGGGGATGAGGATCATATCGGCGGATCGCCTGCCTTATTGCTCGACGACGCGTTCACTATCGGCACCGTCTGGATGAATCCGGACTGGCGCAAGGACACGGCGATCTGGAAGCGCCTGCAGATGGCCGTCATGATGCGCAAGCGTCGGGGCGGTTTGGATGGTCATCAGATGATCACCACTGAGACAGGCCAGGTGCTTCGTTGCGGGCGGGCCAGGCTTGAGGTGCTACACCCTGACATCACCATGGTGCTCGGCGGCAGTACGAGTCAGCCGTCCCAGCACGGCTCCTTGACCAGCAATTCGACGTCCGTGGTGATCCGAGTCCACCTGGACGGGCAGCCAGTGGCCTTGCTCGCGGCTGACGTCGATGCCGCAGGGCTGGCGCACATCGTGGACTCCAAGCAGGAGCTGTCGGCGTCGGTCCTGGTCTTCCCGCACCACGGCGGCTTGCCCGGGAGTAGCCGCGCGCCGCGGGAGTTCGCCAGGAACCTCACGCAGCTGGTTTCGCCGGATCTTGTGGTCTTCTCCATCGGTGGGGGGCTTCGGCCCCGAAACCCCCACCCGGAGATTGTGGCCGGCGTCAGGGAGGCAGCCCCTGAGGCGCATATCGCCTGCACACAGTTGTCCGCCCACTGCCATGACAAGGATCAGCAGGTTGCGGCTCACCATCTGGCCCAGCGGCCCGCTGCCGGCCGGGGCGGCGGGCGCTGCTGCGCTGGAACGATCTCCGTCACCGCGGACGCCGGTGAGTTGTCCTTCGACCCGCCGTTGAAGAACCACCGCGATTTCGTGACGGCGTCGGTGGACTCGGCGCAGTGCCGCGTCCCACTGCCGCTACCGCGCCAGCGGTCCGCCGCACGCGCGGTGACGCAGCCAAAGCCGTCAAAGACCCCCAAGGCGTAGGGTCCTTATCAGGCAGGTCGCAGCAGGATGACGGATCGGCTGTTGCCGTCCGTCATCCTGCTGCAGAATGCTGTTGACCTTGGAGCGTTGAAGCACACTGATCCCCGGAACTTCACCTCCTGGATCACGAGGAGGGGGAGCGCTATGGGAGCCGTACCGTACGACACCTACGCCCGTCAGCTCGGGCTGCTGGCTGCCGAGGCATCACGTGGCCGTTGGGAGCGAATCGCTGACGACGTCCATGCGGCGCTCAACGGCCAGGCCGCGTCAAAGTTGCGGTCGCTGGTGCCCAGGCAGATTCGACGGGACACCGGGTCCTTCTTCACCACCGGTGCAGTCCGCGAATCCTTCGAGCAGTTGTTGCCGCCGATCGGTGTCCAGCCGGACACACGGACGTACTGGGATCCCACCTGCGGTGCAGGTGACCTCCTGCTCGCCGCCACCGCCCGACTGCCGCTGGCGGCCACGCCTGCCAGAACCCTGACCGACTGGAACAGGCGGCTGCGAGGCCACGACCTACAGGAGCCGTACATCACGGCTGCCCGGATGCGGCTGGTCCTCGCACTGTTGGAGCGGCACCGGCAGGTCGGAAGTGATACTCGGCTTGCGTCAGACCGGGTAGCCGGGGCGTTTCCGCTGCTCCAACTAGGGGACGGCCTACAGGAGCTGCAGTCCCGTGGAGCCTCTGCCCGGTTCCGCGGCCACATCCTGCTCAACCCGCCCTACGGTATGGCCGAAGCAACGCCCTCCTGCCGTTGGTCTTCGGGCAGCACCTCCCAGGCGGCGACGTTCACCGCCGCAGCGGCAGCGGCACTGCGCGGCGGCGGGAGGCTCACGGCGGTCCTGCCCGATGTGCTGCGCAGCGGAAGTCGGTACCGCGCGTGGCGCGACGAGCTGGCCGGACTGCTCACAGTGGAGCAGATCAAGCCGCACGGCATGTTCGACATTCACACCGATGTGGACGTCTTCCTGCTCTCCACCGTGCGGCGCCATCGGGGGCATTCAGGAGAAGTCTCCTGGTGGCCGGAGCCGCAGGCAGCCACCGGGAGGACACTGGAAGACCTCTTCGACATCCGGGTCGGGCCTGTCGTCGACAATCGTGACCCTCGGACAGGACCGCGGGCCCCTTACCTCACAGCCCGGGACCTGCCAGCTGAGGGCGAGATGAGTCTGCCTGAACGTGTCCGGAACTATCCCAAGCGGCTGATCGCGCCACCCTTCGTCGTCATGCGTCGTACCTCACGCCCCGGTCAGGGCAGTAAGGGCGGGAGCAGGGGGGCTGGGGTGCTCGTGGTTGGCGACGAGCCCGTGGCCGTGGACAACCACCTGATCGTGGCCAGCCCCAAGTCTGAAGGTATAGATCGCTGCCGGGAACTGCTCAGGGTTCTGGAACGACCCGAGACGGCGAAGTGGCTGGACGAGCGCATCCGTTGCCGGCACCTCACCGTCACCGCCATCCGGTCGTTGCCGTGGGGCTCCGAGGACGAGCAGAGATGACTGCCATGCCCTACCCGGCGCCGACAGGCGGTGACCGAGGCATTGCGCGAAGATCACTCTCTGCCTGTCTGTGAGTACACCGGTCTGGTGCCCCGTGGCCGAGCAGCAAAGCGTCACCTCATCGGGTAGGAGGTCACCCGTGCGGGTGATTTCCTTGAGTCCCTCGAATGGCGGTGCTTCGAGCGGGCAAGTCCATCCATGTTGGGGGCGATAGCTTGCAGTCGCACGAGAGGTGGAGGGGATCAGTGCCGGACGAGCCTGGCCAGGCCGCTCCCATCGTTGATTTTCCGCTGGTGGGAGTGTCGTTGCTTCGCCAGTACCTGATGGCTCTTCCTCCGACCGTCGACTTGCAGACGGCGAACAGGATCTTGTCCCTGGGTCGGAGCACTGGCTATGGATTGGCCAAGCGAGGAGAGTACCCATGCAAAGTGCTCAGGCTCGGCAAGGCATACCGAGTTGTGACCGCTGACCTCCAGCGCCTGCTGGCCGTGGAAGGGCTGCAGGAAGTGGTGCGGGAGCAGTCGCCTTCCGATAAGGATGCAGCCTTCAGCCATCGGCCAGGGCACGGTCACTGTTGCCACTGTGGTTGCCAATGTTGTCATCACGGTGGTCCATAAATCGAAATGTTCAAAGAAGCGCCCTGAATTGGCGGATCGTCCTCCGACAGTCAAGCGGTGCCACAAGGGCTCTATTGTAGAAGTTCGACAACGGGCCTATTCGGGCATCAGGGCCGCAATCTGGCGGCTCCGGTGGACAGTCGGTGGACGGATGCCTTTGGACGGCGCAACGCGAGATGTCACCGGCTAACCTGCCGCAAGTGCTCTGGCCAGCCAGAACATCACGAGGCAGCACGGTGCGACACCATGCAATGTGATCGCTCATGGTCTCGTAATGCGTAGGTCTCGGGTTCGAATCCCGAAGGCGGCTCAGTGAAGGCCCAGGTCATGCAGCCCATGACCTGGGCCTTTGGTCTTCCCTGTGGCCTAGGCGGGGGAGCGTCCGGCTGACTGCTCCCGCTGCCACGCCGTGGGTGCCGAGGCGGGCACCCAGCCGTGCACCTGCGCGGGCCCGACGTACAGCACATCCCGGATCCGGTTGTGCGGGCCCCACCCGACCTGGCCCGTCACCAACATGAACGCGCCCGGAGGCACGTGCCGGCCCTCGAACCACGCGTCCTGGAGCCTCCCCGAGTCGCACCACCGGACCTGAGCCTTCGACCCCCGCCGGGCCCGCTGGTACACGCTCGCCACCTGCAGCAGCCGAGCGCCCGCCGACCGCCGGGCCTCCTGCTCGCGCAGCAGCCAGGCCCATTGCGCGGCCAGCGTCGCGCGCTCGCGCCGACGGCGTGCGCGCGATACCGCGACCGTGACAGCCAGCACACCGACGACCAGGAGCACCGGCAGGTACGGGGCGACGTTCTTCATGGGCCCATCAGTACAGGAAGGCACCCTTCGTGTGCCACCGGCGTGACGTGGTCAGCCAGTGGGTGAGGCGTCCAGGGACGCCCGCGGCGGCTTGAAGGGCATGAGGACGGAGACCGCTGTCGACAGCACGAGCCACGTCAGTACTCCGAGGACCGCCGTCATCAGCACCGGCAGCCAGGTGCCGGCGAGGAACCCGGTGGCGATCGTCGCGTTCACCAGGGCCGCGCTCACCGCCAGTTGCACCTCGGAGCCGCGACGCGTCAGCGTGCGGCCGAGGCTCCTGACGAGCGGTCTCTGCGCGCCCAGCAGCGCCGGGCACATGACCCAGCTCGTGATCAGCACACCCCACCAGGGCATCGGCGAGACGATCAGGAGCAGCAGGCAGGAGACGATCGTCACGCCCATCGAGACGAAGAACCCGCCGGTGCCGTCCTCGACGCCCTTGGAGGGCTCGTCGAGCTTCATGCCGAGTGCGAGGACCAGGGCGACGGCGACTCCGACCACGACCGCCCAGGTGGCGGACCAGGAGGCGAACGCGAAGACCTGGAGGGCGGCCAGCGCGCCGCCTGCCGCGGCGGCCCGCCGCACGGCCTTGCTCCTCGGCGCCTTTGGCCATGCGGGAGCGGGTTCCGGCGTGGTCTCGGGGGCTGGGGCTTCCCGCCGGGCGGAGGCAGCGGCCTGCGGGGCCGCGGCCGGTGGCGCGAGGACTGTCGGAGGGTGGGGGACAGCGGGTGACCACCGGGCGCTACGGGTCGTCAGGGAGGACAGGTCCGGAGCCGGAGCCGGAGCCGGGCGCGGCAGCGGCTCCGCCCGCCGGCGCGGTGCCGGCGGCGCGAGCAACGCCCGTATCTCCTCGGCCACTTGAGCCGCGTCGGTGCCGCGGTGGCTGGGGGTCTTGGCGAGCAGGCGCAGGGTCAGGTCGTCGACGCCCGCGGGGATGATCGCGCGGTGGGTGCTCGGGGCCTCGGGTTCACGGGTGAGGTGCTGCTGGAGGACCGCCAGTGGCTGTCCCGAGAAGGGCGGCTGTCCGGTCAGCAGGGTGTGGAGCAGGCAGCCGACGGCGTACAGGTCCGCGGCGGGGCCGATGTTCCGGTCGCCTCGGGCCTGTTCGGGGGACATGTAGGCAGGAGTACCGACGATGTGGCCCGCGCCGGTGAGCGAGAGTTCCTCGTAGACGTGCTTGGCGATCCCGAAGTCGAGGATCTTGACCGTGCTCCCGGGCAGCAGCATGGCGTTCGCCGGTTTGACGTCCCGGTGGACGATCCCGGCACGATGGGCGGCGGCGAGGCCCGTGCAGATCTGCAGGGTCCAGTCCAGCACGTCCGGCACGGGCGGAAGCGCACCCTGCCGGACGATCTCCTCCAGGGACTGCCCGTTGAGCAGCTCCATGACGAGGAACGGCGCGCCGCCGTGCTCGGGGCCGGCCCGGCCGAAGTCGTGGATGGTCACGATGTGCGGGCTGCTGAGGTTGCCGGCGGCCCTGGCCTCCGCGGCGAACCGCTCGGTGCCGTCGGAGGCCGGGTCGGCGCCCGTCAGCAGCTTCACCGCCACCGGGCGGGCGACCCGTTCGTCGAAGGCACGCCAGACCTGGCCCATGCCGCCGGAGCCCAGGACTGATTCCAGGTGGTACCGGTCGTCCAGCCTTGCTCCGTGCATCTCCACCCCGTCACGGCCCTGGGGGCGCGGCTGCTCCGGGTGCGCCCTACCGATCGAGCACTCTATCGGGCCGCGGCTCGGGCTGTGCGTGCTCCTGCATCTGCTGGACCGGGTGGCCGAGGTGGGTCCGAGGCCGCAGCCGGCCGGCTCGGGACTCCAGGTGGCGCCGCTCGGCGATGCCGGCGGTGGCCTTCGCGGCGCGCTGGTAGTGCTCGTAGGCCCCGGCCGCGTCGCCGGCCTTCTCCAGCAGGTGCGCCCGTACGGAGAGCAGCCGGTGGTGTCCGGCGGCGGTGGTAGCCGATCGCCGACACGGTCGGCAGCGGGCGCCGGCGGGTCAGTCGCGGCCGGCGACCGCCAGAGCGGGCCTGACGCGCAGGGCCACGGCGGTGGAGAGCAGGGTGGTGGACAGGGTGAGGGCCAGGGCCGCCACGACCACCACGAGGAAGATCCACACCGGCCCGGCGGGGATCGGGGAGCCGAGGATGTTCAGGCTCAGCGGCACCAGCGTTGCCGCCGCGACCAGCGTGCCGAGCAGCAGGCCGGCCAGCGCCACCAGGAGCGACTCGACCGTCGTCATCCGCAGCACCTGGCCCCGGGTGGCCCCGATCAGGCGCTGCAGGGAGAACTCCCCGCGCCGCTCGGCGGTGGCCATCACCTGGGTGTTGACCAGGGCGATCGCCGCGTAGCCGATGACCATGACCACCAGCAGGTAGGCCATCCAGGCCTGGGTGTTGTCGCTGTCCTGGTGAGCGGCGGTGACCTGGTCCCGGCTGACCACCCGCAGCCCGGGAGTGCTGCCGGCGAGTGCGGACAGCCGCCGGGAGAGCTGGGCGGTGTCCTGGCCGGCGGCGCCGCGCACCAGGATCTGCGGCAGCAGGCCGCTGGTGGTGTGGCCGAGCAGCAGGGGGGCCGGGACCAGCGCGGTCTCGTATCCGCGCCGGGCGCTGACGGTGGCGACCAGGCGCAGGCTGACCGGGGTCCCGTCGCCGAGCCGGGTGGGGACCAGGTCGCCCAGCCGGTGCCCGCCGAGGTCCGCGGTGGGCAGGGCCACGGTGTCGCCGCTGAGGTCGTCGAGGCTGCCGCTGAGGACCTGGATCGACGTCGTGCCGGCCACGCCCTGGGGGGAGACCCCGAACACCGGGAGGTCCGGGACGTCGACCTTGCGGTCGTGCTTTCCGGCGGCCTGCGGGGCGGGGCTCTGCGCCGGGCTCTGCCCTGGGCTCTGCGCCGGGCTCTGCCCTGGGCTCTGCGCCGGGCTCTGCGCGGGCTCCAGGAACAGGGAGCTGGAGGTGAGGGCGGAGGCCGCCGCGACGCCGGGCAGCTGCTGGACGGTGTCCACCAGGGCGGGCGGCAGCCCGCCGGTGGCCGAGGTGAGGACCAGGTCGGCGCGCAGGTTGTCGGTGAACGCCCGGTCGTCCCCGCCCGCCTGAGTGGTCTGCAGGTAGATCAGCGAGGTGGCCAGCCCGGTGGCGAGCATGACCGGCATCACGGCCCCGGACAGGCGGATCGAGCGGGCCTTGGCGTTGAGCATGGCCAGCTGGCCGGAGAATCCGGTGAAGGCGGCCAGCGGGCGGCGCAGCAGCGCCGTGATGACCTTGCTCAGGCCGGGCCCGAGCAGTCCGAAGCCGGCCACCCAGAGCATCGCCCCGGGCGTGGCGGTGCTGCCCGCCTTCCGGGGATCCATCACCAGCGCGGTGACCAGGGCCAGCGCGGTCCCGCCCGCCAGGCAGAGCACGGCGAACAGCAGCCGGACCCAGCTGAACCAGCGGCGCTGCAGGGCGGCCTCGGCGAGCGCCTCGATGGGACGGGTCAGGGCCGCGCGCCGGCCCGCGATCCAGGCGGCGCCGAGCGCGGTGAGCAGGGCGACCCCCGCGCCGACGAACATCGGGACCGCTCC